>NZ_CP133464.1:0-300000 GCF_031191185.1 Prevotella nigrescens | reverse complement strand
GAAAGATGGCGCACTGGAAAGACGCTTCCAGAAGGTCATGGTTGAACCTACCACGGTAGACGAGACCCTGCAAATTCTGAACAACATAAAGGACCGTTACGAGGCGCATCACCACGTTTCGTACACCGATGATGCCATCACGGCATGTGTCAGACTGACAGACCGCTACATAACCGACCGCTTCTTCCCCGACAAAGCCATCGATGCGATGGACGAGGTGGGCGCCCGCGTGCATCTGCAAAACGCCCAGGTGCCACCCGAAATAATCGAACTGAAAAAGCAGTTGGACGAGGCAGACCGGAAGAAACGGGACGCAGTGAAGAACCAGAACTTCGAACTTGCAGCAAACTTCCGCGACAAGCAAGCCGCATTGGAACACGAACTGCAAGCCGCACAACGGAAATGGGAACGCGGCGACGACAGCAATCGGGTGGAAGTAGACGCCGACAAGGTTGCCGATGTGGTTTCAATGATGACGGGCATACCTGTCCAGCGAATGCAGGAAAGCGAAAGCGCACGACTTGTCAGCATGGCAGACAACCTGAAACAAGAGGTTATAGCACAGGACAAGGCGATAGAAAAGATGGTGAAAGCCATTCAGCGCAACCGCATCGGACTGAAAGCCCCCAACCACCCCATTGGTGCATTCATGTTTCTTGGTCCTACCGGAGTGGGAAAGACCTATTTAGCCAAGAAGTTAGCCGAGATAATGTTCGGTTCCGATGACGCTCTCATACGCATAGACATGAGCGAATACACAGAAAGCTTCAACACTTCGCGACTCGTTGGAGCACCTCCGGGATACGTAGGATACGAAGAAGGCGGACAACTTACCGAGCAAGTGCGGCGCCACCCCTACTCCATCGTGCTGTTAGACGAGATTGAAAAGGCGCACGGAAACGTATTCAACATGCTCTTGCAGGTGCTCGACGAAGGCAGACTGACCGATGGCAACGGACGCTTGGTAGACTTCCGCAACACCGTCATCATCATGACGTCCAACGCAGGAACCCGTCAGCTGAAGGAATTTGGGCAGGGCGTGGGCTTCACAGCAGCCAATCTGAATGGCATTTCGCAGAACGAGCAAGACAAGGAGCGTGCCCGTGCCATCATTCAGAAGAGCCTGAGCAAGCAGTTCGCACCCGAATTCCTGAACCGTTTGGACGAAATCATCACCTTCGACCAGCTCGATCTCGCTGCCATAAAGCAGATTATAGACATCGAACTGCGTGGTTTGTTCAAGCGAATAAAGGAACTTGGCTACGACGTAACCATCACCGACGAGGCAAAAGAACTGGTTGCAACAAAGGGCTACGACGTCCAGTTCGGTGCACGGCCACTGAAACGTGCCATACAAAACTATATTGAAGACGGCATTTGCGAGCAAATTCTTGCCGGGAAAGTGCACGAAGGCGACACCATCTCTATCGGCAAAAATCCTAACGCCGACGAACTTACGTTTAAATAACAGAACCGTGGCAGAACAAAATCTGCTTGGGCACTCAACCATCAGGACACCGCAGCATGGGCAACCCCATGTTGCGGTGTCTGTTTTTATACCTTTGGTAGAACAAAACCAGCATACAAGATATATGAATATCTATTTCCTATTGTGCAAAAACTGCATTTTAAACGCATAAAAATAGACTGTACTCGGAATTTGTGTGTCTTTTACACACTAATTTCGAGTAGGATTTGCCAAAGCAAAAGAATTATTTTACCTTTGCAAACGGAAACTATGCTACAGCAACACATAAGTTTCGAGCAGACAAATGATAGAGCGCAGCAAATACTTGGCCGAATTAATATCGTTGCAAAACAATGGTATGATAAAGATAATAACGGGAATGCGCAGATGCGGAAAGTCGTATCTGCTGTTCGAAATCTTTGTTTCATACCTCAAGGAACATGGCATTTCCAGCGAACAAATCATTGCGGTAGACCTCGAAGACTACAGAAACAGGGAACTTAGAAAGCCCGACAACCTCTACGCATACATGGAAAACCGCATGAAAAGCAAGGAAAAATACTATATTTTGCTCGACGAAGTCCAGATGCTCGAGCATTTCGAGGAAGTCCTTAACGGCTTTCTCAGAATGCCAAATGCAGATGTCTACGTTACGGGAAGCAACGCACGGCTCTTGTCGAAAGACATCATCACCGAGTTTCGTGGACGCGGATACGAAGTAAAAATGTATCCTTTGTGCTTCCGCGAATACATGTCGGCCTACCAGGGAACTATGCAGGCAGGCCTGAACGAGTATCTGTTATATGGCGGCCTGCCACAAATTCTAATGTACAACACGGAAGAACAGAAGGTCAGATTCCTGAAAACACTGTTCGAAGAGACCTATATCAAAGACATAAAAGACCGATACGACATACGGAAAGATGACGATTTGGAAGAACTTATCAACATCATAGCCTCCAACATCGGCGCACTTACCAGCCCAAACAAGCTGGCCAACACCTTCAGGAGCGAGAAAAAGTCGGCCGTTTCCTACGATACCATCAAGAACTACATAGATTTCCTTTCCGATTCGTTCCTGGTTGAGAAGGCCACAAGATACGACATAAAGGGCAAACACTACATCGACTCTCCCTTCAAGTACTATTTCATGGACTTGGGACTGCGCAATGCACGCATCAATTTCAGACAGAACGAGAGAACACACCTTATGGAAAACCTTGTGTACAACGAGCTAAGGGCACGCAGTTTCAACGTAGATGTGGGCTCGGTTTCGTCTGTCGGCACCAACAGTGAGGGGAAAAGACTGCGTTCAACCCTGGAAGTAGACTTCGTCTGCAACCTTGGAAGCAGAAGATACTACATACAGTCGACCTACAGAATGCCCTCCGAAGAGAAACTGGAACAGGAGCGCGCATCGCTGTTACGCATAGGCGACGCATTCAAGAAGATAATTGTAACGGGCGAAGAGGGACCCATTACAAGAGACGAACACGGCATAACAACCATCAGCATCTACGACTTTCTGCTGAAAGAAAACAGCTTGGAACTATAAACAGCTGTGTAAACATTTTTTACAGCCATAAGAATTGTGCAACAGACTGACGTCTAACACATTACAACGTTCCCCTTTTCGCATTGCAAAAACCACCCTTTTATAAACCAAAAGAGCTTGTTTTGGACGGTAAAAGAGCCTGTTTCACCGTGCAAAACAATGCCTTTTACAAAACATTACATCTTCCCCAGAACACCTTCTCTTCCAATCTACTGCCCCCATAGGCTCCCTTGTAAATACTAACTTTATGGGCTCCTTGGGATTATTAGGAGCATAGTAGGCGCTTGAAAATACTATCCTCCCACGGCTTCCTATGAATAATAAGAGCACCAGGATACCCAAAATCACTAAGATACCTACAGAAAAAAGAGAAAAAATAACCATCAGAACTTGCTTATTTACAGATTATTATTAGTAACTTTGCACCTCGGTAGGGGGTAATACCCCTCAGAGAGTATTTTCACATAAAGTCTAACTTTATTAATTACAAACATTTTAAAAATCATTTATGACAAATTACAAAGACGTCAATCCCTTGTCAGACTTCAACTGGGAGGAGTTTGAAAACGGTAAAACCGTTGGTGGCGACAAAAACGAGCTTACAAAAGCTTACGACGACACCCTGAACAAAATCCAAGAACACCAGGTTGTAGAAGGCGTTGTAACTGCTATCGACAAAAAAGAAGTCGTAGTAAACATCGGTTACAAGAGCGATGGCATCATTCCCGCATCTGAATTCCGCTACAATCCAGACCTGAAGGTGGGCGACAAGGTTGAAGTTTACGTTGAAAACCAAGAAGACAAAGGCGGACAGCTTATTCTTTCACACAAAAAGGCACGCCTGCAAAAGAGCTGGGAAAACATTAACAAGGCACTCGAAGACGACGCCGTTATTCAAGGTTACATCAAGAGTCGCACCAAAGGCGGTATGATTGTTGATGTGTTCGGCATCGAAGCTTTCCTTCCGGGCAGCCAGATTGACGTCCACCCAATACGCGACTACGATATGTTCGTGGGCAAAACAATGGAATTCAAGGTGGTTAAAATCAACCAGGAGTTCCGCAATGTGGTCGTTTCACACAAAGCACTCATCGAAGCAGAGCTCGAAGCACAACGCAAGGAAATTATCTCACACCTCGAAAAAGGACAGATTTTGGAAGGCGTTGTCAAAAACATCACAAGCTACGGTGTATTCGTTGACCTCGGCGGTGTGGACGGACTCATTCACATTACAGACCTTTCATGGGGACGCATCAACGACCCACACGAAATTGTCGAGCTCGACCAGAAGATTAATGTCGTTATTCTCGACTTCGACGAAGAGAAGAAACGCATTGCACTCGGCTTGAAACAACTCGCTCCACACCCATGGGACGCACTCGATCCGAACCTCAAAGTGGGCGACCACGTCAAGGGAAAGGTTGTCGTCATGGCAGACTACGGAGCCTTTGTCGAAATCCAGCCGGGCGTAGAAGGACTTATCCACGTTTCAGAAATGAGCTGGAGCCAACACCTTCGCTCTGCACAAGAGTTCCTGAAGGCAGGCGATGAGGTTGAAGCAGTGATACTTACACTCGACCGCGACGAACGCAAAATGTCGCTCGGCATCAAGCAACTCAGAGAAGACCCATGGGAAACCATCGAAACAAAATACCCTATCGGCTCTAAACACACCGCAAAAGTACGCAACTTTACCAACTTCGGTATCTTCGTAGAGCTCGAGGAAGGTGTCGATGGACTTATCCACATCTCTGACTTGTCATGGACAAAGAAAGTGAAACACCCATCTGAATTTACACACGTAGGTGCAGACATCGACGTAGTTGTACTCGAAATAGACAAGGAAAACCGTAGATTGAGCCTCGGACACAAGCAGCTCGAAACCAATCCATGGGATACTTACGAGACAATCTACACTCCGGGCTCTGTACACATCGGTAAGATTACAGAGGTAATGGACAAGGGTGCCGTCATAACACTGAACGAGGGTGGAGAAGGTTTCGCTACTCCTAAACACCTTGTCAAGGAAGATGGAACACAAGCACAACTCGGAGAGGAACTCCCATTCGTAGTCATCGAGTTCGTGAAAGATACAAAACGTATCATTCTCTCACACTCAAGAACATACGAGACTCCGAAGGAAGAACAGCCAAGACGCCAGCGCAACAGCAACAAAAAGCATACTGAACAGCCCGCACAAGTGAATAACGTTGCAGCTGGAACATCGCTTGGCGATCTCGACGTACTCGCCGACCTCAAGAAAAAGATGGAGGAAGGCAAGTAATTCCAAATAAATTTCATCTCATCATAACACAGGCTGGGGGCAAGAAAGCACCCAGCCTGTCTCTTTTTATTATCCGTTACATCACACGTTTTTTACTTTTTTAAAACTCTAACCTTCCAACTTCAATATAAATAATGTATATTTGCAACCCACACATACTCGAATAAACGTTATGAAACGACTCCTTATCATTATAATTGCAGTTCTGACACACATTAGTTGGGCTATTGCAGGTCCGAATATACGTTGGAACCAGGCTTACCAAAACTACTTTAACAAATATAAAAACATAGCAATCAGAGAAATGCAACGCTACGGAATACCGGCAAGCATTACACTTGCACAAGGCGTTTTGGAAAGCGGAGCAGGCAACAGCCGGCTCGCCACCGTGGCAAATAACCACTTCGGAATTAAATGCCACGACTGGACAGGACCGTCGATATCCCACGACGACGATGAGCAGGGAGAATGTTTCAGAGTATATGGAAGTGCAATTGAAAGTTTCGAAGACCATTCCAAATTCTTAAGAGGACGCAGACGATACAGCAGCTTGTTCCAACTCGCAAGAACAGATTATCGTGGCTGGGCTTACGGACTGAAACGAGCAGGATACGCAACCAACCCTGCTTATGCAAATAGTCTGATAGACATCATAGAACTATACAGGCTCTACGAATACGATACAATGACTTTGGGCAAAAACGACAATATCTGGTCTACTCCGAAACCGTCGCGAAGAGAGGACATGGATATGCGAACCCGACAATTCAGAGCATTCAACGACAACTGCTATCTTACAGCCCATGCAGGCGAAACCTACGAAAACATAGCAAGGGAAATTGGTATAAAAGCCCATAAGCTGGCAAAATACAACGAGCAACCCGAAGACACACGTCTTAACGAAAGCGAAATTGTGTGGTTAAGAAAAAAGAAACATCATGTGCCGGACAACTTCAACAGACAATATCACACAGCAAAGAGCAACGAAAGTCTGTACGACATCGCTCAACTATACGGTGTCCGACTAAAGAACATAATAAAGGCAAACAAGAAAATAGCCAAACGAGGATTGAGAACCGGCGACAGAGTGAAGCTGCCATAGTATGGTAAAAGATGAAGTTACACCTTGTTATATAATAAACTCTGCCCATTGGCATTTGCCAGACTGCCTCACGAAATCAGTTATATGCCTGTATGCCCTTCCACATTGACCGTAAGAAAGGCATCTGTCTACGCTATCGGCTGTTCAAGACAGTGTTTGGTATTGTCAAGTCCGTGTTTTTTATAGCCGTCTCAGGATATCATCAATGCTTTTAACCTCGTTTTTACGTGAGAATGCATTGATGTTGTACTTTAAGCTCACAGAGAAAATCCGCTTGTCGGCGTTGTTCGTTTCTACAGACTTAAGGCTTGCGTAGACCACTTCCGACACAGAGCGTTTTGTACATAGCAGGTTGTTATAGGCTATGTTGAGCTGTAGTCTCTTACGAAAGAACCTGAAATTCATGCCAGCCGTTGTGCCAAAGACTGAAGACTGCCTTGATATGGCATCGTTCTCCTGCCCTGTGTAATTTGCCCTGACATAGAAATCTGCATCTCCTATGAATTGGTAGACATAGGATATCGAACTCTGCAGGGAGGTGAATAAATGAGAGTTGTCTGCTTCGCTACTTGCTTTTAGCTCACTCCTTTGTGCTAAGAAAGCAGTACTGATGCTGATGCGATGCTTGCCAAACTGCCTCGACAGACTTGCCCCGAGGCTTACTTGGTAGCTTCTGGCAAGGTTAATAGGCGTAATTCTTATTGTTTGTTTCTCGCTGTCGGTTGTGGGGACTTCCAAAATCTGGTTCCTGATGAATGAATATTCTGCATAGATGTTCAACGAGCGGTCGTATAATACGCTGAACGAAAGGTTATTAAAACAGACAGGTTCTAAAGCAGGATTTCCAATTCGGTAACTGTATCTATCGAAATAGGTAATTATCGGATTCAATTCTTGGTAAGATGGGAGGTTCATTTTCCTGTCGAATGCGAATGATAAACTCCATTTAGGCGACAAGTCAAGGCTTAATGAAAAAAAAGGAAACAATTTGCAAAGTCGCTTTGTGCGTTGCTGAGATGGTTTGAGCTCGGTGTATTCCATGCGTACAAACTCGCTTCTGACACCAGCCTGTACATCTAAAATTTTGCCTATTTGCTTTTGCAGATTTACATAATAGGCAAATTGGCGTTCTGTGTGTCTGCCCTTGCTGTTTAGCAAACCGCTTTTCATCGACTTAGAATCGGAAAGCGTATGGTTCCGCAAAGTCATGAAATCAGCTCCGACACTTCCATCTATCCACTTGAAAAACTGTCCTGTATAGTTCAATTTTGCCAAATACACGTGGTATTGCCCATTATACAGAATCGGAAAATCAGTCTTTTCAGTATCGGAAATCTCCTCAATGGCTTGTTTGTCTCTCGTAGATTGGTATATATAATCGAGGCTGAATTCAATCCGACCTTTACTTATTATCGGGACATTATAAAATAAATTCAACCGATTGTTCCTTTCCCTGTAATCCGATGTCGTATTCGTAAAAACTTCCTTGCGTAGATTTGGCTCAAGATATTGCACAGTACTTGCCAGAAAGGGCTTATTGGTTGAGGTATAAAAGTCGTCGTGAATTTGCAGATAATGGCTCTCGCCAAACTCATATTTAATGTCTGCTGCCAAATCGAAACCTTTTCGTCGAGTATTCAAAGTCTGCTGACTGAAATAGCGAATGGCTTTTAATGTGTTTTGTTGTTCTACCATGGAATATTCCTTACTGTTACGGAAGTTGCCTGTAACGTCCAAACTCGCAGTCAGCTTATTCAGCCCCCAATTAACATTCATGCCCTCACGTTGAGACAGTTCTCTGCCAAATTGCGTCCTTTCGCTAAGTTCCACAGCCATATTATCCTTCCATTTCTTTGTCGCAATCCGTAAAATGGAAGTATATTTACTGTCGTATTTTACACCTGCATTCCGTTCTATAGCAATTGATTTTATAGATTTTACAGGCAGGTTTTCTACTTCGGAGAAAGAGCGGACCATGCGATTATCTATCAAGATAAGCATGTTGTCTTTCCCCATTAGTCTTATCCCCGAAGCATCAGCCATCACTCCTGGCATATACGATAAGACATCTGTTGGAGAAAACATATTGGCAAGCGGCGTTCCTTCAACATTCATAACGATGGAATTCGCTTTCTTTTCCCACATTTTGCGCGTTGCGGTAACCGTTGCTTCCTTCATTAAAATTTCAGAAGGCTCAAGCATAACATTTAATTGGGTGTCATCTTTGGCAGAAATGCTGACCGGCAGCCGTTTCTTGGCATATCCCAAACAAGATATTTCCACGAAATACTTTCCCTCCTTCACCTTATTAAAGGAAAACATTCCCACACTATCTGTTACTGTACCAGAAATAAATAGAGAATCAGATGCCTGTCTAAGAATTACATTACAATATTCAATGGACGTCTTGCCAGAGGTTACCTTCCCAAAAAGGTTCTGTCCATGGGTCGGAAAACCAAAGGCAAAGAAGAAGAGAAAAAACAGAGACAGGGAAGAAAAGGGTTTATTTTGCATGATATTCAGCGTTAAAGAAACAGAAGATTAGTTTGTTCCGTCTGGCTATATAGCAAACAAGACACAGACAATAAGTATAACATATAAAGCCATCTACTTCTCATTCTACTCGTTTATTTAGGATTAACAGATATCGTTTCTGTATATTCATTGGCAAATATAGGGATAATATGCCACAATAGCAAAACTATTCGCAACTTTTTCCAATCTTCCTTAATCGTTTTCAAAAGATAAAGATAAGAAAAAAAACAATGCCTTCACATTTTAAGGACACTACCCTAACTGGCAAAACTTATTAGTCCTAAATACATCGCTCTATGTGCATACAAGTCAGTAGACCAAAAATGATACCCAATTTACCTCTGTAATTCTGGCATCAGACTTATTGTAATACGTGATGGTGTGTCAAAACACCATTCCGTTAAAGTCCCATCACCATCTTGTGAAGAGCAACCGCAGTCAAAGAACTAAAAGCTCAATGATGGCAGTTGTCCCATCTGTCCAAGAGAGTGGGGAGATATCAATATGAAGGGGAGCTCTCTCCCAGTCCCTTGTCCTGCAAGAAATCCCCACCGAACTTCTGCCCCCACTGTAGCACACAGCAAAAATACAACATTCATGGATACCAAAGAAAGGAATCCGTCCTGCCTTACACAGCCCCCACCCGAAAACCATGCAGGCGCAAGGAACCCTGAACACCCAAATATAAGTCTTTTTGTAAGAAGAACAAGCGTTTTGATAATACTCATTAAAATACCTGCACCCATTATACAACACTTATACCGGGGAAAACAAAAGGGCCCTGACTACCTTCGTAATCAGGACCCGCATAAAAAAAGGCAGCTACCTACTCTCCCGCATTGCATTGCAGTACCATCGGCGCAACCGGGCTTAACTTCTCTGTTCGGAATGGGAAGAGGTGGAACCCCGGCGCAATGACCACCCGAAAAAATCGCAGGCGTGCCGGAATGCACGCCGTAAGGGTGACCGTGACACGGGCAAGAGAAACTGTTTCTAAAGGCATAGAGACACTGCCGCAAGCAAGGGCAGGCGGAATGAAAGCTTCGGGCTATTAGTAGTGCTCGGCTGTGACGTCGCCGTCTATACACCTGCACCCTATCGACGTCATCGTCTGTGACGACCCTAATGAGGAGTTCTAATCTTGCGGAAGGCTTCGCGCTTAGATGCTTTCAGCGCTTATCCATGCCAGACTCGGCTACCCGGCGGTGCACCTGGCGGCACAACCGGCAGACCGGAGGTCTGTCCACCACGGTCCTCTCGTACTAGTGGCGGAACCACGCAAAACTCCAGCGCCCACGATAGATAGAGACCGAACTGTCTCACGACGTTCTGAACCCAGCTCGCGTGCCACTTTAATGGGCGAACAGCCCAACCCTTGGGACCTTCTCCAGCCCCAGGATGTGACGAGCCGACATCGAGGTGCCAAACCACCCCGTCGATATGAGCTCTTGGGGGGGATCAGCCTGTTATCCCCGGAGTACCTTTTATCCTTTGAGCGATGCAGTTTCCATACACGTGCACCGGATCACTATGCCCCAGTTTCCTGCCTGCTCGGCATGTCTGCCTCCCAGTCAAGCGCCCTTATGCCATTGCACTCAATGAGGCCGGTTACCAATCGGCCCGAGGGCACCTTTGGAAGCCTCCGTTACGCTTTTGGAGGCGACCACCCCAGTCAAACTGCCCACCAAGCAGTGTCCCCGCAACGGCGGGTTAGACCCCGGACAGCCAAAGGGCCGTATTTCAAGGATGGCTCCACGAACACTGGCGTGCGCGCTTCGAAGCCTCCGGCCTATCCTACACATCGGATGACCAAGGTCAGTGCTAAGCTGCAGTAAAGGTTCACGGGGTCTTTTCGTCCCATCGCGGGTAATCGGCATCTTCACCGATACTACAATTTCACTGAGATCATGGTTGAGACAGCGTCCGGATCATTACACCATTCGTGCAGGTCGGAACTTACCCGACAAGGAATTTCGCTACCTTAGGACCGTTATAGTTACGGCCGCCGTTTACCGGGGCTTCAATTCAGGCCTTCGACTTGCGTCTGAGCCCTCCTCTTAACCTTCCGGCACCGGGCAGGTGTCAGGCTGTATACGTCATCTCGCGAGTTTGCACAGCCCTGTGTTTTTGTTAAACAGTTGCCTGGACCTATTCTCTGCGCCTCGTAAAAAACGAGGACCCCTTATCCCGAGGTTACGGGGTCAGTTTGCCTAGTTCCTTAACCATGAATCTCTCAACGCCTCAGTATGTTCTACCCGACTACGTGTGTCCGTTTGCGGTACGGGTTGCCCAAACATTGAGCTTAGCGGATTTTCTTGGAAGTATGGTTACCTGTGCTGTCGGTCCGCCCCGGGGGGAGGACCGTACTATCGGCCATCAGCTCTGGGTGTGGATTTGCCTGCACCCATCACAGCCTAAAGCCTTCAACGCCCATGTCCGTAAGGGCGCGACAGTGTCACTGCTCCGTCTCCGCGTCGCTGAATGGGCAAGTCACGGAATGTTCACCGTGTATGCCATCGCCTTCGCCGTTCGGCTGGGACTTAGGACCCGACTGACCCCGGGCTGACTGGCATCGCCCGGGAAACCTTAGTCTTGCGGCGAGGGGGAATCTCACCCCCTTTATCGTTACTCATACCTACATTTGCTTTTCCATGCGCTCCAGGATCTGTCACCATCACCATTCTGCGCACATGGAATGCTCCCCTACCGATACTTTATATATACAATGCTATCCCGCGCCTTCGGTATCTGACTTCATACCCGATTATTATCCACGCCCGGACCCTCGACCAGTGAGCTGTTACGCACTCTTTGAATGAATGGCTGCTTCCAAGCCAACATCCTAGCTGTCACCGGGACCAGACTTCGTTAGACTAACTTAGACAGAATTTCGGGACCTTAGACGACGGTCAGGATTCTTCTCCTCTCGGGGACGGACCTTAGCACCCGCCCCCTTACTGCACGACTACGGTCCGTGAGCATTCGGAGTTCGTCAGGTCGCGACAGGCGGTGAAGCCCTCTTGACCTATCGGTCGCTCTACCTCTCACGGAGAACATCGCACGCGGCACCTAAATGCCTTTCGGGGAGTACGAGCTATCTCCAAGTTTGATTGGCCTTTCACTCCTACACTCAACTCATCGGGAAGCTTTTCAACGCTTATCCGTGCGGTCCTCCATTCCGTGTTACCGGAACTTCAACCTGGTCAAGTGTAGATCACTTGGTTTCGCGTCTACCCCACCCAACTGAACGCCCTCTTCAGGCTCGCTTTCACTGCGGATACGGGGCTGAGCCCCTTAACCTCGCTGGGCATGGTAACTCGTAGGTTCATTATGCAAAAGGCACGCCGTCACATACAACAATATGCTCCGACCGCTTGTAGGCGCATGGTTTCAGGAACTGTTTCACTCTCCTAATCGGAGTGCTTTTCACCTTTCCCTCACGGTACTGGTACACTATCGGTCTCACGGGAGTATTTAGCCTTGCCGGATGGGCCCGGCAGCTTCACGCAGAATTACTCGTGCTCCGCGCTACTCAGGATACCACTACGCCCCATCATGCTTCGGATACGGGACTGTCACCCGCTACGGTTGAACTTTCCAGAACATTCTCCTCACACCCGGGGTACGACGGCGTGGTCCTACAACCCCCACGGCGCATTGCCACGTCGTGGGTTTGGGCTGTTCCCCGTTCGCTCGCCACTACTGGGGGAATCATTAACTTATTTTCTTTTCCTGCAGGTACTAAGATGTTTCAGTTCCCTGCGTTAGCCTCCTGAACAAAAATCAGGATAGCACTCCTTCAGAGTGCTGGGTTGTCCCATTCGGAAATCCCCGGATCAGAGATTGCTTGCATCTACCCGGGGCTTATCGCAGCTTGACACGTCCTTCATCGCCTCCGTGAGCCAAGGCATCCGCCATGCGCCCTTAGTTACTTTCCATTCATGCGGCATGCAAAAGAACACATGGCCATACGGCCATGCGGCATGCCCATGCTCATACTTTCAGCTGTATCTTGAAATCTATGCGCTTGCTTCCCAAAAAAGAGGGAAGAAGCTAATTTATCTACAGTCTTGCCTGTGTCAACATGTCAAAGAACGATACCATAAATGCAACGTCGTGGACGGTGCAACATGATGAGTGAAGACAATGGACTTGAACCATAGCCGCAGGCCTCCAACCTTGTCTTCCTTGTTTATCTTTATATTGCAGAACAAAGACGATAGCACAAGAAGAGAAACTTCCTGACGGTTCATGCTGCAGGCGCAACGCGCCATGCAGAAAATGCCAGCCTGTAAAAGTCCCATCCAGAAAGGAGGTGTTCCAGCCGCACCTTCCGGTACGGCTACCTTGTTACGACTTAGCCCCAATCACCGGTCTTGCCCTAGGTCGCTCCTCGCGGTCACGAACTTCAGGCACCCCCGGCTTTCATGGCTTGACGGGCGGTGTGTACAAGGCCCGGGAACGTATTCACCGCGCCATGGCTGATGCGCGATTACTAGCGAATCCAGCTTCGTGGGGTCGGGTTGCAGACCCCAGTCCGAACTGGGACCGGATTTCAAGATTGGATGCAACTTGCATTGCACCGTCCCTCTGTACCGGCCATTGTAACACGTGTGTAGCCCCGGACGTAAGGGCCGTGCTGATTTGACGTCATCCCCACCTTCCTCGCACCTTGCGGTGGCAGTGTCCCCAGAGTGCCCGGCATCACCCGATGGCAACTGGGAAAGGGGGTTGCGCTCGTTATGGCACTTAAGCCGACACCTCACGGCACGAGCTGACGACAACCATGCAGCACCTTCACAGACGCCCCGAAGGGAAGCCCACGTCTCTGTGGGCTGCGACTGCAATTCAAGCCCGGGTAAGGTTCCTCGCGTATCATCGAATTAAACCACATGTTCCTCCGCTTGTGCGGGCCCCCGTCAATTCCTTTGAGTTTCACCGTTGCCGGCGTACTCCCCAGGTGGGATGCTTAATGCTTTCGCTTGGCCGCAGGCGCAGGGCGCCAACGGCGGGCATCCATCGTTTACAGTGCGGACTACCAGGGTATCTAATCCTGTTCGATACCCGCACCTTCGAGCTTAAGCGTCAGTAACACTCCCGCAGGCTGCCTTCGCGATCGGAGTTCCTCATGATATCTAAGCATTTCACCGCTACACCATGAATTCCGCCTGCGCTGCGTGTACTCAAGTCTGACAGTTCGCGCTGCAAGTTAAATGTTGAGCACCTAAATTTCACAACACGCTTAACAGACCGCCTACACTCCCTTTAAACCCAATAAATCCGGATAACGCCCGGACCTTCCGTATTACCGCGGCTGCTGGCACGGAATTAGCCGGTCCTTATTCATGAGGTACATGCAATGGCGCACACGTGCGCCAATTTATTCCCACATAAAAGCAGTTTACAACCCATAGGGCCGTCATCCTGCACGCTACTTGGCTGGTTCAGACTTGCGTCCATTGACCAATATTCCTCACTGCTGCCTCCCGTAGGAGTTTGGACCGTGTCTCAGTTCCAATGTGGGGGGCCTTCCTCTCAGAACCCCTACTGATCGTCGCCTTGGTGGGCCGTTGCCCCGCCAACTAGCTAATCAGACGCATCCCCATCCCTTACCGGAAAACCTTTGTTTCATATCGGATGCCGTCAATGAAACACATCGGGTATTAGGCCGTCTTTCGACGGGGTATCCCCAAGTAAGGGGCAGGTTGGATACGCGATACTCACCCGTGCGCCGGTCGACGTCCAGAATGTGCAAGCACATAATGCCGTTTCCCCACGACTTGCATGTGTTAAGCCTGTAGCCAGCGTTCATCCTGAGCCAGGATCAAACTCTCCATTGTAAAATATCTCTCATGGAACGGGAACACGAATGGCAAGAAGGCCATCGGAATCCCCCGTCCCGTAATCTGCCCGGGACCAATTATCAATTGGCATCAAGTTCATGCACCTAAAAAATGACAAGGTCGTTTCTTTTACCCATCTGCCGTCCCGAAAGGAGCGGCAGACGCTTCTCGTACTACTCTCTGTCCATGTAAATCCTATCAAAGAACGATGCCCAACGACGGCACGACAAACGCACCGGCCGTAAAAGCGAGTGCAAAGGTAGGACAAAAAATAATAACAACCAAACTTTTCGCTAAGAAATATTTAGAAAAGATAATATTTTTAAGTTCCTTAACAAGTAGAACGACTTTGCACCTTATATTATATAGGGGACTATTAGAGGGGCATGAGTGTTTCACGCACCCAGCCCCTCTCGTTTCATTGCCTCACTTTCGTTTAGTTGTTGATAATAATTTTCTGGGCAAATCTTTGGTTATTGTATTCTACCAATACGATGTAAATGCCTGAAGGAATGCCTCCTAACGGAATAATGCCTTTGGTTCCCTTGGCAATAAAGTGTCCATCAACAGAGTAGAGTCGCAATGTTCCCTTTGCATTTAACCTTATTGCAGTTCGGTCTACCGACAAGACTGACTTGTCTACCAACGGAGCTATTCCACTGGTCAGGTCTGCTATGAACGGTATTGACGCCATGGATTCCTTTCCGTCATTATAGTATG
The DNA here is from genome assembly GCF_031191185.1 of Prevotella nigrescens. Classification (NCBI taxonomy): domain Bacteria; kingdom Pseudomonadati; phylum Bacteroidota; class Bacteroidia; order Bacteroidales; family Prevotellaceae; genus Prevotella; species Prevotella nigrescens. The sequence goes on along the minus strand of NZ_CP133464.1, from coordinate 284,493 downwards.
CCACGACGACATATTCTGCCTTGTCGAGCGGTTGTCTGTCAATGTAACGCGTTGTTTCGTAAGGAATGCAGACATTATTCAGCTGGACACCATTGCGGAAGATGTTGTAGCCAACAAGATTGTTGTCTTCTTCTCCTATAACATCGTCGGGACCGTCGGTTACGTTGCCCGTTATTCGCCAGCAGCAAGAGCCCATCTGAGGATCCCCATCGTAGAAGTCGTACACGGTTTGCCATGTCTTGCCGTTGTCTTCAGAGTAAATATCGCTCTTGCCCGTTACGCTATATTGCGAACTTTCGTAGGTCAAAGGAATCTGACCGGCATCATAATCGTGAATCTTAATACCTACAATCAGTTCCTTTGAGCTGTCTATCTTGATGGGCTTATTGAGTTTCTGGGTTGTATTTTCGTTGAATTTGATGTTTTCCATCTCCTGTTCGTAGATAAGTTTTCCATCTTCGAACACTACGACAGAAGCATGAATACCTTTCTCTCCGTCCACATCATCGTAATAATTAAGGTGTGTTGTTACCGAAGTGAGGTACTTCCCGTGGTATGGAACAAGCTCGTTCTGCGTGAATTTGTTGGCTCCGATAAGTTCTTTCCCTTCATTACCCAGTGTGTATCCGGGTGCTTCCGGTTCGAAAAGATAGTTGAGCAAATAGCTGTTCCTGCTATTCTTCCACATCAGGAATACGCTTTTGTCCATCACCTTACCCGTGAATCCCTTAGGAGCTTCGGCGTCGGCGGTACTTCCAATCATAATGTTGTCGAGGTAGAAATAATAGCTTATGCCACCCTTTCCGTGCTTGCGGAATCTTATCTGGAATTCTTTCCCGGCAACTTGCTTCGTCAAATCGAACGACATGATGCCTTCCTGGTGTGGCAATTCCTTCACTGTCCACTCCTTAGCTACCTGCCATGACTTTCCGTTATCTATGGTATATTCAACGCTAAGCGTATCTTTGGTCGGGTCTGTCTCCTTGCCTCCCTGCCCAAATTCCTCGTTACAAAGAACCAGGAACGAACATTTCACCTTGCTTGCCTTGGCTGCATCAATCGGACGGCTCACGACACTTGACGAGTAAGGGTGGAATGTGCATGCGCCAGACGACAGTCCCATTGAGGCGTTATGCCCTACCTGGGCTGCCACCAGCCATTCTGTGTCTGACTCGTCGCCATATTCCTTTTCTACCGTCCAATAGTTAGCCCGCAGCGAACCCTTCTCAAAATTCTCGAAAAGTGGGAACGAATAGTTCTCCGGAATGGCTATTTCGTTAGCATTCGAACGTGGAGAGAGCATCTCTTTCCCCTGCTTGTCGGCATATATAGCTTCGATTGAGAACTTGCGATAGCCTGCATAAACATTTTCCAGGGTTACTTTCATCTCGTCTTCCAAATCGCTCAGACTTACCGCTTTCTCTCCATCGCAATACACATTGTACCCTTTCAGCGTCAACGACTTATAGTTTGTCTTGTCCTTCTTCCACGAAAGCTGTACTTGTTGTAGCCTTGTTGAAATTCCTTTCGGTTTCTCGGGGGTTGCAGGAATTTCGGCCTCTCGTTTGTTCACGTCCAATATCCATGCGTTAGGAGTCTGTCCGAACGCTATATTAACGTCTTTATTGCCAGTTATGACACAGCCATCTGCCGACACTGCAGCAGGGAATGCCTGTACCTGGGCTTCATAATTCAATGGGAACGGCAACTTCAGTTGCGGATTGAACAGATAGAGATAATAGGTGAAGTCGAAGATTCTGTTAGATGAATACTGGTACCAGAAATCCCGATACGACATTCCGCCTGCAGCAATAGAGCCGTAAGTTACTGCACCGAACACGTCGCCATTGTCTGCAACGGTTGGTACGCGCATCTGTTCGTTACGCTCAAAGGTTGGCAAAGTGCGGTATGTGCCTTTCTCAACTTCGAAAAGACGGTAATCTGACATACTGGAAAGCGAGAAAATGAAGTATTTGCCATTGGGACTCATGTCTATCATGCGCATCTGTTCCAGCTTTGCCAGTTTGGCATCTTCGTCTTTGCAGCTCACCGTCTTGCACTTTCCGTCAATCCAATAGCAGGCTATTGATCTTCCGCCAGCAATTGCCAGCCCCGCAATAGTGCGTCCATCAGACGACACATTGACTGCAAGCCCATACTCATAACCATCGGGCAAGGGCAGTATTTCCGTCTTCCACTCGCCACTTGCATCACGAGTCCATTTCAGCGGATAGGCGTATGCAAAGTTGGAACACTTGCAATATCCCACGACAATATTGCCATCGCCCGACAGTCCTACTGCAAAAGTGCCGTCCTCGTGCTGTTTAATTTTCTTCATGTCCAGCGTTCCGTAAGGCAGTTTCGCTATTTTTCCGTTCTCAAACACGGCTGCAATGTTGGTAGGAGCATTCGTTCCGTAGAAGTCCACATAGTGGTTAATGTCCTTTACCGACCCACACAGCATTCCATTGTCGTTCACATCTCTAAATATACCGCATTTTTCCCAATCGTCCGTAATGTCCTTTGTTATCCATTGCAGGCTTCCGCTGCCTACATTATACACGAAACTCTCTGTTCCAATCCCCGATCGAGTTTTAGTCGGATTATATCCGACAAGGTATTTGCCATTCGGAGAGATGGCTAAAGAATAGGTGTTGTCACCTAAAATCTTCACATCGGCTGCCTGCATACTACAGAAAAAGGACAGCAACAAGATTAATAAAGATGCTTTTTTCATAATAATTACGTTTTTAGTTCTTTAATTCAGCAATTATATAACTCTCTAAAAAAGCAAGCAATTAGAGTGTTTAGGATTGCTCTATGCTCACATATACCAGCGTTTCGTTTACTTTTGCACTGCATACAACCCAAATAAAGAAATTCTGATACGCCACAAAGATAAACAAAATATTTGATAAAACAAACACTTTTCGAGAAAATTTATATAATAGCAATATTTATACACAAAACAAGGACGTGTACACAACCTCGTCTTGCTGGTGTGGCGGATTTGCCACAGCTTACAAAGAAGACGGAGGAAACCCAATGGAAACGCTCCATTTTGCAACAAAAAGGAGACGGCAGGAGTGTAAATATTATTCATAAACGCAGCTGTTGGGCAACAGGCTCGCTGTCAGCACATTGCATCAACGGTTGTCTCGCACTGCAAAACAATGGGTTTTGTGTGGCAAAAGCGGCTCTTTTGCATTGCAAGACAGCCGTTTTCGCAATGACGAAACGAAGCCATCGCTTTTCAACGGAATTATCTTTACAAAGTCTGTGCAGACACAGCTATCATTAACAAAAGCAACAAAGGTTTCCTGAATACCATGTCGTGCCCCTATAAACAGCTATGCACAACATAAAAAATATAGACATATCTTTGTATTTATCGGCGGAATTAGCTATTTTTGCCGCAGAAAACGTAAAGACATAAGACGACCTTTCATGGAAGAAAAAACTTTGACCGACCGCCCCATTCTGCACCAAGAAGGGCACAGCGTGCGGGAAATCTATCAGGATTTTTATGCGCTGGTGGGCGAAACCTTTGCCGACCGCGGCTACAAATACCGCAAATCCAAGCACGACATGTACAAGAAAATTGGCATTTTCCGAATAGAACTCGACTATCAGACCTTTTCATGGAATGCCATAGACGAGAATATAGACGTAACAATACACATGCGCATCTGCTATCAGCACCCAGATGGCGAGGAAGGTTGGTTCTTTGTGTATGACATCAATAACCAGGAGAACGAGGTTTCCAATGTGTTCGACCTTAAAGACGTCAGCAAAGAACAACTGTCAAAGCTCGTGAATGCCGTCGGGCAGTACCTTGATTACATGGAGGAACTGATTGACAAGTTCCAGCGAGGCGAGCTGATTGACATGAAAAGTCAGAAATTGACCGACCCCTATTCACAATATGAGTATGAGGAAATACCTACTTCCCTGTCCACAACCGAATGGGCACAAATGCCATGGTACGACCAATACACGCAGAAATCGATTGAAAACGTCTACCGGAACTTCTATAAATATATGCAGGAAGCACACGGAGACATGAATAAAACAAATAAACAATGTATCAGAAAATAGAAAAATGGATAGATAAAGTCCTGCAACAGGACTTTCCGGACGATGTAGTTGCCGTGATGTTCAACCTGTACGAAGACGGCGATGCCCTCTATTCAATGGAGGTTGTCGGCACAGAGAGCTTCGACGAAGAGGACGAAGACTGGGCTTGCGACGAGCTTACAGACTTCGAGACCCGCGAAAATCCGCTTGTATTGAAAAGCAAAGGCGACTGGGAGGAAATGCTTTCCACCGTTTCCGGCTGCCTGAAGAGATACCTTTCAGAGGGAAAACATGCCGACAAACTGAAGGGCTGCACCGCCGTAGCCACCGGATTCGTAGACGGCGACATCGAAATTCTATATACAAAGGCATAGCATCTGAAAGACGAGAGTACTCTATCACCTTATATATATAAGGTGTAAATCAGCTTAAACACCACCTTAATTGCTCATTTCAGGTTCAACGCGATTCATGAAATGGGATGTTTCTGCCGTCTTCGCACTGATTGAAGCCTGCCGAACACGGATATGTCAGGAGAGACAGAACCTAAGAAAACACTCCATCTTACGAACGCAAGGAAGGCAACAGAGCCGTAAACATTTTTCGCAAACGCAGCCATTGCGTAAAAGGCTCTCTGTCAGCACATTGCGACAACAGTTGTATGGCATTGCAAAACAATGGGTTTTGTGTGGTAAAAGCGGCTCTTTTGCAGTGCAAAACAGCCGCTTTTGCAATGCCGAAGCGCAGATGTTAGTTTTTAACGAAACTTTCTTAACAAAATCAGAGCGATTTTATGTAGAAACCGCACCCACGTCGCAGGGGGCGCAATTTATTGCGTTCCTCTATCCAATAAATTAATTTCGTGGTGTTAGGAACATAATAAATTGCGCCCCTACATAGGCAGAAAAGATTATCCCCGATACTGCTTCGTCAAGGAAAAGCGTATCGGGGACAAATTACAATAATAACTGTGTTCTAACTTAAGTGTACTTGTAACACAGCATTCGTTGCGAGTTCTATTGTTCTACGAACTGAATTTTCTTGTTCAATTCGTCTATGCGCGACTGCAATTTGGCAATTTTCTTCTCCATTTTGCTCAGCTTCTTCTGTGCCTTTGCCAACTTCTTGTTGGCGTCTTTCGCTGCTTTGAGCTTCTCAATGGTGTCTTTTGCATCCTTTACAGTGCTTGTTGCGTCAGACGTATTAAAGTCGGTCGTAACCGTATTTGCCTCTGCATTGACACTGGCAGCCTTCTCGCTGGCATCATTATAGTCGGCTTTTGCCATCTCATAGTCCAACTGAAGCTTGTTCAGCTTGGAGGTCAGGTCCAGCACTTTCTGCTGTTCCTTCAGGTTGTTCACTTTCGTTGCGCTTTGTGCAAAGCCACAGGCAGCCGACAAAACCATTATCCCTATTAAAAGAAATCTTTTCATAATTTTATTAATTTAACTTTCGCTGCAAAGGTAGATATTATTTCTTGGACAGACAAGACTTCCGTCTTAAATATCAAGAACGGTTTTACTTTTATTCAAGAAAATATACTTATCTTTGCAGCAAAATTGCTAAAACAAATAAAAAAGAATATTAAAGAATGGTTCAGGGAAAAAAAATGAGTCTCGATGCCTGCAACACGAAAGAGGACAAGGGGTCTCTTCGTTTCTTGCCACAGTCTATTTTTCATGTTCACAAAAGGGGGATTGGCGCAAAACGATGCGCCTTCTTGTTGCTTTGTGCAGTCGTTTCGCTGCATGCACGCGGGCAAATGCTTTTCTCAGAGAACCTTACCTTGGATATTGACAGTACGAAAACAATACAAGGTTCGCTGCAACCCGAGCTTGATTTCAAGACAGAAAAGGAGAACGTACTCACGTTCAAGAATACTGCCAACCTTAATTTGCTGATTGAGCGGAAGCGTATCATCAACCTTATAAACAAGTTTGAGTTTTCTTCTTACGGCAAAAAGATAACGGTGAGCGGTGGCTATGTGCATGCCGAATACCGCTATTTGCTTCAGCATAGGTTCGAAGTCTATCCCTATATGGAGTCGCAATGGGCAGGCAGCAGGGGCATGACGTTTAAGCTTTCCGCTGGTTTACAGGCACGTTACAAGTTTATTGAATCGAAAAACTGGCTGCTGTTTGCCAACACTGCCCTGTTCTACGAGTTCGAAAAATGGGAGTATCCCGACCCACCGGCAGGCACAGTGACACACGCTTACAGCCGATACATAAAGCACCACCTGTCGTTCAGCATAAAATGTAAGCTCGGAACACATTGGGACATCATTACAACGGGCATCTATCAGGCTCGTCCCGACAGCTATTTTAAGACACCCCGATTCGGCGCAGCGATAGATTTAGCTTACCATATTACACCGAAAATTGGTTTGAATTGTGCCTATCGCCTTATTTACGATACTGCTCCTATTGTGCCGGTGCGCAAGAATTACACCACAATAAATGCTGGAATAAACATCGCTTTTTAATAGAAAGGGTGATAGAAACTATATTTCTCCTATGAATTTTAAGGTTCATAGGAGAAATGGAAGCCTTGGAACACATAGGAAAAACACCAAAAACATAAGCCTTTACTCTACCTTTAAGATGTAAACATCGGGCCAAATGGTTACATCTACATGCACCGTGGTGTCTGATTTGCGGAATTGCAGCACGTTCGTAGCGGTGTTGCTGTTGCTGACGACAAAGCCGATGTTGCGCAATTGCTGTGCAAACCGCCGATAATAGTTCTTGTCCCAGAACACCACTTCGATGCCCGCACCTTGCGTATCGATGACGGCGAGCGACGATTCGTCGGTCTTCCGGAATAGCTTATAGAGCGGTTCAGACACTTCGTACTGCTCGTTGGGTTGCAGATGCCAGCCCCAGATATGCCTCGGATCGCTGTCGTCAAGATACTTCGAAACCCGTATCCGCCTCAGTCCGTAGCGTTTAAAGGGCGCAACGGTGGGCATTTTGCGTAGCTTTTGTTGCTGATATTGCAACAGTTCTACGGCTGTCAGTTGTAGATAATTGCCATATTGAGCTTTCCCCAATATGGCAATACAGAATAATATAAGTATTAAAAATAGTCTTCTCATTCTTTTTTGTTACCCGAAACCTGCGTTTCAGAGCTGTTCTATCTCTGCCAGCCAGTTGGTGCAGTCGGCATCTGACGGCATGCGCCAATCGCCACGGGGCGACAAACTCACCGTTCCCACCTTCGGACCATCGGGCAAACAAGAGCGCTTGAACTGGTTTCGGAAAAAACGACCGACGAAATTGTACAGCCATTTCTTTATTTCTTCTGCCTCATACTTGCCTGCAAACGCCTGATTGGCAAGGAAATATATCTTTGAAGGCTGGAAACCGTGTCGCAAGAAGTAGTACAGGAAGAAGTCGTTAAGTTCGTATGGTCCGACAAAATCTTCCGTTTTCTGTTGTATTTTCCCTTCTTCGTCTGCCGGAGTAAGCTCCGGTGATATGGGTGTGTCCACTATATCGCGCAATGCTTCTGCCACTTTTTCGTTCTTGGTCATGCCAGATACGTATGTAACAAGGTGCCTTACCAACGTTTTCGGAACGCTTGCATTGACGGCATACATGCTCATGTGGTCGCCATTATAGGTGCACCAGCCCAGCGCCAGTTCGCTTAAATCGCCCGTTCCCAGCACCATTCCGTTGTATTCGTTTGCCAAATCCATCAGAATTTGGGTGCGTTCGCGTGCCTGTGCGTTCTCAAATGTAGAGTCGTGGGTAACTGTATCGTGTCCAATATCCTTGAGATGCTGAACCACCGACGGCACTATGCTAATCTCTTTCGTGTCTACTCCCAGCTCCTTCATCAGTGCAACGGCATTCGTGTAGGTTCGTTTCGATGTGCCGAACCCTGGCATCGTAACTGCCAGAATGCCATTCCGGTCGAGTTTCAGCTTGTCGAACGCACGCACACATACAAGCAATGCGAGTGTGGAATCGAGCCCTCCGCTCACTCCAATCACCACTTTCTTGCAATGGGTGTGTACCAGACGCTTTGCCAAACCCATGACCTGAATGTTGAAAACCTCCTCGCAAGCAGCTTCCATGTGGCTGCTTTGTATGAAAGGTTGTGGGTTTATTTTGCGCGTCAGGGTAAATTCGCGTTCCGCATTCTGCCTTGGCAGGCAGTTAATGTATGTCTTTTCGGGCAGCACACCGCCTATTGGGTCTACATACATGTCCTTCTGTGCGTTTACGAAAGTGGTGTTCGACCGTCTTTCCGTACGCAGTTTCTCTATGTCTATCTCGCTTGTTACGAGCTGCGGGTCGAGCGAAAAGCGTTCGGCTTTGGCTATCTGACTGCCGTTTTCGTATATGAACGCATTGCCACCGAACACTACGTCCTGCGAACTTTCGCCGAAACCGCAGCTGCTGTACACGTATGCCGAGATGGTGCGGGCACTCTGCTGTGCCAGCAAAGACTCGAGATAGTGGTGCTTGCCGATTTGTTCGGTGCTTGCCGAGAGGTTGAACATAATCTCCACACCTGCCAATGTGAGTGCGTTGCTGGGCGGAATGGGTGCCCAGATGTCCTCGCATATCTCTATTCCGAACTTAACTCCGTCGGCAGTACGGAATATCTGGCGTGCCGGTGTAACCAACACGGTCTGCCCGGCGTAGTGTATCTGTGTCGGACAAAGGTCGCGCGCTGATGCAAACCACCGCTTTTCGTAGAACTCTGCATAGTTCGGAAGGTAGGTCTTTGGTACTATCCCGATTATCTTTCCGTGCTGTACCACTGCCGCACAGTTGAGCAACAGCGGACCCACACACACCGGAATGCCGACAATGGCAATGATGTCGAGCTGACGGGTAAAGTCGAGCAGCATCATCATAGCGTGCTCCGAGTCGTCGAGCAACAGTTGTTGTCGGAACAAGTCCTGGCATGTATAGCCTGTAATGCAGAACTCCGGGAAGACGATTATCTCAACCCCCTGCCCTTCTGCAGCTATTATTTGCTTTTCAATAGCGTCAAGATTGAACTTAGTGTCGGCTATCCTTACCTCCGGAATTGCCGTAGCCACTTTGATAAATCCGTATTTCATTCGTTTTAAAGTATGTTAGGTTATTATTGTTACTTGCGTTGCACCGTAGCCATATTCGCGGAACGATGCGTCCTGGAAGTGGTATTTCTTGTACCGATAGTTCAGTTCGCGTAGGATGGCACGGCGCAACACGCCTTCGCCTTTACCGTGAATGAAGACTATTTTCTGTTGGTTCTTGTTCTTATACTGTTCCAATGTGGCGCGGAAAATGCCCAGTTGATATTCCAGAATATCGCCTGCGGTCAGCCCTGCTGTGGTCTCCAACACCTCTTCGGCGTGCAAATCTACAACAATTTTATCGTTTTTAAGAATTTGTTTGGCATATTTTGCTTTGCTCTGACTATTTTCGTATCTCCGCACCAAAGGTTTTCGGGCTGGCTGCAGCGTGGGTTGGGCTGGCTGAGTGTTGCTGCCTTGCAACTTCTTCGGCAGTTCTATCTTCTCGTTCAGCTTTGTTTCTTTCGCCTTTTCTTTTTCGGTTACGGCGTAAAGCAGTGCCGGTGCATCGAAGAAATCGTTCTCGCGGAAGGTGTTCAGCTTGTAAAACTTGGTGGCATCTATGCGTATGTGCGCATCGAGTGCGGGCTTGCGCTCGAACGTCTTAGCAGGTTTGTAGGCAAAAACTTGTACGCACGCTTCGGCAATGTTGTTTAAATCGTCATACGAGAACCGCTCTATGAAGAGTTTGGTGTTGGGTTCTATTTCGCCCACTGCCTTGCATTGCCATTCGTTTGGGGTGCCTACCATATATAAATAATGTATATAGTAGTTGCTGTCGTTCACCAAATACGACTCGAAGTCGGTGTTGTTCAGTTCCCGGGGCTTGGTTGGCACAAACGCCAAATAGGCTGTCAGCGTGTTGCCGTCCTCGCGTTCGCGTGGCTGTGGCACGAAATTGTCGGCTGGGTCGTAGTCTATTTCCTCTTCGCCTGCCTCTGTTTCGCTGGTGGTTGTGGCAGTGTTTCCGCTCAGCCGGGCTTTTATCGACTTCGACTTTCCTTCTTCCCGTTCCTCCTTTGCTTGTTCCAGACTCTTTATCTTGGCTTCCGCCCTATCGTCGTTGTCCACTACCACAACGTCGTTGATGGGTGTCGGAATTTCAAAACCGTCTTCGTCTTCTACCAATACTATGTTTTTACCTTGGAAACCAGATATTTTTCCTCCGCCTACCTCGCTTAAAAATCTAACCTTATCGCCTATCTTCATTTTCTTTTTTGTTTTGTTCTGATTACTGTAATAAATGTTTACAAAAAGCCATCGCTTCTATTTTGCCGTACAAAAACCACCTTTTCGCGGTGCAAGAACCACCCTTTTACCTTGCAAAAAACCTTGTTTTGCGAGCCAAAAGCAACACTTTTGCAGAGTGTTTGTAAGCCTCTGACCAACAGATAATTATATTCTTAGTTCTGTGTAATGTATTTTTACCAGCACCGCGACAGTTTTCCCTGCTCGCCGAAGCTACGGAATGAGCAGACTGCTGTCGCCATAACTCAGGAAGCGGAAGTCGTGTGCAAGGGCGTAATCGTACACCTTGCGCCAGTTGCCGCCAATGAACGCACTTACCAAGAGCAGCAACGTGGATTGCGGTTGGTGGAAGTTGGTTACGAGCATTCGCACTATCTTGTACGTAAAGCCGGGGGCTATGATGATTTGCGTGCTTGTATGGAGTGCCTGCAAGCCGTTGCCGTCTAAGTAATTCAGCAGGTTTTGCAGCGCACGTTCCACGCTGACGGCTGTTCCGTTCACCAAAATCAGTCCGTCGGAGTTGTGTTCTTGCTCGTAGGGTTCCCATTGGTTTACGTGCAATTCGTCTTCGGTGGCTTGTGGGTTGCGTTCCAACTTCACGCCCATATAGTACAGACTTTCGAGCGTGCGTACGCTTGTCGTGCCCACGGCAATGGCACTGCAGCCATGCGAAAGCAGGTTTTCGAGCGTGTGGCGGTGCACCACCACATATTCGGAGTGCATGTTGTGTCCTTCTATCTCGGTGCTCTTCACGGGTTTAAATGTGCCTGCGCCCACGTGCAGCGTAAGTTCGTCGCGCGTTATTCCTGCCTTGTCGATGGCGTGGAGCACGTTTTGTGTGAAGTGCAGCCCTGCCGTTGGTGCAGCCACCGACCCTTTTATTTTAGAATAAACGGTCTGGTAGGTTTGCTTGTCGCTCTCTTCGGTGTTGCGGTTCAGGTAGGGCGGTATGGGCAATTCGCCCACGGCTTCGAGTATTTCGGCAAACGACACCCGGTGGTTGTCCCATGCAAAGTCTACCCAGTGGTTGGTTCCGCCAGCCACGGCAGTGTCTGTCTTTGTGCGGTCTACGGTGGCAGTGAGCATCAAATCGTGCCCGTTGATTTGGAACGAGCGTCGCAGTGTGCCCTCCTTCCACTTCTTCAGGTTGCCAATCATGCAGAGCCACGAGCACCGTTGGTTGGTCTGGAACATCAGTTCGTAGTCGGTGGGCTGTGCAGGTTCCATCAAGAAGATTTCTATCAGTGCCCCCGTTTCCTTGCGGAAGTGCATGCGTGCCTGTATCACCCTTGTGTTGTTGAACACCATGAGTGCACCCTTGGGCAGATATTTGGGCAGGTTGCAGAACACGTCTTCGCCCACTTCGCCGTGCTTGTAGAGCAACAGTTTGCTGTGGTCGCGCTCGGAAAGCGGAAACTTGGCAATGCGTTCGTCGGGCAAAGGGTAGTCGTAGTCCGATATTCTTATATGTTTTGTTTCGTCTATCATTGGTTTTTATTTTATAATCCGGCTTCTATCACGCCTCTAATCATGCAATAAATGCAGGTGAGCATTATAACGGTGAGCACCACATCTACATCTTTCACCTCGTAGCCGGTCTTGGTGAACTGGCTGGTTACGTAGGGAGAGATGGGTGCTACACGGTGTTGTATCTGTTGATATACAAAGTAGCACAAGGCTGCATTGAGTGTTCCAGCCACCATACCCACGAGAACGTCGGACGGAAAGTGCACGCCGAGGTACAATCGTGTCCATGCCACAAGGCAAGCCCATAGGAAAAGCGTGACGGAAAGCAACCTGCTGCGCACCAGGAACATAAAGAACACGGCTACCGAAAAGGCGTTGCAGGCGTGGGCAGAGAAGAAACTGAAACCTTCAGGGGTGTATCCGCGCACCAAACTGATGCTGTGGGCGAGCAAAGGGTCGGACGATGGGCGCAGCCGGGCTACGTATGGCTTTACGAAACTGCCGTTGCCCACATTCGAAACAAGCATGCACAAAGCCATGGTGCCCATTATGAGGAGTATGCGACCCCACCTTTCGTTGTTTTTCACTACTAAATAGAGCAACGAAAGGTAGAGGGGTATCCACGTGTAGCCCGATGTAAACACCAGCACAACGTGGTCTAAGAACATATTATTGGGGTTGTTGAAAAACAACAGCAAGGTCTTGTCGTATTCAAGGAGCGATGAAAGGTTCATTGCAGCGTAGTTTTCTATATTTCTTCCAACTGGCTTGCGGGTATCCAGCCCATGGTCTCATCGGGCAGCCGTATGCCCTTCCACCCGTCAATGCTACTGTCTATTATCTCCACTTTCGTACCTTCGTGTAGCGTAACCGCACTGTCGCCTTTCACATCGGGGGTTTTCTTCACGGTAGCAATGGAGGCAACGATTACTGCCTGGTTGGCATTCCGCTTCTCGTTCTGCTGCATTTTGGCAAAGGTAACGCAGAGAACAAAGAGCAAAAGCAGTCCCAAGGCAGAGAAGAAACCTATTTTCCGCTTCGTTACATCGAGTGCCAGGAAGTATAAGAGCAGGAACGACAGACAGAGCAGGAGCACCACTAAACTTACAACAGCCCAGGCATCGATGCTCAAGGAGTAGACTACGGCGTGCAGCCAGTGCATGAAGAAGATGTCGGACTCGGGCGACAGCCTGTCGATGGTCCTTGCCTGGGCAAGCTGCAGGTTGTATCTTGCGTCCTCGTCGCTGGGTACTAACTTCAACGCACGCTCGTAAGCGATGATGGCCTGCGTAACATCGTTCTTGCGATAATAGGCATTTCCAAGGTTGTAATAGAGTATGCCCGATGGCTTTTGCTTTATCAACAGTTTGTAAATGCGTATGGCTTCGGAGTAGTTAGCCTTGTTATAAGCCCTTGCTGCCTCGTCCAAGGTTACGGCAGAGGCACGCAGCGAAAGAGCCGAAAGCCCCAGGACGATGGTGAATAACAGCAAAAAGGCTCTGCCGTTGCCCTTTTTGCCGGCTTTGTTGCGCTGGTTTCTCATTGCTTCTTCTATGTCGGTAATGGCTTTTACAGCCGCATCGTAGGTGAGAGACATGTTGCCTCGTTCGTCGCCGGGGGCGTAACGCTGGAACTCGCACTCGTCCAACGCAGCAACAAACTTGTCTATCACGCTTCCGTCTATGCCCAGTTCGGCAAACTTTTCCTTCACATTGTCGCGCGAAAGCTGCTCTACCGGCACGTTCAGTTTGTCGCTGACATAGCCCCAGAGTGCCCTCAGGTTCTCGTCGTAGAAGTCTTCTGCCTTGTGCATTTCCAAGAAAACGTTGGCTTTGTGCAGCCGGTTCAGGGCTACATGCTCGGCATTCTTGCCCTTCAGCCGGGCTATGTCGCCTTTAATGTTGGCTCGCTTGCGCAGCATTGTAAGCGCGCAGACAAAGCCACCCACCAACAACAACACTGCAAGCCAATAGGTCCACGAGTTGAAGAAGTTGGTTTCAGCCAGCATGTCGGTCTCCCTTGTCTTCAGTCCGCGTATGTCTTGCTTGCCGTTTCCGGTGAAAGCCTCAACGTCCTGAGTAGTTCCGTCGCCCTTTGCCACATTGACTTGGAAGGCTTGTGTGGTTAGAGTCCGATACGAATTGGTGGTGGTGTCGAAGTAAACAAAGCTGACCGGCGGCACGGTATATTTGCCTTGCTTGCGCGGAACAGCCAGGAAGTCGTAGACAATACTGCCCTCCACGCCGTTAGAAGTAAGGTGCGTCTTGTCCGTCAGCTTCGGGTCGTACACGTCGAACCCACCGGGAAACTTCACAACAGGCTGCCGCATGAGCTTCAGGTTACCCACTCCGGCTATCACGACACGCAGGTTTATGGGATTGCCTTCCCTTACATTGTTCTTGCTCAACTGTGCTGTCATGCTGAGCTTGCCCACCGCTCCGGAGAAGTTTGCAGGCTTTTGGGGCAGTGGCTTCACGTCGATGGTGATGCCGTCTGTCCGGATTTGTCTTGTAATGTCGCCTCCATCGTCCATGAAAGCGAACGGGTCGAAGTCGTCGATGTTGCGTCTTATCACGCCCGTAAAGGTTACGGCGGGTATCCGTAGCTTGCCCGTTACCTGCGGATATACCACATACTGGCTCCACGTCGTGGTGTGATAGGTGCGCCCGTTCAGCCTTTCGGTACGGAAAGTTTTCTGTTGCGGCAACGGAATTTCCTGCACGTGGGAGCCTTTTATGTCGGGCATCTTGCCTGCCATGCGCACCAAATTCACGTTGGTATATACCTTATAGGTAAGCAGAACGGGTTCCTGTTCGTGCACCGTACGCTTGTTTGCCGTTACTTTAACAAACAAGTCTTTGCCCATAGGCACTCTGCTTTCGGGCCGTGTAATGCTTATGTCCGCCCTTGCAGCACCGTTCGACTGTGCCGAACGGCTTACATTGGCATTTCCAGAGGCTGTTATCTTTACCGGTGTGGACGCCAAGCGCTGCCCATTCACTACAATCCGGGCGGGTGGAATGTTGAAATTGCCTCGCTTTGTAGCCATGAAGACATAGGTGTACGACTCTGACGACGAGCTGCTCATGTGCCCATTCATCATCTGGAGGTTACGTTGCGATGTGTAATAGGGTCCTGCCAGCAATTCAACACCAGAGGGCATCTTGCCCAATTTCAGCCCTTCCACGTTGTCGGTGTAGATAATATACTCTATCTGGAACTGCTCTCCAACCTCCACTTGGCGCGGTGCCAACACGCGAACGTGCTGTGCCACCGCTGTAAACGGCAGCAAAACGAGCAGCAGTATGTTAATATATCGTTTCATAAAGCGTTACCAATTCTTGTCCAAATGCCTACTTTGAGGTTGTTGCATATACTTCTTGAGCCGCTCTTGCGTTGCTTTTTCTTCCTGCATTGCCGCATTCAGCATCTGCTCGGCGTTGTCTTTGCTCATTCCCTGGTCCTGTTTGGGTTTGTTCTGAGGCTTGTCCTGCTTGTTGTTGTCTTTATTTTTGTTCTTGTTGTTATCGTTCTTGTTGTTCTTCTGCTGCTGTTTATTGTTCTTTTGCTGCTGCTGTTGCTTCTTTAAAAGACGCATGCACTGTGTAAGATTGTAGCGTGCGTTGGCGTGATGGGGATTGTTTCGCAGTGCATTCTTGTAGGCTTCGATGGCTTTTTGGTAGTCTTTCTTTGCCTGATATACCGTTCCCATGTTGTGGAAAGCACTGGCACGGCGAGCCTTGTCGGTCTCGTTCTTTGTTGCCAACGTGTAGTTTTGCAGAGCCAAAGAGTCTTTGTGCTGTGCCTGCATGGCGCAACCTAAGTTGTAAGCAGCTATTGCGTTGTGCGCATTGGCAGCCAAAGCCTTGCGGAAATTCACCTCTGCCACACCGTATTTCCTATCGGCAAAGGCTGCATTACCCTTCCGAATGTACTGCCTGTCGGTCTGTGCCGTTGCCGAAAGTAGGGCAAAGGCAAGACAAAGCAATATGTATAGTCTTCTAATCATTTATTTCTTGGTAAACAAATTCATGCGATTGAGCAGCGGGTTCTGGCGTTCCCTCATCAGCACTTCGGCTATAAGAAGCAGCAAGACAATGGCTGCGATGGCTGGGAACTGTTCTGCATAGTCGCTATATGTCATACTTTCTATCTCTCCGTGCTGCATTTTTGCAATCTCGTTGTCGAGCATTTGCTCTGCGCCGGTGGTGTTATCGACGTGTATATACATGCCTTTTCCAGCTTCGGCAAGCTTTTTACACATGTCTTCGTTGAGCTTTGTCATTACGGTTTGCCCGTCCTTGTCTTGCAGATAGCTGCCATTGTCCATCGGAATGGGTGCTCCTTGTGTTGAACCAATGCCGAGAACGAACACGCGTATGCCTGCTTGTTGTGCCTTGCGTGCCATCTCTTCTGCCCCACCCTCGTGGTTTTCGCCATCGGTTATGATGATGATGGCTTTGCCGAACTTGCTGTTTTGCGTGAGGCTATGCATAGAGAGGTCGATGGCTTTGCCTATATCGGTGCCTTGTGTGCCTATCAGCGAAGGGCTGATGTTGTCTAAAAACATCTTTGCCGACACGTAATCAGCCGTTATTGGCAGCTGTACGAAGGCATCGCCGGCAAATACCACGAGTCCGATTTTGTCGTTTGTGAAACGGTTCAGCAAGTCTTCTACCAATCGTTTGCTTCGCTCCAGCCTTGAAGGAGCCGCATCTTCTGCCAGCATGGAGTTGCTTATGTCCATCGCTATCATGGCTTCTATGCCTTCGCGCCTGTCTTTCGAGAGTTTCGTTCCCATCTGCGGACGTGCCACAATCACCACGATGAGCGCAAGGGCAGCCTCCATGAGGTAGAACTTCAGCAACGGTCGATACCTGGAATAGCCCGGAACGAGTTGCCGAAGCAGTTCTTTGTCGCCGAAGCGAGCCATGCGCTTGCTGCGCTTGAAAGCCCAGACATGGTAGACAACTGCCAACAATGGGACCAGCAAGAGCAGCCATAAGTATGTAGGATTAGCAAATCTGAACATTCTTTCTATTATTCTTGTCCTCTCCGAGCGTCGTTGCGTCCGTCAAGGAATACGTTTAAACACTGTTACTCGCAACACTATCTCTACGAAGAACACCAGCAATGCCAGCATGGCAAAGGGCATGTAGGCTTCGTATCGCTTGCCGTACGATTTGGCATCGAGCTTTGTTTTCTCCAATTTGTCGATGTCTTTGTATATCTGCGACAGTTCGCTTCGGCTCTGTGCACGGTAAAATTCGCCATCGGTTTGCATTGCAATGTTCTGCAAAGTCTTGTAATCTATGTCGCCAACGAGCCGTCCCTGCGCATCTTTGCCGTCGGTTCCAAGCCCGATGGTGTACACACGGACGCCGAATTTCTTGGCTATTGCAGCTGCAGTCAGTGGCGAAATGTCGCCAACGTTGTTGCTTCCGTCTGTCAGAAGTATCACTACCTTGCTCTTTCCCTGTACGTTCTTGAGCCGTCCGACGGCATTTGCCAGTCCCATACCTATTGCCGTACCATCTTGTATAAGCCCCGTTGTAGACAAATCGCCCCTTACTGCAGAGAGAAGGTTGAGCAACGAGGCGTGGTCGGTGGTCATTGGGCACTGCGTAAAGGCTTCCCCGGCAAAGATGGTCAGCCCGATGTTGTCGTTCGGACGTGATGAAATGAACTCTCTCGCAACCGATTTTGCGGCTTCGATGCGGTTGGGTTCCACATCGTCGGAGAGCATGCTTGCCGATACATCGAGTGCCAACATGATGTTAATGCCCTCCACCTGTTCGTTGCCAACGGGGTTATTGGTCTGCGGACGAGCCAAAACCAGAACTATCAGTGCGTAGACCACACAGCGCAGGAGCATGGGCAGATGTGCCAGACGCACCTTCCAGCTCCTCGGCGTATGCTGAAACGTGAACGTATTGCTCATTCTCATTGTGGGTTCGCTTCCTTTCTTGTACAGGAAATACCATATTATATAAGGTATAAGGAGCAAAAGCAGCAATAAGTATTCTTTGTTTGCAAATTCCATTCGCCTTGCCTTTCCTTTAATCCAACAATTCTGTGATGCCCCATGCGGCGATGGCGGCACACGTCATGGCAGCCATGATGGCACCATACTTACACCAGCGCAATATGTCGTGCATGCGCTGGTTGCGCCGTTCTGCCTCCTCGGTGTCGGAAGGCGGTGGTGCTTGTGATGGCTGATAGCCGCTTTTGGTTTCTTCTATGTAGTCTACCACGTTTCCGAGGTAGTAGTCTTTCTCGTTGTTTTGTGTAGAATACTTGGCAAATTTCACCAAGTCGGCAGTGGCAAACACCTGTTCCAGTTCGGCATTTGTTTCGTTGTTGCTTTCTCGCCGGAGTGTTTCCACGATGTCGGCAGACGTCATTTCCTTTGCCTTCATGCCGAAGCGGTCTTCCAGATACTGTCGCAACACGTCGGTAAGTGCCGTGTAATAGGCTTTCTGGTCGGAGCTTTCGCCGTTGTTGTATTGCGCCTTGACTTGCTCTATGGCTTGCATTGCCTTCTCGTGCGGCAGCAGCCTGCGTCCCTTTTGTTTAGGTTTTACAAGTGGCTTCCTGCTCTTCAGTCGTACGTTCATGGCATACGCGATACCTGACAGAAGCAGTGCCAGCACGCAAAGACCAATGTATGGCAGCCATTCGCGCAGCAAGAAAGGTGGTTTCTGCACTCCGTCGGCGGGTCGGGCGGGTGCCGTTGCAGCCGTATCTACCTTTGTTTCGGTAACGTCAAGACCGAGTTTGCCGGCTGTATAGTTCTTTCCGTCTACCTGTATCGTAACCGTTGGCAGCTCGTAGCGGCGTGCGTCCCATGCGGTAAGGGTGCGTTTAAAGGTCAAGGTGTACGCATCGCCATTGCGGACGGTGTCTATGTGCTGCTCCAAAACCTCTATTCCGCGTGGCACGTTGGTGGTATCGGCAAAGTGTGGATATGCCACACGTGCGCCCTTGGGGGCATTTACGGTTATGTTCCAGTGCGTTTGCTCGCCTATGAGTATCTTTGTTGAATCCAGGGAGGCATTGACGCGCACTTGTGTGGCGGCGGTCATTGCCACGAGGGCGAGGGTTATGGTTGCTAAAAACTTCTTCATCAGCTTCGTTGGGCAAACAGTGCCATTAGTTTTTTAACGTAGTCGTCGTTTGTTGCAACAGATATGTTGTCTACGTTGCTCTTTGTAAATATGGTCTGCAACTGGACTTGTCGCTTGTTCCAATTGGCTTTATAGGCATTCCGTAGCTTCGCACTGCCGGTGTCTACCAGCATTTCGTGCCCAGTCTCGGCATCGCAAACCTTCATCAGTCCAACGTCGGGCAGCTCTTTGGCGCGCCTGTCGTACACCTGGACGGCTATGATGTCGTGCTTCCGATTGGCTATCTGGAGCACGTGCTCGAAGTCGGACCGCACATAGAAGTCGCTCAAAACGAATGCCGTGCAGGTGCGTTTTACCACACGTGTGAGGAATTCCAAGGCGGCATTTATGTCGGTTCTCTTGCTTTCGGGCTCGAAGTTGAGCATCTCGCGTATGATATATAGAATGTGTTTCCGTCCCTTTTTGGGTGCGATGTACTTCTCTATGCGGTCGGAGAAGAATATTACGCCTATCTTGTCGTTGTTCTGTATGGCAGAGAAAGCGAGGGTTGCGGCTATCTCGGTTGCCATGTCCCGTTTTGTACGCTGTATTGTCCCGAAGTCCAACGAGCCGCTAACGTCGATGAGGAGCATCACGGTGAGTTCCCTTTCTTCTTCGAACACTTTCACGAAAGGTCGGTGGAAGCGTGCCGTAACGTTCCAGTCAATGTCGCGGACGTCGTCTCCGTACTGGTATTCGCGCACCTCTGAGAAAGCCATACCTCTGCCTTTGAAGGCTGAATGGTATTGCCCTGCGAAGATGTTCTGACTAAGGCGTCGTGTCTTAATCTCAATCTTTCTTACCCGACTGAGTATTTCGGTGGCGTTCATGTGTTATCCTCCCTTTTCTGTCAGGGCACTTGTATGTTGTTGATGATGTCGCTTACTATTCCCTCGGGGGTCGTGTTGCTTGCCTCTGCCTCGTAAGAGAGACCGATGCGGTGGCGCAAGACGTCGTGAGCCACGGCGCGCACGTCTTCAGGAACCACGTATCCGCGGCGCTTTATGAATGCGTATGCACGTGCTGCCTTTGCCAGATTGATGCTGGCACGGGGACTTCCGCCGAAGGTTATCATTTGTTTCAGGCTGCCCAGTCCGTAGCGTTCGGGATAGCGGGTGGCGAAAACGATGTCGGCAATGTATTGTTCTATCTTCTCGTCGATATACACTTCGCGCACCACGCCTCGGGCTTCCATTATCTCGTCTGCCGATATCAGTGCCGGGGCAGTGGGCAGATGCTCGCTAAGATTTTCGCGGATAATGCGCTTTTCCTCGTCTATCGTAGGGTAATCTATCACCACTTTCAGCATGAAACGGTCTACCTGAGCTTCCGGAAGCACGTATGTGCCTTCCTGCTCTATGGGGTTTTGCGTTGCCATCACCATAAATGGGTTGGGCAGACTGAAGGTTTCGTCGCCAATGGTTACCTGATGCTCTTGCATTGCCTCGAGCAATGCACTCTGAACCTTAGCCGGTGCACGGTTAATTTCGTCCGCCAGGACGAAGTTTGCAAACACCGGTCCTTTCTTGACCAGGAACTTTTCTTCTTTCTGCGAATATATTTGTGTTCCCACTACATCGGCTGGAAGAAGGTCGGGAGTAAACTGTATGCGACTGTATTTTGCACTTATAAGCTGCGAAAGGGTCTTTATAGCGAGCGTCTTTGCCAGCCCGGGCACGCCTTCGAGCAGGATATGCCCATCGCTGAGCAAACCAATCAGCAACGAGTCTATAAGGTGTTGCTGCCCTACAATGACCTGGTTCATGCCGGTAACAAGGTTTGTTACGAACCCGCTCTTCTGTTCTATCCGTATGTTTAGTTCGCGAATGTCTATAGCTTCTGCCATAATTCCTATTGTTTTACTTCTTTCTTGTTATCTTTACGCAAAAGTACTACATTACCATCGGATATATACCAGATTAGCATCTAAATTATATTAAAAAACACTTTTAAGCTTTATAAATTGAAAAACATTGCAAATTGAGTACTAAAAACGTAAAAAAAAGGAACAAAAAAGCCCATTGTCGTCAGTCGGCACGACTGTATTGGGCGACAGATGGTTCATGAAAAGGAATAAAAGAAAAGCCTCGATGCATCGCACACCAAGGCTTTCGTTCTTTAAAGTCATTGAAAAAGATTTCTAATCCACTAAAAAACCAAATCTACATATATTTTTCAGAACCTCCGAAAAGGAGGAACTGGCATGTTGCCTACTGCACAGTACAGAAACACAGCAATCTGAAGAGCCATGCCCTACTGTGCGTCCGCTAAACTGTCAATGGTGCAAATATAATACATTTTTTCCGTTTTTGCAAGTATTTTATTGTTTTTTTCGCAACCGTTCGTCATTTTTTGTTTTTAAAGGAATGTAGGTTTTCCTGCAACGGCGAGCATGCCGATGTGTCATAGCGTGCCGGATTGCCTGCGAAGCCCATCTATTGCCTGCACCGCCATGGTGTAAACATTTTTCGCCATCGTGGCTGTCATGCAACCTGTTCACTGTCAGACCCTTGCAAAACCTATTTTTTTGTTTTCCAAAAACGGCTGTTTTGCACGGTAAAAGAACCTATATTGCAAGGCAAGAAGGCGTGTTTCGCAAGGCAAAAGAAAGCCTGTGAGCTTTCGCATGCGTTTTCTTTACAAAATAAAAGCGCGGGGATACGGGGTTCCCGGAGAGGATATGGAGAAACGGAAGACCAAGTTCAAGGCTAAAAAACAGCCATTGAGAACGACGAACGGTAATGTTTTGAATCTACTACGGCAGATATATACCTTAACAAAACAAAGTGATATTTTCTTCCTTATAAGGTTGTATTATCTGTTTTGGGGGCTTTGCACTTAAAATGGTAGCTCAATTTACCCTCCAAACCTTCTCTTTTGATAATATACATCGAGCTTGGCACTAAGTCGAGGTCCATGTGCTGGGTGAACAAAACTGTATTAACGCCTTTGAAACGGTTCTCTTTCACCTCAAAATGAAATGTGTGTTGGCCTGGCACAACCAAGTATTCGTTGAATGTTCGGAAGGCAAGTCCTCTGCTAATAGGGAGGAAACCATCGTTTATTATTCTCCCTTTTTGCTTAACATACCCCATATCTTGAAGGTCGAAAACCAGTATGGCGTAGTCTGGGTGTTCGCTTATCCATCGCTTTAAACGCTGGTATTGAATAAGAAAATAGACAAACGCCAAAAATAAAACAACTAATACGTAGACGAAATCGCCCTTCTCGGAGAAGATATATCTGGTTGAGGATTTGGAAGAAGGGCTGTTTGTGGTCTGAATTTCGGTTTTGTTAGAGGGTTGTTCGAACACATAGAATTTGCAAAAGAACATACCGGAGCTTACTAAAAATGCTGTGGCGCTGAGTATTACAAAGTTATTACTCCGCCTTAAAAGGTTGTTCCAACGGTCGAGAATGGGGGCAGTCCATTTTAAATATAACATGATTGCAACCACAATGAATAGCAACCACAAGATTAAAAGCCAAGAAAAATCAATGTTCATAACCTATTTTATTTACTTATTTCTTCAGTTTTGTTATCTCTCACAGACGATGAACAACTGTCATAAAAGTGCAACTCGTCCACCATATCATCTTCTTCCACCACGTACTGACACCCTGCAGACAACTGAAGTTCCATTTCTTGGTCGAACAAACGCCTATAACTGCCCTTTCCATGTAGTTCTCCCACCCAGAATTGGTACTTATGTTTGCCTGGCAACACCAAGTATTTATAATAAGACAAGATGTATCTTCCGCCACAAGATTCCTTATTATCTATGCTGAGTATAAATATTTGGCGAGGCGGCATCTCGGGTATCACCTTGAAAGTAAGTATTGAATAGTGTGGGTGTCTACTTATCCACCATATTAAACGTAGGTGTCGGATAAGCGGAATTATAGAAATAACAACTATTACAACTAACATTAAGAAGTAATCTGCCTCGAAAATGGGCTTCGACTGTGGGTTGGTAAGACAGGAAAAAAAGTGGGATATTGATTTAAATTCTATGTTATTCTTTGCTTGATATTCCTCTATATACACGTAAGAATGTGCTATAAAACTTAAAAAAGATACTGCTAAAGCCGAAAGAACTACGAAACGACTTTGCTTTATAGGGTTGTTCCAACGCACATGCGATGGGTTTACTAAGTAGGAAATTATTACATAGCAGCATGCCCACCACAAAAATAAACATAAATAGAATGTACTTGCGTCCATATTTATAAGGTAATATTACTTTATTTTTTACGATATTATTTTGCCCAAACAACGAGTAGAACACCTCGAATGGTAACATTCAAATTCTCTGTTTATGGTTTTCATTCTGCCATTTTACGCATATTAGGAGCAAAACAGCTTAAAGATATATTCAAAGAAGGCAACGAAGGGTGTTCTTGTACGACGTATAAACCACCCGATTTTAGTTCTATCTCTACATCATAGTCGAACATTTTCTGCAAGCTATACCCTCGAGGCACCGATGTTCGCTCCCAAACCACAAAGCTAATTTTATGCTTTCCTGGTGGCACCAAGCATTTGCCCGAAACAGAAAATATATTCATTTGCTTTCCAACAACGCCATCTATCTTTTGTATTTCGATAACATGAAGTTTTCCAGAACACCTTCTCCTACCGAAAACTAGCATTGCATAACCTGGATTAGTGGCTATCCAACGCCTCAAACGCAAGAAAAACACTAAAAAATAAAGGGGAAATGAAATAAGCAAAACTATAAGAAAAACAGCTACAACACCCAAAGAAAGATAGTTGAAACTAGACCAATATGCGGCAGCAACAGTTATAACAGACAGTGTAAAATAGACTACGAACAGCCAAAAACGTTCTTTTAACACATCTTTCCATTTGGTAAACGATGGTCGGGTAGCCATTGCGCTAAAGAAAAATGCCATTATCCATGCCATAACAACAGCAAAAATAACCTCGGCTTCTAATAATAACGAAGCAACATTGTGTGCTATTTCATTTTCTATACCTGTTTCCATAGCCGATGATTTTTATACTAACAATTTGTAAGCCTTAGGAAGATAGCAACCCAAAGCCCGTAGTTTGTGTAGTTTTTTACTCTAATTGAAGTCCCAATTGTTCTATAAGTTTAGCAATAGAAGGGTTCTGTTGCTGCATTTTTTCAAGTTCTTGGCGCGGTGTAAGAATAGGTTTCAACTCTTCAGCCTTAGCCAGTCGCAACATCACATCTATCTGTCCGTTGTGTAAACGCTGTGCCATCGTAGCACGTATTCTACCACGAATGGTCTGCATTTCGTCGAGCAGGATTTTGTTTCCCACCACTACTTCGATGTTTCCGTCGGGCAATATCTGCGGCTTAATGAGCTTCATGCGTTGCGCAAGGCTCACGTTCAGCTTGGCAATGCGGTTGCACATGCCCTTCCATTCCACTATCAGCTCTTGCCAAGTAAAGCTCTGGTGCTCGTCCTTGTTGGTTATTTCTACCTCTTCCTCGTGCTTTTCCTCTTTCTTTCCTTCGTTCATAAGGTTTGCGAACGACATTCCGAGACTGCCCAACCGTATCTTTGGCATGGTGGGAGCAGCGGACGGGGTGCCCGTGGGGGGTGTCTGGGTTGTTACAGTAACGTGTGTTGCAGCACGGTCGTGCTTGTTTTCGTGTGCATTATGCTTGCGGCTCGCCCCAGCCACCTGCGATGCTGTTTGCGGTTGAGCCTTTAAAATAAGATTTCGGAACAGGGTTTTTAACTGCTTAGGGCTACGCCCCGACCCGGGAGAGTCGTCGTCTTTCTGTGTAATCTGCGCCACCTGAATAAGTGTCAGCTCCACCAGCAGCCGCTTGTTCGAACTCTGCCGATATTCCACATCGCACCTGTTCATTATCTCTAACGCCTTGTACAGGAACTGTGTGGGGCATTTTGCAGCCTGTTGCCGGTAGCGCTGGCGTTGTTCGTCGCTGGTTTCGAGCAGTGGGAGTGTCTGTGGGTCCTTCGCCATGAGCACGTTCCGCACGTGCGAAGCAAGCCCGTTGATAAGGTTTCCGCCGTCGAAGCCCTTGTTGATGACGTTGTTCAGGAGCACCATAATTTCGGGAACCTTGTTCTCTACAGCCAGATCCATAATGTTGAAATAGTTGTCTGCGTCCAATACATTCAGGTCTTCAATCACCTTCCGGTAGGTTATGTTGCCCTGGGAGAAGCTTGCCGCCTGGTCGAAAATGGAGAGCGCATCGCGCATTCCGCCGTCCGCTTTCTCGGCAATCACGTTCAATGCCGCCTCCTCGTAGGCTATTCCTTCCTTCTCCGCCACCGCTTTCAGATGGTTGATGATACCCGGAACCGACATGCGTTCGAAGTCGTAGATTTGGCAACGCGACAGTATTGTAGGCAGAATTTTATGTTTTTCGGTAGTAGCAAGAATGAAGATGACGTGTGCTGGCGGTTCTTCCAGCGTCTTTAGAAAGGCATTGAAAGCCGAAGACGACAGCATGTGCACCTCGTCGATGATGAAAACCTTGTATCGTCCAATCTGTGGCGGAATGCGCGTTTGCTCCATCAGCGTCTTGATATTCTCTACGGAGTTGTTGCTTGCGGCATCTAATTCGAAGATGTTGTAGCTCCTTCCCTCGTTGAAAGCCCTGCAGCTTTCGCACTCGTTGCACGCTTCGCCCTGGTCGGTGGGGTGTTCGCAGTTAATGGTCTTGGCAAAAATGCGGGCGCAAGTGGTCTTTCCCACTCCACGCGGACCACAAAACAAGTAAGCATGAGCCAGCCGCTTGCTCTTCACGGCATTCATCAAAGTAGTGGTAAGTGCCTGCTGTCCCACAACGGAAGCAAACGACATAGGGCGGTATTTCCGTGCCGATACAATGTATTCGTCCATCTTTCTTTATTCCTTTTGGTATTGCAAAGATAATAATTTGGTGTTGCAAAGATAATAAAAAGTAGGAAAACGAAACGTCAGAGAAACCGAATTAATTGTTAATTAGCGTAAAATATGAATGTCGCACCACCTTTTTCAAAAAGTTTTCCGTACTTTTGCAACTAATAGCAACAACGGCAACAACACTGCCCATATACGCTGCTACATTTGCAAAAGACTATAAACAATAACTAAAGTAAAAGGTGAACAAGTTTACAGGGCACGTCTTCACGTTCATAAGTCGCTTCAGATACCAGATAACAATAATGGTGGGTCTGCTCATCGTAGGCGTTTTCGACGAGAACAGCTTCCGTCGCAGCATTGAATGTTACTATGAAATACAAGACCTGAACACCGAAATAGCAAAATATAGAAAGCAGTATTATAACGACATGCAAAGGCTGAAGGAACTGAACACAAACCCCGATGCCATAGCAAAGATAGCCCGCGAACGCTATTTCATGAAGGCAGACGACGAAGATATCTTTGTTCTTAGCGACGACGAACAGCCCTTCAAGGGCAAAAATGCATATGAAACAACTGAATAGAATAGAAACAATCATCTATGCAGCCGGCGGTCTGATGATGGCATTGGGCACCGGTCTCTACGCATTCTTCATCAAACAAGACGTCGCCTGCATCGTCATGCTGGTTGGAGCAATAGGGTTCGCCACCATGCAAATGCGGCAACAATACCTTGGAACAAACATTGCCATACGCCGCCTGCGCAGAATCATGGTGCTGGCAGACGTGGGTTTCATTCTCGCAGGGCTGTTCATGGTGGAAGACGTGTACGGAATAGTACGTCCGTTTGCCGTGAATTCCATCGGAGGATACACCACCTACGTAAACATTGTGTACCATAACTGGGTGGTAATATTGCTCATTGCAACCGTAATAGAGTTCTATACGATACACCGGATAGACCATATCATAAAGAAAGAACAGCAGTCTGAAACTTAAAAAAAAGCCTAAATATACCACAAATGTTTTAAATTCAATGAAAAACTTTCGCTACTTCGCAATTACATTGTACTTTTGTAAGACGGCATAAACAAGTTCCTGTTAAAGTCAATCGGCTATGCCGAACTCGCCTTAGGAATGTCGCGGCAATGCGATGCACCGGCGAAGGAAACATAAAAGAATACATTCGATGAACAAAATACTTTACGCTCTCGTTACCTTCATTGGCGCTGACGTCGTGCGCTAAGTCGTATTACATACACGGGACATCGAACATTTCCAACCTCGACGGACGGAAATTATACCTCAAGGGCGGTTCCGGAGACTCGCTGATAACACTCGATTCGTGCGACGTAGTGCATGGAGACTTCTCCTTCAAGGGGTCTCTCGACTCCGTACAGGTAGCCCAAATCTACATGGACGACATGAATTTGCAGCTCCCAATAGTCTTGGAAGAAGGCGACATACAGCTTAAGCTCGACAATACACAGCTCCGTGTGGGAGGCACACCGCTTAACGAGAAGCTCAATACCTTCTGGACGAAGTTCACACAACTACGCAATCAGTTCATTGAAATAGACCACGAGGAAGGTGTTTCCATCATGAATGGGCACGACGAGCAGGCTACCAACACCCGATTAATAAAGAAAGCACTGCTGGTTTATGCCGATATAGACCGTCTTTTTACGGCTTTCGTTACCGACAACTTCGACAATGCACTGGCACCGTGGGGATTTCTTACCAGAGTTTCGTACGATATGACGCCTGACGCCTACCCTGTCTGGATGAACGACTACCTCTATATGAATGCCGTAGGACAGCTTTCGTCGTGGGTAGAATTCATTATGACGAAGGCGCCCGATGCCTTTAAGAACAACGGAGCCATCAAAGACTTCTACGAAAAGTTCCAACGCGCACAGAAAGAGATGAACGGAATGGAGCTGCCAGCACAGGAAACGATGACCGACAACAGCAACATTGCACCACCAACCCCAGCCGAAATGGCTGGCGACACCACATTGGCGAAATAAAAGAAGGTACACATCATATATATACACAAACACAATGAGGAAACTCATTCAAGGCGGAACGATAGTCAACGAAGGACAAATGCTCAATGGCGCAATCGTCATTGAAGACAATCGGATAGCCCAAATCGTAACAGAACACATTGCACCCCGAGGCAATTTCGACGAAATCGTCGATGCCTCGGGGTGTTTTGTCTTACCGGGAGTGATTGATACGCACGTCCATTTCCGCGAACCGGGAATGGAAAACAAGGCTGACATGGAGAGCGAGAGCCGTGCGGCAGCCTTCGGAGGGGTTACATCGTTCTTCGAAATGCCCAACACCAACCCGCAGACCACCACGATTGAGGCACTGAACGACAAGGTGGAACGTGCCAAACGCAGCTCGCACATCAACTATTCGTTCTTTTTCGGGGCAACAAACAACAATGCCGACACCATAAAACAGCTCGACAGGCACACCGTTCCCGGCATAAAACTCTTTATGGGAGCCTCTACGGGCAACATGCTGGTGGACAAGCGCAGTGCATTGGAGCAGATTTTCGCCACTGCAGCAGCCGTCGGACTGCCCGTCATGACGCATTGCGAGGACTCGGGCATCATCAACGACAACATGAAAAGGGCAAGAATGCGCTACGGAAACGACCCCGACATCTGCCACCACAACGAAATACGGAGCGAAGAAGCGTGCTTCCAGAGTTCTCAATTAGCGGTGGAACTGGCGCTGAAACACCACACCCAGCTGCACATTGCCCACCTTTCAACGGCTCGCGAATTGGGTTTGCTGCAACAACCGCATGTCCGCGACTTCGTAACCATGGAGGCTGTGATTGCGCATCTGTACTTCACGAACGACGATTACGCCACAAAGGGAGCACTGATAAAGTGCAATCCGTCGGTGAAAACGGCGCACGACCGTGCCGAACTGCGACGCGCGCTTGCCGACGGACGCATAACGACCGTGGCAACCGACCACGCTCCACACCTGTTATCGCAGAAACAAGGGGGCTGTGCCACCGCTGCTTCGGGCATGCCGATGGTACAATACTCGCTGCCAACCATGCTCGAGCTGGTCGATAGCGGGGTTCTTACACTCGAACGGCTCGTGGAACTCATGGCGCACGCACCTGCCAAGCGATTCAATATAAGCGAAAGGGGGTTCTTGCGAGAGGGCTACCGTGCCGACATAGCGATTGTCCAGCCGAACACGCCGTGGACGGTTACCGAGGCAGACATACAAAGCAAGTGCAAATGGAGCCCCATGTTGGGACACGAATACCGCTGGAAGGTGGTGCATATGCTGTGCAATGGTGTCCACATTCTTGACGGAAAACGGTTCAATGCGGACTATCGGGGTGAACAAATAAGGTTTCGTAACGAAAAAATAGACTGCTTATGATTGCACGAATTGTTATTCCCTTGCTGCTCGTCATCGTCCTTTCCGATGTCTATATCGACGCCCACTACTTCCGAAAACGTGTGCACATCACTTGGCAACAGCGACTTGCATGGTGGATTCCTACCATTTTTCTTGTAACATACACCTGCATTCTGGCGTCTATACACAACTTTGCACCCACCAATCTGACGTGGCTCAACACCTATCTTTTCCTGCTTGGGGCGTTCGTAGGACCAAAAACCATCTTCGGAATCTGTTCAATCATCGGGTCAATCATACGCAAAACCATTATCAGAACACGCCGGAACTACGGCCATTACGTGGGTTTGGCGGCTGGAATAGCCGCTTTCTTGGTGTATGTGTACGGTCTTACCTTCGGCTTTTCGCAGATTAGGGTACGCCATATTACGCTTACGGCAAGCGGTTTGCCCAGAAACTTCGACGGATACCGCATTGTTCAGGTGTCGGACATGCACATCGGAACTTTCAATGGGTGGCGGCGCTTTATTCTTGAAAACGAGATGGACAGCATAAAACAGGCTAATGCCGACCTGATTGTGTTTACAGGCGACCTTCAGAACATGCGTCCGAGCGAAATTCTGCCCTTCACCAACCTCCTGAAAACCAGCATGAAGAACGCCATTGCCGTGCGCGGAAACCACGATTATACCGAATACGTAAAACTAAGCCCTAAAGATGCCGAACAACAAAACAAGGATTTCGCAGACATCGTGCGCTCCAAATTAGGCTGGAAGCTGTTGGAAAACAGCCACACAACCATCAGACGCGGCACCGACAGCATCGTTGTTGCAGGCACAGAGAACGACGGCAAACCGCCCTTCCCACAGAAAGCCAACTACCCAAAGACGCTCAAGGGAGTCCAAAAAGGGGCTTTCGTCATCATGCTTCAGCACGACCCATCAGCATGGAGACGCCACATAGTGCCCGGGAAGATGGCGCAGATAACGCTGAGCGGGCATACCCACGGCGGACAAATGCAGATTTTTGGCTTCCGTCCGACCAAAATTCGGGAGAAAAACGACTATGGCGTGTATCGCAGCGGCAACCAGATACTTAACGTTACCGACGGTCTGGGCGGATTTGCACCGTTCCGTCTGAACATGCCAAACGAGATTGTGGTAATCACTTTAAAAGCGAAAACAACAGAATAAGGGATAATATACAGACACTATGCAACAGAACTACAACAAAAAAACTACACCAACGGCACACAGAACGCTCGCCGGAACCCTGCTCACCCTGCTCTATCGGGTGTACGTGCTGTTTGTCTTTCTTCCACTTTTCCTTGTTTCGTCCGTCATAACTGCCACAGTTACGGCAATAGGCTGCCGCTTGGGCAACGGCCATTTCTGGGGCTATCACCCCGGACGGTTATGGGGACAGTTCGTTATCCGTGCCCTTCTGCTGCCCGTAAGGGTGGAAGGACGCGAGCATCTGCGCCCCAACCAGAGCTACGTGTTTGTGTCTAACCACCAGGGTTCGTTCGATATATTCCTTATTTACGGCTTTTTAGGTCGCAACTTCAAGTGGATGATGAAGAAGAGCATACGCAAGATACCCTTCGTGGGCATAGCCTGCGAATGTGCACACCATATATTTGTAGACAAGTCGGGGGCGAGCAAGATTAAGCAAACCTACGACCAGGCACGCGAAACGCTGCGCGAAGGCATGTCGGTAGTGGTGTTCCCCGAGGGCGCACGCACCTTTACGGGGCACATAGGCATATTCCGTCGTGGTGCCTTCATGCTGGCAGACGAACTGCAATTGCCCGTTTGTCCGATAACCATCAACGGTTCGTTCGATGTCATGCCCCGCACGCGCGACTGGCATTTCCCCGTCCGGCACCGTCTTTCGCTCACCATTCACGAGCCGATTGCACCGAAAGGAAAGGGAGCGGAATTTGAAAAGGAAACCATGAAGGAGGCTTACGACAGCATTGAAAGCGGACTGGAAGAACAGTACAAAGGCTTCGTTGAAAACCCCGACCAATAATTTGGCAAAGCCAAAACAACGCCTCAAAGCCAGCCGATAATCAGCAGAACAATCCCAACGTTCCACCTTTACAAACAAGCAAGTCCCTTTCAGCAGCTACACAACCACCCCTGCATGCCTCGTTTTATAGACGGAAAGTAGGCAATAAAGTGTAAATATTTTTCACAAGTATATATATTGCATAACCGCTTCATTATCAACGCATTGCAAAACCTATTGTTTTGCAATCCAAAAGCGTAGGTTTTGCACGGTAAAAGCGGCTGTTTTGCAATGCAAAACAGCCGCTTTCGCAGTGTCAAATCGAAATTATCGTTTTTCTTCGGAATAATTTTTACAAAACTGAAGTGTTTTCTGCCCTTGACGAAACAAATGCTCTTCGGCAATCGACATACTGACCGCACTTGCTATTGTGGCAGAACTATCAACTCCAGACTGTCGGTTTTCACTCTCGCCTTGAGCCATTCATAAAGCTGTTGCCTATCGTCTTTGGCAAGCGTATTGTTGGTTTTAACCACCGCCATAACATATCCTTTCGTCAAAGCGGTGTCTAAAAAGCATTCGGAAGACTGAGAAAGAACAAGGCTTTTGGCTGCGGGGCACACCACTTTCAGCTCGCGTTTCATATCATTTGCCAATACAGGATAGCGTGTATAGGCAGCCAACTGCTTCTGCAATGCAACGTTCTGATATGCCTGTTCTTGCCATTTGGACGAGTTTCCTTCGCCCGGAACAGCCAAACCTTTCTTGTTACGCTGTATGGCCAAAAGGCTATCGGAACTCGCTCCTTGTATCACTTTAAGTGTATAGTCGCCAAGCTTATAGTCTGCCATACTCTTCTGCGCTTTCGCTATGGCACCGACTGAGATTGGTTTGCCTATTGCCACCACGTTGAGTGTCTTGGTTTTAGAATCGTATTCGTGCGAAATAATGTACGTTCCACTGTTATCGAGCTCGTCGCGTACAAATTTCTCAACGTTGTTTTCAATCACACTCTGCTTGATAATGCTCCATGTCATATAGCCAGCAGGTAGCATTGTGATGATGACAATGCTTATAATATAATAGTTCACCCGCTTCATCTTCTCGCGATCGACAAACTTTTTCCGATGGAAATGCAGCAAGCGAACGCCTATGCAGGTGGTAAAGGCGATGAAAACCGTATTGATGAAGTATAAATAGAATGCACCAAAGAAGTAGGAAGTGTTGCCCATTGCAAATCCATAACCTGCCGTACAGAGCGGTGGCATCAATGCCGTGGCTATCGCAACGCCCGGAATTACGTTGTTCTTACTCTTGGTGGAGATGGCTAAAATGCCTGCAGCACCACCAAAAAGGGCGATTAACACATCGTAAAGCGTGGGCGAGGTGCGTGCCAAAAGTTCCGACTGGGCTTCGGTAATGGGCGAAATGGTGAAGTAAATTGTAGCTGTAACGACACTGATTACCGTTGTAATGAGATAGTTTGTAAGTGCCCGCTTGAACAATTTAAGGTCGGCTATGCCCACTGCTAAGCCCATTCCGATGATTGGTCCCATCAGTGGCGATATGAGCATGGCACCTATTATGACTGCCGTTGAATTGACATTCAAACCCAACGAGGCTATGAAGATGGCAAAAATAAGTACCCAAAGGGTTGCACCGTGAAAGTCTACGCCATCGCTTATCTGCGCTACCACTTCGTCTTCGCAATCTTTCTCTGGGAAAGCATTGAAGTATCCTTTCACTACTTGCCATAATGTCTGCGTGTTGTCTCCCTGCATAGTGCTTTCTTTTTTCTGCAAAGATACTATTTATTTTTGATAAATGAAATTGTTGAAGAAGTAAAACAAACGTCCCACACTGCATTTATTCTGCAATGTGGGACGTGCTGTATGTTTGCTAAATGGTTTCTGCGGTTTACCCGAACCTTACTTTACAACTACCTTCTGTGCGGCGTTGGCGGTGCGCACAATGTAGATGCCCTTCGGCAGAGATACGTGCTGACCAGCCTGAACGGTGCGGCTAAGCACGGTGGTGCCGTCGATGCGTGCCACACTGACGTGGGTATCGCGGTCAAGAATATAAAATCCGCCGTCGGCAATGCGCAAGTTCGCGTTGGTTGTTGTGGTAGGTATGCAGCCGATGGCGGTTGTACCAACCTTCTCCAAGCGTATGTTGTCGAGGTAGAAGTTCATGGCTTTCTCCACGTTTGTGGTGTTGGCATGGAAGCCAATGTAGATGGCAGCCGTCTTGTTGGCAGTGAACTCAATGCTGCGGGTGGCGAACTGGTCGCTTTCCACTTCGGTATCTGCTGCCAATTGCTCGGTCATGGCAGCGGCTTCGGGTGCCAATCCGTACTTCACTTCATACTTTTCGGTGCCTACGGTGCGTATATCAAACGACAGTTCGTATATCGAACCTTCCTCAACGGCGATGAATGGTGTGAACAACCAGTCGTTTTTAGGTGCCGTAGAGCTGTATATCTTCATGAACTTGTAGTCGTAGTCCCAATCCCAGTAAGCGTTTCCGTCGCCGATGTGCTCGATGGTGAAGAGCAATACTTCGTCGTTGGTGTCGAAACCGGCAGCGTAGGGCACTTCGAAAGGCTTGCCTATCATAACCTTGTTTGATGCCGTGGGCATTCCCTTGTGGTCGTTGTCGATGTACGGAGTTACGTCGAAGAAACATTTTTCTGCCTTTTCTTGTGTTACAGTGTACTTGAATGGAGACGTTGCGGCGTTGTCTACAATTTCGCCCGAAGGCATCTTGTGCACTTGGTATTTCACTTCTGCCGGGTCTACATATCCGTTGTGCATTCCTTCGGTGGCTGCGTCCCACGTCAGCGTCAGCTTATCGGTGGCACCGCCCTGCACCAACTTCACGTTCTTCACCTGCTTTGGCGTGTCGTGCCCTACGTATATGTTCTTTATTTCAGCCTTGTCGCCATCGCCTTCGGCATTGCTTACGATGACTGCAAAATCGTGCAGCCCCTGCGTGGTGGTAACTTCGGCAGTGGTAGCCTTGCCTGCCTGCGTGCTGCCCTGCATGTTTTCCACGCCATCTACGAGGACTTTGTAGGTGAGTTCGCCCGTCAGCGTCTGTCCGCCGTAGGTCTTTTCGGGTGCGGTAAAGTTGATTTTGCCCGTCAGCTTTCCGTTTGCAAAGTCGGCAGCAAGGTCGGTCGATGCGGCAGGAGCACCTTGTGCCACCACTTTATCGCCCACCCAAAGACAGCCAAATTCCTCTTCGTGCTTGAATTCGCGCAGCATTGTGCTGGTCTTGGCTTTTAAATCTATCTTGTAAATGCCCAGAGTGCCGCCCCAATCGTCGAGCGTGGCAGCCCAATACATTGTGTTGTTGTCGTTTGCAGGGAAAGCTGCCGACTGCTGATAGTGCGGATTCATACCCGTTGAAAGTATCTCGGTGAAGGTGGCGTCGGCGGTTGAAATCTCTCCAACCCTACCTGCCGAGTTGATGCCGTAGAGCTTTCCCTCCTTGTTGAAGGTTATTGCGAGGAAGTTGTTGCCCAGTGTGCCCACCTCGTTGCGTTCGTGTTTGGTAAGGTTAAGGGTGCATAGCTTGTAGGTGCTGCCGTCTTTGTAGACAGAATACACCTTGTCCGTCTTCTCGTCGTATGCGATAGGACAGCCTATAGACACCATATCGGTAGGCACTTTATGGCGTGTAATGAAAGTAAAATCGTTGGCGTTGTAGATGTACATATACATTTCTACACCGTAACCCGAGTCGTCGAGCACGAAGAAAAAGTAGCGGTCTTTCACCTTTACGATGCCATAGTCGGGCGAATAGGGTATTTTCTGAACCGCTGTAAGTGGCGAAGTAGCTTCCGTCGTGAACTTGTAGATGCCGTTGTTTTCGTTCACACCCACAAGGTGTCCGTACAATTGGTATTCTGTTTGTGCATTCACAGGCATTGCAACAAGCAGGGCAATGGCTGCGAGAAGTGTAGTGTAAAGTCCTTTCATCGTGCTTATGTTTAAATATTAATGATTAGATTGTTTCGTAGCTCTCTGGTCTTTCGCCTTCTCCAACGCCTATATTAATTAAGGTGTAAGGCGATATATGCTTTTATTTTGCCATTTGTTGAGAAATGGCTGTCGTCATTTGCAAAAGTATAAATATTGTTTCAAACTTACAAACAAATGGGAACCAAATCGCTATTTGTGTCCTACATTTTGTAAGTCTTGGCTGTATAGTTGGTTGCTAAAGGCTGTTGGGCGTTGCCGTTCATTCATGGCAAGGCAGCGTTTCCGTTCTTTTCAGCCCACCTTACCGGTTTCCAATTCGTGCTGCAGATACGAAAATACATAACGCACTTTGGTAATACAATCTTGTTTTGTCGTTGAGCAACTTCTGATAGGTATCCGAATTAAACACTATGTCCAAGGCTTTTTGTATGTGTGCGCTGTCCTTTTGTCTCTATAGCTGCTGCAAATATACTATTTTTCACCGATTATTGCAAATCTGTCCTGCCATTTTCGCCTTCGCATGTGCAGCCATGCCAACGACCTTGCACCATTGCGGCTGACGGACTTATTGGGTTTCTCCTGCCCCGGCGGTCTCTTCAAAATACTTGGACAGAACGAGTTGCGACACGATGTACTCGCGAAGGGGATTGCAGAAGCGGGCTACGTGGGCATGGGCGTGGGCTATTATGGCTTCGGCTTCGTGGGGATTCTGAATGTAATAGTTTATTTTTGCTTCCAAGTCGGAATAGTCGGAAGCCACTTCTATGTAGTGATAGTTGGGTATCAGCGTGCCTTCCATAAACCACGTTTCGTATTTGGGACGCGGCATTACGGCGACTGAGTTCGACGACATTATCCATTTCAGGTTGCTGGCTACGTCGTTTCCTTCCAACGCCATCACGAACTTATAGTCTAAATGCTCGCCTATCGTCATTTTGGGGGTATGCCATTGCGGGAAACTTTTGTCGATAACGCCGATGTTGAAGAGCGGATTGCCAAAGAATTTTTGCACAAAGTCGTAGCGATTTTGCTTCAGACTGTGGCTGTCGAACTGCCCGATTAGTCCACGGAACAGCACCTTGTTCATTTTGTCGCAATACTTCTTGCTGTCGTTTACGAACAGGAAATGGCGCACCCGGTCGAGCTTCAGCAACACCGAATTGGCGTTGTTGCCGGCAATGGGGCGACTTTTCACGATGGAAGGAACATCGGGCACGCATGTTACGTCGCCCGGTTGCAAGCACCATTTCCGGCACAATGGGAACGATTTTGCATAGCGGAACGAGTCCAAATAATACACCGACTGACTTGTTTTCTGCTGTTCGGCAAGCATGATGGCTTTCTGCCGAAACGCCGAAAGGTCTATTTCGGATTTGCCCAGCTTGTTGTAGTAGTCTATGCGCGCCTTTATTTCGTCCCAGTCGCTGCGTCTCTGCACGTTGTACAGCAGCACTTTACGTAACAACAAGAGTACGAAGTGGGGCATAAGAACCCACAAATAGGAAGTTATGTAATATTTAAGTTTAGAGTTTTTTCCACTATTCAGCGTGTAATAGAGTTCTCTGTAGAAAGTAACACCCATTGCTTTTCTGTCTGATAATACCATATTGCGAACCGATATTCCACCTTATCGTCCGTCCGCCAACACAGGTTTGTTATTGGCTTGCAAAGGTAACCACTTATTTTTAAACCATATCAACTTTGCCAAAGAAATTGCTTGCCGCTTCCTGAAAAATGAAATGGAAGGACAAAACAACTTTCAAGAAAACATGAACACATTGAAGCCATAGGAACAAAGATACATAGAAACCTTATGGAAAATATAGAATACCTATGACTTCCAACAGTTCTGAACTTCCTGAAAAACTGCAAACATAGGACAAAGTAAACGTACAAGAAATCAAAACAGGCTCTTTTGCAGTGTAAAAGAGCCTGTCTTGTTTTTTTAAAAGACTTTTCCAATTTTGTCCATTAGTCTCCATCGGTTACTTTCCGTGCCCGTTTTGTTGCCGCTGCTCCCGCTCGGCATTGCGCACCCGCATTAGTTTTCGGGAGGCGGAATTATATGTTATCATTACAAAAACGAAGAAAACAGATCCTAAAGCACGAGAAGGCAACGAGTCTCTCATGTCTAACAGGTCGAAAAGAATTATAATTAGACAGAACAGAGCCATCTCTATGGCAAACACACGGTAGTACCTTGACGCCACCTTAGCTTGCCGCACGGTTGTGGGCTGGAAGCTGTTGCGAGCCCAAGGCATCGTCGGGCGATACGAGCAGTAGTGCATTAATGCCACAATAACAGAGAAAACAATGAGTAGGATAACTATTCTTCCAGATGTCTTGTGGTTGCTGGTGGCTACAATTCCCGCTATCCATGCAAGCAGAAGGATTGCTGCCGACATGACTTCGTATAGTGTCGATTTGCCTGTTCTGGGCAATCGGAGGTTTTCAATCGGTGTTTTCATTCTCGTCATTCGTTGTTTTTTCTTTGCCTTTGTTCTTGGGTTGCTGCTTCGGCAGACGGCGTGCCTTTCGCAGTGCCTCGGTTATTATCCACTGCAACTGTCCGTTGGTCGAGCGGAATTCATCGGCTGCCCACTTCTCTATCGCGCTCATCGTGTCGGCATCTACCCTGAGAATGAAGCTTTTATTGTTTGTTTCTTTCTTTGCCATCTACGTTTCGGTTTGTGTCTGCAACGCCTCTTGCCGCACATGGGCGTGTTGTCCGCCTCCCCTTTA
This sequence comes from Prevotella nigrescens, assembly GCF_031191185.1. Lineage (NCBI taxonomy): Bacteria > Pseudomonadati > Bacteroidota > Bacteroidia > Bacteroidales > Prevotellaceae > Prevotella > Prevotella nigrescens. The sequence continues at coordinate 246,435 of NZ_CP133464.1, read as the reverse complement.
TATATATAAGGTGTAGGCAGAGTGCCCTTGCAGACTCACAACTACATGTTAAGCGTACCCGAGTTTACCACGGGCTGTGTGGCACTTTCGCTGCACAACACCACCATGAGGTTGCTTACCATGGCAGCTTTCTTGTCGTCGTCCAACACGACAACGTTCTCCTTGTCGAGCTTCTTCAGTGCCATGTCTACCATGGAAACAGCTCCTTCCACGATTTTTTCGCGTGCCGAGATGATGGCAGAAGCCTGCTGGCGGCGCAACATCACGGCTGCTATCTCGGGAGCGTATGCCAAATAGTTTATGCGCGCCTCTATAATCTCTATTCCAGCCATGTCCAACCGTTCGTCGAGCGTCTGTTCCAGCAGTTTGTTTATCCCCTCGCTGTTGTCGCGGAGGGTCTGTGTCTCGTGCTCGTCGTCGGTGGTGTCATAGGCGTATTGCCCTGCCACATGGCGCAGGGCAGCGTCGCCCTGTATGCGCACGAAGCGTTCGAACGCCATCATGATGTTGCCTACGGCAGGTGCCTCGCCGCCTTCATCGACCGAGGTAGCCATTGTCTCGGAGTCGATTTCGAAGATTGCCTTGTACGTATCCTTCAATCGCCACACCAGCATCATGCCTATCATGACGGGGTTGCCCGTCTTGTCGTTCACCTTGATGGGGGCAGCGTCTATGTTGCGTGCCCTGAACGACAGTCGCTTGGTGGTTATGAAGGGATTCACCCAGTGGAAACCCACCGTTGTGAAAGTGCCCTTGTATTGTCCGAAGAACATCATTACACGGGCTTCGTTGGGTTCTATCTTCACGAAACCGTAAAGACACATGACAAAAAGAACCAGCATAGCCACAGCAGCACCAATCAACAAGCCGCCATTTTGGTCGTTGCCAATCAGCACGAAGCCATATATTGCACTGGCTATGCCACACAAGAGCAATGCAAGCGTCAGTGCAAGCATTACAAAACCATTCTGTACCACGCCCTTAAAGGCAAATTCTTTCTTTTCCATAGTTGTATCGTTTAAATTGTCTATTGTATTTACAGTAATATCATTTTAATATCACAAAGATATGATAAATATTGTAATGTTGCATGGAAAACACGGAATTATTAAAGAAAATTAACAGAACAAAAATACAAAAGGCACTGTTTTGGAACGTAAAACAGTGCCTTTTGCACGCCCAAACAGTGCCTTTTGCAGCACCAAGGTGTGTATATTGCAAACCGCTGACAATGAAGCCGTTGCAAAGCGGAAAATGTTTTGCAGAATGGTTACGCCTCAGAATGGCAGTCCGATGGCTAAATGCAGGGCTTGTGCATCGCGGAAGTGGCGAATGTTGTAGAGCCTGCTGCGACCCGTTTCGTAAGGAACGTGCAGACCAATGCCCCAATCCAGGCGGAGCATGAAGAAGCCGATGTCGTAGCGAATGCCTACCCCCGTGCCGAAAGCCAGTTCCTTGAAGAAGTTGGTAAAGTGGAACTGCGACCCCGGACGGCTGCTGTCGCTGTGCAACGTCCACACGTTGCCGGCGTCGAGGAAGAGTGCTCCGTACAGGCTTCCCACCAAATGAGGCCGATACTCCACGTTTGCCTGCACCTTAACTTCGCCCGTCTGCTCCACATACGACCGTCCGAGCGATGCCGAACGGTAAGTGCCGGGACCTATCTCGCGCACGTTGAAAGCCCTGACGCTGTTTGCTCCGCCCACAAAGAACTGTTCTGAATAGGGTGCAAACCTGCTGTTGCCATACGCCCATATCACGCCTGCATTGGCATGGGCTGCAACGGACGACTTGCCGCCAAGTGTCCAGAGCTTCGTAAAGTTGGTTTCAATCTTCACGAACTGCGCAAACGGATTTTTAAACATCGTCTTTCCCCGCTTGTTCCACTTCTCTCCGCCTGCCAGATAACCCAAGGCGAGCAGGTTGGAGGCTTCGCTCAGGGTGGACCACCAGCGTATCGGGTTGGCATATTCCCTCGGACTCTGGTACGTGTACTGGAACAAGGCTTTCGGAATGAACTGGTCTGCCATGGAAACTTCAAGGTATGGCACGCTGTCGGTGAGTGCCTTAAAGCGGTCGGTTACGCTTCTCATGTACTCGTAGGTGAGCGACAGGGGCTTGAAAATGAACGAGTGGCGCTCGCTGGGTGCCCAGCTGTAGGTTATTTCGCCTGCCACCACGTGGCGTTTGAAGTAGAGTGCACGCTTGATAACGTTGGTAGAAGCGCTCAGGGTGGTCATCGGCGTCTCGAAATAGGTGCGTGGTGCATTCGGCGGCAGGGGCTTGCCCGCAGCCATGGCGGCTGCCTCGCGCCGCTGCATGCGTTCGCGCATGATGCGCGGAGGTGTCTTGAACGGATTGAGAAAACGTGGAAACTGCAGGCTTACCTCCGCGCCGTACTGGTAGTCGTTGATGCGTCCGGTGGTGCCGGCATCGTCGCTGCGTTTCGATGCCCACTCGTAGGCTCCGTGCAAACGCACGTTCAGCAGTTCGGCACCACGGAAAGCGTTGCGCTTGGCAAAACCAACCACAAGTTCAGGACCATATTTTCCGGTGGTCCTTCCGCGTCCGTAGGTTTCTATGTAAAAGTCGTAGGGACGGTCGAAAAGGAAGTCCAGCGTTACGTCGAGCGTGCTGCAGGTGTCCGTCTGGTTGCTTGGCTTGAAAGAAATGTTAGACCCTGTAAACAGTCCCGTGGCGTTCAGGCGTTCCATTGTCTCGGTGTGCTTGGCTTGCCGGTACAGGTCGCCGGGGCGGAATTGCAGGTCGTTGGCAATCACCCTGCCTCGCAATGGCGAGTGCCTGCCGTTGAAGTTAAGGTCGAAACCACGCTTCTTGCGATGCTGGTGCAGCTCTTCCATAAAGGTTTTCTGCAGATTTACCGTAATGTTTCCGATGCGCCACTTGCGCAAGTCGGCAGGACTTACAGAGTCGGCAAGCTGCAACCGTGTTACAGCTTTCCCATGAACGATGGTTGTATCGGCCAAATAGCTGGCGTCGTTGTTCTTGTAATAGTAGTAGCCGTTGTTGCGAAAGAGGGTCGTGATGCGCTGGCGTTCTTGCTCGAGCGTGGCTACGTCGAACGGGTCGCCGTCTTTTATGGCGGCATCGGGGCGTGTTGCCCTTATCAGACTGTCGGCATCGGGTGGGAAATCTACATATTGCAGGCTGTCTATGGTCCACAAATGTCCCATGTTCACGGTATATTTAAGTTTTATTTTCTTCTTGTTCCTCTGCGGAACCAATTGGTATGTTATCTTCCCATCGAAGTATCCGCGCTTGTTCAACAGTCCTTCGCCCACGGTAGCGTGCAGGTCTGGCGACACGTTCGACAAGGTGATGGGGCGCGAACCGAACGCTCTTGTTATCCAGCGGCCAAACCGTGTGGTGTCGGGCGAGAAGGCATTCCACACCCATAAGCCCACGGGGAAGGGCGACTTCAGCGACGGACTGCCGAAAAGCGATGCATTTGGCTTTGTGGCAAGCACGATGTCGAGTTCTTCCCGCACGGCTTTGAAGTGTGCGTTTTTGGTGTAGTTGGTGTATTCGGTGGGGGTCATGCCCGTGTAAAGCTGCTCGCCTTCGGGCAAGGCACTGGTGGTGCTGCATGCCGAAAGCATTGCCGTGAGCACCAACAGCAATACCATTGCTGTGCAAAACAAACTGCCACGAGGGGTAACAAGGTGGCTGTGAGCATGTCTACTGTTTCTTTCCATTTACAAAATTAATTAGGCTGTCGCGCTGTGGTGGCTGTTCTTTCTTGCTTTTAAAGCGGAAGATGTCCTTAAAATGCTGCAACTTGCGTCGCCACATGAAGCCGACGCCAAACTCTCCCTGGTTTCCTTCGAGCCAGTCGTAGGCTTCCCGCTCGTAATAAAGCTTCAGATACTGTGTCTCCTGGCGGTTCAGGCGATATTCCAACGACAGATTATCGAAGAAGGCACCGTTCTGTTCCGACACCTGGGAGCCTGTGGAGACGCGTCCGCCCATGATTATACGGAGACGGTTGTCCCACAATCGTTTGGAGAATTTGAAAGTATAGTCGGTGTGAAGACTGCCCGATGCGTCGGCAGTGCTCTCCATGTTGGCTGTAAGGTCCACACCCATGGAGGTCAGGGCACGCCCCGTTATGGAGTTTACCTGACTTTGCAGGAAGCCCATGAGGGCACTGTTCATGGCTGTATTGGCGGTTGAATTGTTGGAACCGTCGAAATACATGCCCGAAGCAAGCATGGTAACGGCAAGTTTGGAGCGTTCTTCCACACTCTTGGAACTTAGTTTCCCCTGCATGTCCTGGTCTTCCGGAGCCTGTATGATGAACTCTACACCGGGATTGGGGAAGCGTTTGGACAGTCGGACACCGGCATCGAAGTCTACCATTCTGCCGTTCCCCGTCCCGTCAGACACACTCGTCCGCACGCATTCGGTAGCCGTAATGCTGAGCGTCGGCGTGGTTGGGTCGCCCGTAAACTCTACATAGCTGCCTTCCTTTATGTGGAAAGTGCGCAGCGGAATGATGGGCAGCGAGTACTTCATCTGACCGTCGCTTATGGTGTAACGACCTCTCAGGCGTGGTCCGTTGGTGGGGTCGTACTCCATGTTCAGGGTTCCTCCGCCCACAATATCTATATAGTTGGAACGCTCCGGGTCGAGTGCGCAGACGATGTGTGCCTCGTTGTCCACCTCGACACGCAGCTTCATGCCCAGTCCTTGAATGTCCGGTCGCTTCACGACGTCCCTGGTCGTGTCGTTAAGATTGGTGAAAGTAACGAGGTTTTCCAGCTCGTTGTCGTTGGCAAGCTGTGCATCGCGCACCACGTAGGTTATGTCGGTATTGCCCAATACGTCCACTTTTCCATCTAACTGGAGCGACGACAGCGGTCCCTGCAGATCTCCGTCGAAGTTTACAAATGCTTTTCCGAACACTTCAGAGCGCATGTTCTCCTTTGCATTAATCACCTGGAAGTTGCGCGCCCGCATGCGTAAGTCGGTGTTCATACGGTCGAAATTGGAGAAATCTAAGTAGCCGGAGATGTCGAGCGGAGCCTTGTTGGAAGCGAAAACCTCGAAGTTTTCGAACTCCACACGGCTGTGATTGATGAGCACGGGGTCGTTTGCGAAGTTCAGCTTGACACCGTATGGTTCGCTGAAAACATACGAAGAGTCGAGGTATATCTCTCCGTTTATGTCGAGATTTTTTAGCGGTCCTTGCATGGCAAGCGTACCTTCGCCTGTTCCGTGCAGTCCTATGATGCGGTCGGGAACGAAACCGTTGATGTAGCTAAGGGGGAATTTTTCGAGCGTAAACTCCGCGTCGAGACTGCCCTTGCCCTTGCTGTCGTACACGCCGGAGAGCCTTCCTATCTCTCTGTCGTTCCTTGTCAGGGTGCCATCTACATAGTGTGTGCCATCGCCTTTAGGCATATAGACGAACTCTGCCCCCACATCGCCCATGCCGTTCAGTTCGTACACCATGTTCTTTATTGCCATGTCGCTGGACACAGTAAGGTCTGACGTGGTTTGAATGACGTGATAGTCGCCATTGAGTTCGCCCGAAATGCGTGGTGCAAAGGGCAGCACTGCCATGAGCTGACTAAGTTCGAACTTGTTGATGGAGAGGGTGAAGTTTTGCAACGAGGTAGAATCGGTGTCGTCGCTGTATAGGTGTAGGCCTGCCTCGTCGTCGGCAAGCAGTCGCATTTCGGCTTTCAGTCGTTTGTTCCTGCCTATATATAAATAGTTGTCTGGCTCTACATTGAATGTCTTGTAGCCCAATATTGCCTGTGCAGAAGTAAGCGAAAGATTGATGCCCTGCCCTTGCATTGCAGCCTGTGCAGATAGTGCAAGGGCGGTTTTATCAGCCATGTCGGTAATCAAGATGGAGGTGTTGAGCCCGCGGTCGAAGAACGAGCCGTGCACGTAACCCTTGTAGGGATAGTCGTTTTTGGCGTTGTTCAGCACCTGCAGGTCGTAGTTCAGTCCGGTGTCGTTGGTGGTAAGGTCCACTATCAGCGAGTCGGCGTGCATGTCGTTGTACACCAACGAGTCTACAACAATGTTGCCGTTGAGTCCCTTTGAGGGTGATGAGGTGAGGTCTATGTTGGCAGTCTTGAACACATAACCCTGCTGTTCGAGCAGTTTGCTGAACAGGTTGCCTTCGCCACTGACAAGTTTCAGGCGTCCCATGGGGAGCAATTTCTGCAGCGAAGTCTGGTCTATTCGTTTATTGTCTATCTGCTTCTGCAAGTCGGTGGCTATGCGCTTGCCTGCCTTCAGCACGTGCTGATAGCTGCCATGCCAGTCGGTGTTCAGTGCAAAATCGCCTCCTTCAATCACGGCGTGGGTGGTATCGGCACGGCTCAGCATGTCTATGGTAACGTCGCCGGGGCTAAACTGTTTGTTGTCGGCTTGCACTTGCAGGTTGCCAAGCATTCCACGCACCATCAGTTTGGCTGCCATGTCGGTGTCAAACTCTATGTTCAGTGCACAGTTAGAGGCGAAAGGCTTGTCTACAAAGCCTAATTGGTAGAGGTCGGCATGGCGTACAATACCGTTGGCACTGCCATTCAGCAGTTTCCCGGCCATGCTTGCGTGTACGTTTAGGTCGCCATTGAAGAGTGAAACAGCCTTTCCGCCACGATGTTCGTCGAGCTTCAGTTTGCCGAGATAGCCCTCCACGGTGTAGTGTTTCGGTCGGTCGGAGCGGAAGGCAAGGTTGGCTTCGGTGCCCAGAACGTAGGGTTTGTCCATCAGTCTCAAGCCTTTCAGGTTGGCATAGTCTAACTTTCCATTGACGTGGGCGGCAGTCTTGGCTCCGTTTATGCTTGCCGTAATGTCTAAATTGCCTGCTGCAAGGTGCTGTTCGCCATGCTTATGCACGCTTGTAAGCACGAGTTGGTGCAGCGGTCCGCTTATGTAGTGGTGGTTTTTCAGGTCGGAGCGCACATCAACATCTACCCATGCAGACACCACGTAGGGGTCTTTCATTACGCCAAGTTGCCTTAAATCGACACGACGGAACCACCCTCGCAAGTGTCCGTCCACGTTTTTAGCCGACAGTTTGCCGCTGTATGTGAAGTCGCCGCCCAGCATTGGGTTCGTGCTGACGATGCGTGCAGTGGTTGTCTCGCCTCGTTTCGCGATGTCGCCGTTAATGCCGTTGAGCACATAATTGCCGAAACGGAACTGCGTTATGTTTGCTTTCAGGCGCAACGATGACTTCGGACTGAGCACGTCGAGCCCTCGTCCGTAAACCGAAACCATGCCCGTGAAGGGGTACAGCCCCGTTTTGGCAACGAAGTGTTGCAGCTGGAGGTTTACAGCACGGGCTGTTACGTTGTAGGTCTGGCTGCTCTTGTTGAAGTCTGCCTTTACGGCTACATTGCCTCCGCCCTCGTACAGCAGCATGTCGGCATGGTATTGCGTTCCTTGTGCCCTGACTTTCGCATTGAAGTCGATGCCTGTCGGAATTTTAATCGTATTGCCTATGCTCTTGGGCAACAGGCGTTTAACAAAGCGAATGTCGCGCAAACTGCCGCCTAAGGCAAGGTTTGCCGACAGGTTTTTCGGACTTTGCAGGTTCGATATCCGCCCATTCACCTTCAAGGCGAAGTGTTGCGGCATGCCGATGCGTAGCTTTTGCAAGATTAAGTTGCGCATATTGCCTCGCAGCGAGCCGTTCACGTCTATCCGTTCAGTCGGAATGGCGTGCAAGAACCTCGTTGGAACGCTGCCCGACAGCAGTGGCTGCAGGTCGTTGATGCGCACGAAACCATTCAGCGAGACGGCAAGTTGTCCGGGATTTATTGCACTAAAGGCATTCAAAGCCATTGCCACGCCACCCTTCAGTTCGGTTTGGGGCATGCGCAGATAGAACGGTTGCAGATAGAAATGGGTGCTATCGAGGCGAAAGCGTGTGCGCAAGTCGTTCACTATCAGTCCACTTTGTTCTGTGAAATTGGCTGTCCTGACATTGACGGAAACTCCGGTAGAGTCGTACGAAAGCGAATCTACCCCCATGTTCAGCTTGTTCAGCGCAATGTGGGCAGCATCGAAACCGTGCCGCATGCGTGGAACAAAGGTCTTGTCGTATGTCAACGACCCACCCTGCCAAGCTATTCCGTCCACTCGGTACACCTTATTATATAGGTCAATGGAGGTATTTTGTGCTGCTGCCTTGTGGAAATTGGCATCTATCACCATCGAATCGCCCGGCATGTGCAGTCGGAAATTGGTGCGATAAAGGTTCAGTTTGTCGATGTTTATCTTCCAAATGGTTTTCTTTTTAGTGGTGTCTTTCGGCATTGTATCGTTAAGGGCGATGTCAAGAAAGCCCCCCTGCACGTCGGCATTGTTGAGCAACGCAGTAGAATTTTCAAGGTCTATGCCGTGCGAAACAACGTGCAACCGTTCCAAGTTGCCCCGTATCTGCAAGTCGCCGATATAGTTCATGGTGTTTGCCTTCAGCCCCTTGAAGGTAAGTTGGTCTATCTCTACCCTACTTTTAAATAGCGGCATCAGTTGCACATCAACCACAAGCTCCTTTACATCTGCCACGGTATCGCGCCTTTGCGGAATGCTGTCGTCGGGTCGCAGTGCCATTACCTGTTCCAATTTCAGGTCGAGTGGGAAGCTGAGCGAAACGTGTCCGACCGATATTTCCATTCCCGTTTTCTTCGAAGCATAGTCTGCCACCCTCTTTACAATCCAGTTCTGAACAGGTGGCAAGTAAAGAAGAACGAGCAAGAACATAAACAACGAAATGGGTGCTAACACTATGGCAGCCAGCCATTTCTTCGATTTCCGTAAGTGCATAAGCTTGTTTCGGCAGTCGGAACAATCCGTTTCAGATTGCAAATGTACGAAAAAAAAGAGTGCAAACAGAAGGTATTGTGCAAAAATGTTGGGGCAGTGATGTATAGGTTGGCAGCATTTTCTCTCTTCCGTAGAGTCTACCAGCAAATGTAAAATTAAGAATAAAACCCGAAGAACTCTTCTTTCGGCGTAGAAAAGTTGAGTTTTTCCCCCTCGGTCTTCTGTTTTCTCGTTTCCTATAAACAAGTATTTTTATGTTATCCCTTGTTGTAATGGAATATACTCAATGAGATTATGTGGTTTTGTCCTTGCCAAGCATTAAAAGTACCAAGGATTTATTTTATTTTTCTACATTCTATTTTTACATTTTTTTTGCCTTCAGTATTGCTGATAAACGGACTTTCCAGATAGTATTTTCCTTTCCTGTAATATAAATTCACTGTGGGTGAAACGTTTCTGTCAATATTGGGCATCAGTGTATCTTCCGACAGCGATTTGACAAAATCAAGGGAGAGTTTGTCTTTCGTTTCTGTTTTTACACTGCATTGGATTTCAAAGGCAGTCATATGCCCATTACCGCTGAATACACATTGGTCAGCCGCAATGCTCAATGTGTACTCTATGAAAGGCGAGGGAACAACGGTCGTATCTGAGATGAAGTATTCGTATTCACCGAACCATTTGTGATTTTGAACGGCTACGATAGGTGTGGGGCTTTCTTCTGGTTCTTGGTCATCGTACTTTTCCTTTATTTCTTTGAAATATCTCTTCTCATTGGTAAAGTAATTATGATACACTTCGCCATCTTCCATATACTTATATGTCCATAAAGCTTTATTCTGATCTATTATCTTACATCTGAATGGTGTGCAAATGTTATTGACAAAAGATATGATAAACTCGTCTTTTTCTAAATGTACTGTGTCTATGGGATAATGTACATCTTCCATATCGTACTGCACAAAAAGTTCTTTTTTTATTGTATCGACATTTATTTTGTGTGCTACATCAAAACAAGCATGGTATATTACGGTGTCTCCATTGTCTGTAATTGTCAATTGCTCCCAATTTCCTACAAAGGAATGGTTGTTGCTGTCTTTTATGTCATACCATTTTTGTGCATTGCTGCATGAATAGAAGAATAAAAGATAAAATAAGATATTTAATAATTTCATAATTAATTCCTCCTAATTTGTGTTATTACATATTTTTGTAGCATTATATTTTGTATAGGTGGGTAGCCGTTGAACCAACCACCCATCACCAAGATACATTATTTTATCTCTTCAAAGCTACCTTTTGAATTGATGCGATAGTATCTTCTATGCTCTTTTGTTTTCCCGCTTTCTCGCTTTTCTCCTTTTAGGCACATTACATAATTCGGATAAATTTGGAAACTAATCTTACTATAATCTGCATTTTCTTGATTTTCATCTCCCCAATCATCCCACGTGTAATGCACTGTCATTTTTTGAGTATCTCCATTTATAATTCCCTTATCAGATATACACATTTCCCAATATTCACTATCTCCATATTCAAAGTATATGATAAAAATGTCATATCCTTGATAGCTTGGTAACGGAAAGATTGCGTTCACACACGAATTTATATAGTCCTTAAATGGCATCTTCTTCCCATTGATAATGATTGTTTTTACCTTATCTGTTACATTTTCTATATTTGCTCCCGGCAAGGTATATTCATCAAACATTATTTTTGTAGTATCAATTCCAAACTTATCTATGCTAATGTCTTTCCCATCAAAGAAATTTTCAGATGATGTTCCTAAGATTTGTATTGAATCTACATCACTGCTATCGCCTCTTCTATCAACAGCGTTAGAGAGCTTAACTCCATGAGGTATCTCGTAGATAAGCATGGCGTTCTCTTCATCATTATCGGAGAGAATGCAAGGAAAGAAAATATATTTTCCGGCAATGACACCCAATCCTAACATATCTGTATAGTTGCGACTCCAAGTTTCTTGCCCGGCATAATCCTCAGGCTTTAAAAAGGTTATGGTGTTACTACCATCTTTATATCCCAATTTATCAAGTTCCTTTGCATAGAAATTTGATATTCCATAACGATGATTATAAAATTGTTTGGAATCTGCCTGCTGAACACTAAAAACGATCTTATTGTCACCGTTAATTATAAGCGTATCTCTGATGATAGTCATACGCATATCTTTGAAAAGATTTAATAAATCCTTGCTCTTCTCAGAAACAAGACCAGCGTTATACACCTTAAATGCAATGAACTTCAATTCATATCCATTATACGTTTTTTCCATATTTGCATTTGCATTAAGTATTCCTCCGCCTTTGCAGCCATATACAACATTGAGCAATGTTGGCAACAGTAATAAAAATAATATTTTTTTCATCATTTAATCTACTCATGATTATGTCGTTATTGTTATTAAATATATACCGATTCTGCCGAAAAGTACTATTGATTATCCAAAAGTTCTTTCACTAAATGGTGAACCATGGTGCATGGGCACATTTCGTGGGGCTTGTCGGTGTGGGTTGTGTGGTGGTTTTCTAATTTTTCTGCACGTTCTATTGCTGCTGTCCGGCGTGTTTTGTCTTGCAGTATGGGCAAAATGTAATTTTTAAAGGGGTTCAAACTCTTAATATCGTCGTAATAGTTAAAGGTTCCATTTCCTATCGCTACACAAAAATCACTATTTATTTTTGTATCTGCTTTCAGAATTTCGGTCAGTCGTTCATAGTATTTACTGCGCAGTAAGGGTTCTTTTGGGTCTACATCTTCATAGTGTAGCAGTATCCAAAGCTCGAAACTATCGTTGCTCCACGCTACTTTTATGTTATTCCTTTTGGCTGTATGTGGCGATTCATCAAACGATATTTCAGCTTTATCGAGTATTCCTGGATTGCCGTTAAAGTCTCTATCAAACACGCACCACACATGTATTCCTTTGTCGAAAGCCTTCTTCTGTTCGCAATACTTTATTGCCCTGAAGACATTTTCCATTTTACTCTTTTGATTTTCTACTACATTGATTTTCAAGTTACTTGTCTGAAACGATTCGAAATATAACCTTTCAGACGTTTTGTCTTCGGTAAAGATGATGAAAGTAGCAAGCTTATCTTCTTTGCGAACGTCGTCCGAACGCAGCTCCCACGGTTGTTTATTGTTTTCCATTCTCGTTTTCCTCCGCCTCGGTATAGTCGTTTAACACAGGTAAAGCTCCGTAATAGCCTGCAAGATACTGCTTTGCGAAGTCGGCATCGTTGCGTATTCCGCGCAAATCGGCTAACGAATAGAGTCGCGTAGATTCATCTTCCTGCTTCTCGGCAAAGTAGAATTGGTCGCGACGCATAATGGAGGGAGACATCAAATTGGTATCGTGGCTGGTGAACAACAGCTGCGAATTGTTTTTATTTATCTTAGGATCGTTGAACATTTTTATCAATTTGATGAGCAAGGAAGGGTGGAAATTACTGTCTATCTCGTCGATAATAAGTAAGAATGGATCGTCTTCCGAAATGAATGCCACAAGAAGTAGCCCTGCCAAATCGAAGATTTTCTTATTCCCTGCCGACTCTCTGTACTCAAGATTCATTGACAACGTCTTATTATTGCCATTGTGAGTAGTTCTTTTCAACAACACTTTGTTCGATGGAAAGCCCAAATACTGAACATCAGCATAACTTTCATCGTCTATCAATTCAATGTCATCGTATTTCATATTGAATCGTTTCAGAAAGGAAAGAAACAATGGTGTTGATTCTTTTATCGCATTTATTGAAACTCCTCTGAACATTTCTTTATATACAATATTGCCGATTATACGACGTTTTAAGTAGCTAACTATTTGCTCAGGGATACCCTTTGCATCGAAAGCAGTGGCGTGAACGAGGAACAATGTGTGCGGATAGGGCAGCTTGGTGGGTATAACCATTCCCTCTGAAGTGGGAAGATTGTTCTCCTTCACCTCGTTGCCTACACGCAAAAACAGGCGTTTCATGTTTTTATCTATGTTGCCATAGAGCCACTCGCTTTCTATTTTAACACCGTTAAAATCAGCATTTCCTGATGCATTATCGAGCTTATTCACTACATAACCATATCGATACTTCTTGCCATTCAATAATAATACGACTTGGAAAAAGCAACCTTCGTTGGACGTTTCGAAGAGAAACGGGTCGTAAAGTGGTCTTATAAGTCTTGAATCTGTAGCCAACGTGCTTACTGCACGTGTAAAATAACTTAACGCCATCAGCATGTTCGACTTGCCACTGGCGTTCGCTCCGTACAGACCAACCGTCTTTAAGAGCGACACGCCATTGCTTTTAACAATATTATCTGCATCAATGTCGCTGCCAGCAGGACTTTTCAAGCCAGTTGCTTTAAAGCTGATTGTCTGCAAATCTCTTATGGAACGATAGTTCTTTACGCTAAATTCTATAATCATAACGTCGTAGTATTTTTGCAAAAATAGATAAAATTATGAAACAAACAAAACGTTTTCTTTAAAATTTGCGGTTATTCTGCAAATTTAAGAATAGCGTTAATCGCTCCTGAAAGCATATTCTCAAGATAGTACAATATTTTGTATTGGTTTGATATGGGTATATTTTTCGTTTACAAAAGTAGGTATTATTTTTTATAAAACAACAAATTACAGCAGAAAAATACGAAAAATTTTCTTTCTTTCCGATAATTAATTATTGTTTGTCGATAAAACACCATGATATATACATGGTATTGTTGCACCAAAAGCAAGATACTGTTCGGGCACACAGTAAAAAAAGTAGAAAAAAAAGACGATTTTTATTTGACAATACCAAATAAATGCTCTATCTTTGCAGTACCTGTAAGAGGTAGACGAGACGAGTTGTTAAATCTATTAGTATATATAAGGAGTCCCCGTCTCTGCCGAATACACAGCCCGACAGGGATTTTTTAAACAGGGGAGACGCTTTTCGGAGGAACTCGGAACAGCACGGAGAGGGGACATGAGAAACCTTGAAGCAGCCATGCAACGCAGAGATTGCAGGGTGCCATGGCAAATATGAAAAGTTGAAATACCTCTGCAGGGTGGGTTGAAAACTGCTGCAGGCAGCACAGAACCTGTGTCCGCCAGGCACGGCAATTGTCTTTCGGACAAGAAAGAAGAATGCGAATTGTCTGCGGAAGCAGCGAGTTTTGTCTTAATTCATACGATTTTTAAGCCCTTATTGCACTGTGCCAGGTGCGCAATTCCCACAACAAGAGCATATAGAAAGTACAGTACAATGCCATCGAAACTTAACCCGAACAGTCGAGAAACAACACACGCCACATCAGGAAAGAATGTTCCCATCAAGCAAAAAAAGTAAATTCACGCTTGCAGAGACTTGCCCTCGGCAACAAAATATACTTCTCGAAGAAGAAGAAAAGAACGGTTTACCATTTGTCTGGAAACAGAAGCGACAAACAAGAAGGAAAATGTCGTGCCGTAAAAAGCACGGCAGAGCGGGTAAAAACATACACCGCGTATTTCATTACTAAATTTAATTGACACTGAAAAAACGGTGTGGGGGCGCAGCTTCGGTTGTGTCCCCTTTTTGTTTGTGCAAGTTGCAGAGGTCATTATAGAAATCTCGAGAGGTCTATGCATACTGTAAAATGGAGGAAAGCAGCATGTCGGCTATGCGTGGAATGCCCGTTCGCAGCCGTAGGGGCGCGATTCATCACGTCCTAATCAGAAACATGTATCTTAATGCAGGTAAAAATGATATGTCTGACCATCTTATTGAAGCTATAATTTACAAACAACAAGAAAATATTGGAAAACACTTGACAATGTAAAATAAAAGAACTAAATTTGCAGAATATCACATAGTACTGCGTGAAAACGGAAGAATAATTAACCAATCACCAAACACCCACGCCTCCGAAACGGTGTTGCTCCGAGAGAGTTGAAGCAGGGAGGCACGAACAACCATGAGGATTAACCTGACAAAAAGCATGCACACAGCCACAGCCGCACTGTTCATTGCATTGTTCACATTGCCTACGGCGGCAAAGGCACAGTCTGAGGAACTGTTGGAAATAGGAGACATAAAGGTTACTGCCGACAATTGCAACGACCTTTCCGTAATCAAAGGCGTCAGCGGAACCGTGAAATACGACCCCGCAACCAAGGTTCTCACACTGCAGAATGCCATGATAGACATTGAAGAGGGGCACGGCATCTATTCCGAAGTCAAGGGGCTGGCAATAAGGCTCATTGGCGTCAATAACCTGAAAGCAAAGAAAGCTGCCATCGGATTCAGGGAAGCTCTGGTCATCACGGGGGGCGGCACACTCAACGCAGAGAGCCTGAGCGACTGCGCTTTCTATGCCATTGAAACCAACCTTACCATAGACAACTGCACCGTAAACGCCAAAAGCAGCATGTACGGCATATCGGGAAACAGCAGTACAAGCGAAAACCTGACAATCAACCATGCCACAGTAACAGCCGAAGGCACGAAGAGAGGATCCATTCGCGACTTTGCATCGCTCACGCTGATAGGTTGCAACATCACGCAACCGGCTGGCGCAGAATTCAATGCAGCGAAACATTGCGTGATGAACAACGGCGAGATGGTGAAAAGCAAGGTGGTGATAACCAAGGATCCGACCGCAATACAGACTCCAACCAACACAGACACTGCACAGCAAGGTGTGTTCTCCATCGACGGACGACGCTTGTCAAACGACTGGAACCGTCTTCCGAAAGGCATTTATATAGTAAACGGCAAGAAGATGGCGAAGCAGTAGACGCACATAAATGGCTGTAAAAGCCATACATATTTTCGTTGTTTTGATTTTTTTTATAGGGATTCCAAGGCGCATGGAAACCTTGGTCTCCCTATTTTTCCATGAACTCTATTTTCCTCTATCTGTCGGAACATGTAATCGTCTAAACGCCAGCATCTTGCGAAAGGCAATCCGCTGCTTTTCAAAAAAAACCTTTTTGCCTTCCAAAAACTACCTTTCTGCACGCCAAAACCCACCCTTTCGCAAGGCAAAAAGGTGGGTTTCAGGCTCACACTCCCACCCCACCGCCACACAAGACAAACGATGCAGCAACATTCCACCCAATATATGCTATCGTAAGTTAAATAAAGTTACAGCGCAATATAATTTCCATTGGAAATTTGTAGGAGTCAGATAAAGTGCCTATCTTTGCATTAGTTTCCAACGGAAACATATAAGACACTGTACAAGACAGGAACAATGACAACAAAAAAGAAAGGATAACAGAAAGCAGAAAGAAAACAAATGTAGAACGAAAACAAGAAGAAAACAATGAGAAAGAACATTTTCGTGCTCGCTGCAGCAGCAGTCTTCACACTCGGAAGCTGCAACACGACAGCAAAGAACAAAACAGAAAACAAACAACCGGAGACGGTTCAGACAAAGAAAGGAAACAAAATGAAGACAATGGAAATCGACGAAACGACGTTCAGAGAGAAAATAATGGACTACAAGACAGCCGGAGACGCATGGAACTTCAAGGGCGACAAGCCCGCAATAGTAGACTTCTATGCCACCTGGTGCGGTCCGTGCAAAGCCACAGCCCCCATTCTCGAAGAGATAGCACGGCAGTACGACGGCAAGATAGACGTGTACAAGGTGGACGTAGACAAGAACCAAGAACTCTCCGCACTGTTCAACATCCGCTCAATACCATCGCTGCTGTTCATTCCGAAGACGGGAAAGCCGACCATGTCGGTAGGCGCACACGCCAAGAACGAGCTGGAACAGATGATTAAGGAAACCCTCCTGAAACAGTAAGATACAGCAGAAAACGCATGGACGACCACTGCATTCACAAGGTGCATGCCATCTTCCGGGCAGTAATAGAGTTTGAGCGGGCACTGGAAGACACGTTCAACATGAACATAAACGAACTCATGTTGCTGTGCATGCTCGCCAACACAGAAAGCCTTCTCGCAGGCGAAATAGCCTGCGAGATGGGGCTTACACGCTCCAATGCATCGAAAGTAATCGCCGCACTCGAACGGAAAGGATACCTGAAACGCCAGACCTGCAAACACGACAGCCGGTGCCAGCGGTGCAGCATAACCGAAAACGGACGGAAACAGATGGAACACATCAACTGCAAATCGTTCCCCACACCACCCGACCTCGCCGCCATCATTGCACAGGAATGATGCGGACAACACCCGGGAAAACACGCCCCGGACAGCCATCAGCATACCAACGGAACACAAGAGAAACGTCTGCAAACTTGAAAAATCACACTCCCATTACACGGGAAAATTACGCAAAACTTCCAGAAAAGTGGCAATTTCTGCCGTCTTTTATCCTCATTAATGAGTAAAACAGATATTTTTAACTGTTTTTTGTTTGGTATTTCCACAAGTATTGCGTATCTTTGCAACGAGATTTTAAATGCGAAATAATTATGTATATAGATCCAGCTTATCAAAAGCTGCTCGATTGTGGTATCAGGCCCTCATTGCAGCGCATTGAAATAATGCGCTATCTGCTGACACACCCTACCCACCCCACAATCGATGAGATATTCATGGAACTTAAAAAACGCATTCCGACAGTAAGTCGCACCACCATCTACAACACATTAAGAATGTTCTCGGAGAAAGGCGGCGCACTTATGATTACCATAGACGAGCACCACGTGTGCTACGACGGCACCACCACACCACACGCACACTTCTCTTGCAAAGTATGCGGACGGGTGTTCGACATGCCCGACATGCAGCCGCCCACACCCCAAAGTACCGCCATTGAAGGGTTCAGCATAGACGATGCCCAGCTGTACTACAAGGGAGTATGTGCCGATTGCCAGAGAAAAAGGAAGGAAGAGGTGTCGTAACATAAGGCAAAGACGCCTGAGACAAGACATTGTTAGGTTCAAGACAAAGATTATAAGGTTTAAGATAAAAGAATAGTAATGTTAAAAAGAGAGGCTTCCGAATCTTGTGAGAAGACCAAGAAGCCGCAAAAGAAAAAATCGGAATGCCTTGTTCGAAAGGCACGATGATTTGCAGAAAAGGCGGAAAGACCTTGCGACAAGGTGTAAACGCCTTTTATTTATTGTAAGAAACAAACCTTTAGCGTAAGGTTCTAATGGTTTAGCGAAATGGCAAGAAACCTTGCGACAAGGCGCAAATGCCAGTTAGATGACTATGAGATTGATGAAGTTGAAGGACAGGAGTGCCCGAATGGGGTGGGCAAAACGTGTTCTGCAACATAGAAACAAGCGAACACAACAAATTCAGACAGGCATTTGAGAACCCCGGAAAGACACTACCATGTTCAAACCAAGCTTCAGACGACTAACTTCTACAAGCATTTCGCCCCATTGTCTGTCTAATATATAAATATATAAACTGCGACAAAAAAGTGAAAACTTGTGTTAAAGGCAAGCCCATACAGATGGTTTTGCCATGTTGCACAAAGGTTTTTCCCTTTTTGTCGCAGTTTTTTTGTCGTGCATTTCCAAACATATTCCCTATTTGTTGCCGCTGTCTTGCCGCGTGTCATGCATATTGCTGCAACATGCTATGCACCAGACAGTTGTCCGAAACAAAAAAAATTGCCGTGCAACACCAGCTGCATTGACTGGCAGGAGCACGGCAATCGATTAATGGAACCATGGCTTGTGAATTGCAAGCGGAACACTTCGGGAACAGCAAAGAAATCCGTTCGAAAGACGATTGAAAGGCGGACAACTTCCCTTACGGTCGCTGCCGACCTCCCAATGTGTCGTTTTTTCCTGATATACATTCCCTGTTTGTCGCATCAAACCTACGCGCTTGTCGGAGCATTCTTCCTTTCTTGTCGGCAACAACCTACCAACCTGTCGGCAGACATGGCTGGTAGGACATTGTGTTTCAAGTATTTGCACATCGTCATATAATCAGTACAATTGATTAACAAACGATATTCCAAGTTCCTTGATGGGTGTTCTGGTTTACATGCAAGACCCCATTCCCAACGTTGTTGCGATGGCAGTGAGTACTGAAAGCATGAGCTGTACGATGAATTTCCATTTGTTCTTGTTCATAATTTCTTGGTCTTAAAAGGTTAATAAAAAGTGTTTTGCGGGAGAGGTGGGCGTTCACAGGTGTCTTGGAAAGCCTAACTTTCCCAGACGTTTCCAAGGTACAGGGTCTCAAGTTTCCCGGTTTCCATGGGGATTACTGGGAAACTGAGATACCCTGAAAATCTATTTGCCCACCAAGGCAGGCTGTCTTGCCAGCCTATGGGTGTTGCTGTCCGCCTCCGGGAGTTGCCCCTCCGCCTGAAGGATTGGTGTCGTCCTTCTTTTTCTTGGTGCCAATGTAGGTGGCAAGTTCCTCTACCTTCACGCCCGTAACGAAGTTTTTAACACGCACCTTGTCGGCTCCGACGTGTGTTTCGGGCTGAAACAGGACGTGCGGACATCTTATTTGCTTTGCGGCAACGAAGTCCTTGCGCTCCTTGGAACCCGTAGAGCTGATGGCGAGTTTGAAAGTTCCGAATCCGTCGAGCTTGATTCGCATTCCGTTCTGCAGGTTGTGCGACATCTCGCTTACCAGTGCGCTGAGCACAGCGAGTATGTCCGGCTCGGTAACCGTACAGCGGTCGCTGATGCGTACAGCCAGCTGGCGGGTGCCGATGGTGCCCATGTAAGCTGTACGGGCGTACCAATACTTGTGATACTTACTCTTCGTGTTGTTCAACTGATACATTTTGTACTTGATTGACATAACTTTTAAATTTTAAAGGTTAATAAAAAAATGATTGATTTATTCTATTTGTGCAGATGGACAACCCACCTGCATGTTTCTTCACATGTCATAAGGTGTGCCCACGGTGTGGAGCCTGCGGGCTGAAATCTTACCTATTTGTCGCCGGAAGGACTATTCCGACCGCCTGAAACCCACGTGAATCCATCGTTTTTGTTGTATTCCCATTGGCTCCAACAGCAGTTGCTGCACTGCCGAATGGCGTTCCAGAATGTGTCCGTAGCGCATTGCCGTTGCCGTGTCGGGTACGAATATGTCGGCAGCCTCGCCCTTCAGGTGCTGCGAGTTCCACACACCGCCCACCGCCTTGTTCAGTTCCTGACAGCGATAGCCGCTTGTTACAATCACGCGCCCCACCCTTCTCCGCAGCGGCTCGAGCACTTCGGTGCACAGTGCACGCAAGTTTTCCATCACCTCCGCCGTGCTGATGCCTTCTCCGGGGTGCGCATCGGGATTGTTGTCTATGCCCAGCCGTATTGCCGTTCCCGACCGAAAGAATTCGCCCACCGTGAAATGGGGTGATAAATGTTCGTCTAATGTTAATTTCATATTTTTGTCTCGTTATATGTTTTTATACCTTTGCCAATACGTTTTTATATGTCTGACCAACTATATATATAAATATGGTGTAGCCATTCCGTCTGTTTCACGTATGTTTGGCGTTGCTGTCTGTTTACGTTTGCAAAGGTACAACATCGCAAAAGCCATGTCAAGCATCTTGTGGGTAGTAACGTGGGTAGTGTGTTAGTAGCATTTTTACACGGCACTGCAGGTTTTGTTGTGCAGCCGTTGTTATGCCGATGCGCTGCCGAAAATGTGGCACGCCCTTTCCGAACCGTGCGCATGCGACCATAAAAAAAGGAGAAGTGCAGGCAGCTTTCGCATTTCCACACTTCTCCCCAAACGGATTTATGAGAGAGGATAAGGTCGGTTGAACCACGGAATGGTTTGCAGCGCCGACCTAAACCAGTTAGGTTCTGTTCTGATGCTCCGAAGAGCGTACTGCCGCATTACGGCTTTCTGTCCGCAAATTCTGCCGTTCCGCCTGCCGGCTCCGTGGCATTGCAGGCAACTTGCCCACCTTTATGGGGGCAAATGCGTTGCAGACAGTTCCGAAGAAAGCGTGCTGCCGGTACATGGCTTTGGTGCGGCGAGGGTTATCCCTTTGGAATAAATATAGTCTTCCAAGTTATTTGTGTTTTCCGCTGTTCCGCTTTTCCATAAGCAATAAGTGTCCGTAAAGCATGGGTAAATCCAAGTTTATTCGTAATCCATTCACGTTTGCAAACACGAAGACAGGAGATAAGCACTTACGGTTGGTGTTTATCTCCTGTCCGATAGCCTTGCCCTTATCGTCTAAAAGGGGAAAGGCTATCTTTTCTTACTTCTTTCCTCAAAAAGAGAAAGCAGGAAGTGGCTTTACTTTTCCCAGTAATCGGAGTCTACGGTAGCTTCTACAGCCTTCTCTATGCTATCGTCGAGGTTGCAGAAGAAGTCGATACCAGTGCGCTTCTGGAGTTCCTCGATGGTTATATAGTCGTACTTGCTCTTCTTGTAGTGGGGCGACCAGATGCCGAGGGCACGATAGGTATTGGTCTTCTTGTCGTAAGCCAACAGTGCCATATAGAAGTATTTGGGCACGATGCCGGGGAAATGAAGGCTGCCTGCTGGCTTGCCCTCTTTCTCGGCAATCTCGTTGAGGTCTTTCTTGTTACAGATATACTCTGCCTTGTCGATGGTGGCAGCCTTGACCACATAGAGTGTGTCGCACTTGCCAGCCCATGCACGCACCTTCTCTTCGAGGTTCTTCCATACGCCACCGTTGTGTCCATGTACTTGGGGCTGCATGTTGCTCAGGTAGAAAGTCTGGTCGTTCATGGCTTGAGAGCAGCATCTGTCGTCTGACGGACAGAGGTGTCCACGGTCGAATCCACTGCCTTTGTAATCTTTAAGGGTTGTCTGCATGTCCGATGGGATATCGGGATCCGGCTTGAACTCGTTTTTACGCTTCACATTCTTCTGCATCATTTTGTCGTACATCTCGTAGCAGGTCCAGCGGTTAGCCTTGAGTTTGGCGTCCCACTCTACGGAATAGTTGTTCATTCGCTTCCCGTTCTCGGTGGTGAAATGAGTAATCTCGTAGGTCTTGTTAGTTCCCTGATAGAAGCGTGGGAACTCCAATCGCCACCCCTGCGGGTTCTTTTTCAAGTCGGCAGTGGTGTTACGGTTGGCGTTTTTGCCCGATGGGTCGGGGGTAGGAGTGGGTTCGTTGGTCAGCGTGTAGGTTATCTGCGAGAAAAGATAGTCTTTTGACACCTTTGTTCCCTTGGGATACACCTTGATGCCCACATCGTTGAGGATACGGAGACTGTCCATAGACTCGCCCATAACGTAGGTGTGCACCTTGCCGCGCTTTGTAGTAATGGTGAGTTTCTGCTTTTGGGTCTGCGCCGTAGCCGTCATGCCCAGTAGCAGTGCCAGCAAAATAAATACACTTTTCTTCATTTTATCGTCCTCCTTAATTTAGGTTATTATTATCGTCCATGCTCCAGAAGCCGTCCTTGGCACAACCGTCCTCCCATGCGTTGCCGCTTCCGTGGTCGTTTCCGGTTGCTACCTGCGTTCCACCGGCATTCACGTCAGAACTGCTCATGATAAGGTCTGCCGTGGTGATGAGTATGTTCATGATGGCTGGAGCCATATAGAGTTTTTTCTTTACGATAGTGTTCTTTGTCTTAATTGATGATTACCTTGCGGCCGTTTACGATGTAGAGCCCTTTTGGCAAGCCGTTCAGACTGTTGCCGAGGTACTGACCATTGAGGTTGTACACCTTGAAACGGCAAGGCTGACTTTGCTCCTTGAGAAGCGTAATGCCTGTGGTTTCGCCGGAGAAGGCTATCTTGGCAGTTGCCGTGGCAGGAACTCGATAATAGGCGCGCAATCCCTTGAGGCGGTTGGCTTGCCCGTCCGAACCTGTGGGATAATAGAGATTGCCGTCCGAACCAAGGTAACGTTCCGTTTTGTCGAGGGCGAGCGTGGCTGGACTATAGGTTGCCACGAAGCTGTATTGCTTGTCGGCTGAACTTACGGTCTGGGCTTTCGCAGCCTTGAGGGTTACGCTCTCGTAGGTTGGATTTTTCATGTTCCACTTCACAAGATAGGGCATACCAGCCTCGATGCGGGTCTGTCCGCTCTCGAAAATCATCGTGCTGCCCTCCATGTTGCCGGTAAACTTGGCTATCTGGGCGTCTTTCAGGTTTTCCGCCTCGATGTCGAATGGCACGGCGAAGGTGTTCCAATGGTCTGAAGTGAGCGTACGATTCAGGCGCACAGCCACATCAGGCATGTCTTGCCGGGGCGAAACGAACGCCTCTCCCTCGTCAATCACGAAGACTATGGGACGCCGGTTGTTTCCAAACAAGGGGCTGATTTCCTTCTTGTCGCCGTCAGGCACGGCAATGCCTGCCATGTCGATGATGGCTCCGGCATAGGGCGCAACATACTTATCCTTGTCGGCTGTGATGCCAAAACGGTTGTGCACGGTGATGCCCTCCTGCGTAGAGCGTCCGTCGGCAGCGACATGCAGGTTCTTCAGACTAACCCAATCGGCAACGTTGGCGGCATAATCGGCAGCCTCTATCTCCTTCGGTTGCACCTCTTTTTCCATTACAGGGTCTGCAATGGCGAGCAGCGTTGTGTTGGTCAGGGCACTTACAGCCTTGAAACGTGGCACGCCGTTCTCCATTACATATTCGCCCGTTATCTTGCCAGCCATGTGCTGGTTGCAGGCAAAAGGCACATTGGGATTGATACCACAGAAGCACACGGCACCCGTACAGTCGCGCACATAGGCTTCCTGCGTATCGCCCGTGCCGTGCACACAGAGCACACGCGCCATACTGCCCTCATCTCCGTCGGTCAGGCAGAGCGTGGCACGGCTGCCACTCTTCAATGCTTTAAGTTCCTTAATGCTGTTCACCGTGAATACAGGTTGCTCCGGCTGGGCAGCCGAATAGGTGATGACGATACGCTTGATGTAGTTCTTATCGGTTGCAGTAAAGGTTACCGAATGGGTGGTCGTACCATTGTCGGTCCATTGCATACCGCTGAGCTTTCCCGTACTGACCGTACTACTCAGTGTCCCTGTGAAGACGACAGCCGTAATATGCTGTCCTTCGGGCACGCTGAAAGTGATGCTGCCACCTTTCTTATAGAATCGCAGTTCGGTGTCGCCTTTAGCATTCCATACGCGCGTAGGCATACTTCCATTGGTACACGACATACTGACACTGCCCACAGTATAGGCTGGTTTCGTCAGATTTGTCGCCTTGCTTGGGTCAGGTTTAGCAATTCCCAAGGTTTTTAGCCCCTCATCGGTGCTAAAGTCGAATGTAGCCGTGTCTGCAAATCCCTGCAACGGCAGAACGAGCACGGAAATGAGCACGAAAAAACGTAAAATTCGCTTCATAGTTGTTATAAATTAAGTTTATTATAAATAATGTATTGCTCTATATTAGTACGCATTTAAGTTAATAGCCAAGGCTACCTGATTTACAGTTTCGGTGTACAAAGGTAATCATTATTTATGAATTAGAAAAAAAAAGATAAAAAAATAAAAAGAAAATTCAGCTTCAACTGTTCGCCGTAACCTGCACAATGTCCCCTGATTGTTGGGGCAGATGGTCTGCCTTAAACAAAAGCCATTTTGCCAAACAGCCGCTTTCGCCATGCAAAACAGCCCCTTTTAAAGCCCCAAACAGGCTCTTTTGCACGGCAATACAATGGGTATTGAAAAACCGGGGAAGAAGTGCCCTCCCCCACTCCACACGCCGCACACCTGCCACCCTGCAGATTTGGACGCACGGCACGGACAGCACAAATGCAGAAGAGTTAATGTTTTTTAACATCGTACATTTGCTTTTCCAAATAAAAAAATGTTTCTTTGTAGCCTAATTAAGATGTGTGTAAAAACAGGAGGAGCACTCGCAACAAGAGCGAAGTTCTCCCTCCGCGCAAAAAACAACTGAACGAAAGTATATTAAGAGAACGTTCCCGCCAAGCAACATTGCAGCGACAAGCCTGCCTGAGCATTGCGGAGGCAAGGAATCAAAAGGATTGAAGAAAAGAAGAAGAACTATAACTTTATGAAAAAAATCCTGTTAGCGACCATTGCCACATGCTGTATGGCAACAACGATGCACGCACAAGACAACTGGACAATGAAGGTAACGATGAAGTCGGGCGAGGTGAAAGAATATCCCTGCAACGACGTCAAGGACGTAACTTTCAGCAATTCGGACAACAGCTTCTACGCCGACGTGGCTGCAACCAACACTTACAACCTGTATTACGGTGCCGTGTCGGAGCAATTAGCCGCATACACGCTGCACCTGTGCGACGGAAAGTTGTCGAAAGGCGGACTGCCAACCGAGATTAACAAGCACGACATCAGGCTGACCGTGCTCGCAAAGCCATCGCAAAACCCAGCCGGCGCAGCCCTGCCGGGCGGAACCTACAAGCTTGTAAACAGCACCGGAAAGGCAGGAGTGTACGGAAAGCAGAGCGTCTACATAGAAACCAACAAGGTGAACGCCGACGGACAGGTGGACGGATTTCTCGATTCGCTTGCCATCTGCAACCTCAATGTGGAACGGCGGACGGACGGAACGTACAAGCTGCTGGTGGAAGGGGAACTCAGAGACCACGGAAAGGTGCGCTTTGCATACGACGGCAAGCTGGAGTTCGTGAACAAAGACCCAGCCGCCGGCTACCAGACCATCACCGAAGACGTGAACTTCGTGCCGCGAACCATGTCGGGCAGATACGTAAAGGCAACCGATACGTATTGCGACTACACGATTACCTTCCTGAATTGCGACACCGACGACGAAGGATTTATAGTGGGAGCAGGCGAGTATCTGAACCTTGTGCTGCTGACAGAATATAAAGTTCCGATGGACATCAACACCATCGTGGGCACCTACGACGTGGTGATGCCGGTTGCAGGAGCCGTTTACGAAAAGGGAAAGTACGTTGGCGGAACCATGTTCAAGCGCGGCGGCACAACTTATCCCGTGGGTTCGTACTACAAAGAGTTCGACGGACAGGGAGGCGAAGCGTTCGGACTTTTCAACGGAGGAACCATCACCGTTACACAGAACAATGGCGACATTACCTTCAAGGGCAACTGGAAAACGCCCGAAGGCAAGACCGTGAAGATGGAATACACCGGAAACGTAAGCAAGATTATAGACCAGTCGCAACAGCAAGCAAAGCCTGCCGCACGCAACAACCGCATCGATGGCAAGGCAGACAGCACAGCCACAGGCGGACGCACGGACGTGAATGACGTTCAGCAGGCAGGAAACACCATACTGATGATGAAGAAATAAACCTAACTTCTGGCTTCTGCTGTCTCACACCGTCCATGGGCGGTAGAGATGGCGAGGTCTCTTCTCACAGACTTCATCAGCATTTCAGATTAGAAAAGAACAGTACAAAGTTATAGGAAAAGAAAATTTTATTCAAGGAATGGTCCATAATGGATCAGGAGAGATGCCGAGACCGTGAGGCCTTGGCATCTTTTTTTATAGACCTGTTTGCAGGTGTTTGCAGCGCAGAGCAAGCTGTCTGCAGAGTGTAGGGCGCGAAAAATCACGCCCCTACATGGCAGCAAACACCTTGCTACAAGCAGGAATGTCCACTTCCGAGAGTGTCCCGATGGGGGCAGAATGCCTGAAGGAAACCATAACCTCCGTGCTTCCCGTGCGCTCTAAGCCCCCATGGAACACCTGACAACCCCAGACACCCGAAAGCTTCTACAGCAGACTGTCGCCGTAGATGGCTTCCTTTATGTTCTTTTCGTGGTCGAAAACGAAACGGGCAACAATGGAACTGAGCAGCGCCGTAGACGGCATCTTGATGCTGTTGGCAGACTTCAGCCTGTCGAGCACACTCTTCAGGTCGGAGTCTATGTACACCGTGGCAAGCTTGGAGTCGCGCAGCTTGTACTCTTTAGCCAAGTCCAAAAACATCTGCCAGCTGTCCGTGGTGTCGCCCTGCTGCAGCGTGTACTCGCGGGCAAGCTCCTTTCCCTCGGCTTTTGGCAACTTCTTGGCAGCCGGAGCCGAGCGGTCCTTCTCGTCGGCAGGTGCTGCCGGCTTGGTGTGGAGGGCAGGCTCGTGGTGCACCGGCTCCCAGACGGGCTCGGGTTCTGCCACTACCTCCTCGACGGGTTCGGGCTCGGCAGGTGCCGATACCGCCGGCTTCTCTACACCTTGCATTCTGTTTACTAATCCAGAAATACCGCCTGGCATTATCACTTTCGTCTTTTTCTTTACCATAATAGTATGTTGTTTTTTGTTGTTATCGTCTGTTCCACTTCCTGAATGGGCATCGTTCGTCTGCCGGAACAGGTTCTGTCCCATCGCCTAATCTTCACTATGTGAAGTTGGCAACACGCTGAACCCAAGGCAGATACGATTGTAAGACCTGCCTACTTCATTCGCTTTATCATGTACTCGAATGCCCCTTTCACCGCCTCGCGCTGCGTGGCAAGCAGCTCGAAGGTGTTTATGCGCTTCAGCGTGGCACGGCTGTTCACCATCGGCGTAACCTTTCCAATCTGCGAGAAGATGTCGTTGGTGTCGCTCCACATGCGCTGCTCGTCGGAAGTACCGATGCGGGGGTCTATCCGGTTGGGCACAAAGAAGATTTGAGCGTGCATGTCCGGGTTTACGTCCTTGAGCGCATTGATGACCTGAACGAATATTCCCGTGGAATCCAACGTCTTGTCTTCGTACTCGTAAGGGCACACAATGTAGTCGGCATTGGTGAAGAGAGGCACCAGTCCGTCCTCGCTTACGTTGCCGGGAGAGTCGAACAGCACGTAGCCTTCCACCTCTGAAGCCGAATCCATGAGCTGCTGCATCAGCTCGGGGGCACTTACGTCGAAGCTCTGCACACTGTATGGCTCTTCGCCCTCGTAGATCTGAACATCTTTCTGCCGCTGCATCAGAATGGTTTTCTGCAGGTCGGTGTCGATGATACACACGGGTTTGCCCTTCCAGCTCAAGTAATTGGCAAACAGCATGCACAGCGTGCTCTTCCCTACTCCACCTTTCTGGTTGGCAAATACTACTTTAATATTTTTCATACCTTGTTATATTTATATGTTATATTGCTTGTTTCGTAAAATTCTATCGCTTTGTTTGTTGTCTGGTCATTGTCCTGCTGCATCGTCGATTTCAGTGTCGGACAATGCCGAAGCGGTTCCGCCATACTTCAACATCTTGCTGAGCATGACGAAACTACAGCCCCATGCCGCAAGCATGAGCATGACCGGAACGGCTATTATAAGGCCGGGCAGACCGAGCAGGAACAGATAAGTTGAAAAGAAAACAAGACCGACGGCAAGCAAGGCAACAAAGAGCGCACGACGAATGCAACGCCGTATGTGGCTGCTGCCGTTGGAATAAATCCACCCAAATATGCCTATCATCAATCCTAAGAATATGGTTTTGGTCAAGAAAACCGCCCAATCGAGCAAATCGGGAAACGCTTCGGTGTTGTAACAGAACAACAACAACTTGCCCAAAACCACATAAACCACACCCGAAGCAATGGCAAAGGCTAACGCATCGCGGCACATACTGACACGATTTACACGCCCTACCCTGCCTAAACCACGGTGCAAAAGTGCCAACAGCGACACAACGCACAGATACATCAGGGCTTCGCACGTTATGGAAACAGCATCGGAAACCGACACGCTGCCTTCCGTGAGCTTCTCGCCGGACTGGTTCACCAACACAAGACTCAGCCCCACAATGCAGAACATAAATATATATTCCAACACAGTGAGCAACTTCAACTCTTTCGAACGTAGGTCGAAATGGTCTATCACAAACTTCTTCATATTTCTATACCATTACTTTAACACATCAATTTGCACCTTGCAAAGCTCCATTAGAAGCCTTTGTGCATTTTTATATAATTACGTTTACACATCTATTTATATCTAAACACATTGCAAATCGTTGCTTATCAATATTCTATATATTTATGTTTATACGTCTATAATTATCTTTCCATTTACCTTTAAAGGTATTCTTGTATCTTTGTATTTACCTTTCTGTCTGGTAAGTGCAGCATCTCCCATTCCTATAAAGGCTGTTATTCACAGGTGGCTTATTCTCTCTGCGATTGCTATGAAACCGAATATCCCTAAGCATATCTGCACTCCCCCACTCCATCTAATCTTCGTTTGAAGCGAAACTCCTGTACAGCAACACCCACAAAACAACCTGAATGCACAACTGAACAATCAGTTTTACAACCCGATAGTTCTCCAACTCAGGCAAAGTGAGTCCGCCGACGCTCGTATATAAATAGGTGTAGAACTCGCCAACCAGCATCGACAGCACCGGCAGAACGGCAAGCACAATGCCGTAAAGGCGTATCCTGCCACCAAACTTCCGGGCTATCCCAATGCCCAAACACAGACTTGCCACTCCAATAGCCATGTCGTTGTAGAATGGTAACGCCATCTGGAACTTGCCAAAACCACTCAACAGCGTTGCACCGGCAGCCGTTTGCGTTGCACCAGAGGGCATTATGGCAACCGCAGCCCCGAGAACGGTGAGCACCATCACCACAATCTGCATCAGTTGCAGCCAGTAATGGTTGGCTTTGAGCAAAGCATGGCGAAGCTGTTCCCACGCAACAACAGAGCAAAGCGCCACTGCCACCCCACAAATGCGCAACAAGGGCGACACGTCGGGGGCTGCACTCGCCACACTGAAGCCGTCGGCAGACAGCTCATCAATATGTTGTCCGTAGTTTTCGGAGAACTGCAGCAACAAGAATACCACACACAAGCACACCGACCAGCCGAGTATTGCAACTCGACGAGGTGTTATTTCAAATGCATTTATCTTCATATTTTTATATATTTATAGTTATACGTCTTTACATTACTACTTTTAAATATTATCAACTCTTTACCTTTCTACGTATACAAGTGTTTGTTTGTTTATATTTTATAGTATGTTTGTACTTATATTATGCACTATAAACATATTTAAAGATATAGTTATTATCTGATTATACCTATCCAGACAAAAGACTAAATCTATATTTATATATTTACAGAAGTACACTATTACATAATCAAACATATATTCAAAGAACGCAACACATACACCAAAGCGAAACAGAAAAGCGGCGAACGCACAGTATTTATATTTATATATATTTACTCTATATTTTGAAACACAGCATGTTAGCAAGTCTTTTTGCGAACGCCAGTATCGCAAGTGCAACGCAAGAAAGCATATTCAGACAACCAAAGATATATTTATATAAAAACATAGCAATGGTATTCATCATACAATTACAAATTTACGACAAAACATTTAAATAACAAAACGTTTTTAGTTTTTTATAAAATACAATACAAAAGTAGAAATCTTATTTTATATTAATACTGTTTTGTTTCTTTGTTTTTATATATTTATATTTCAACTTCAATAGATATAACGTTACAATATATTTTTATTCGCAACGCTAAATTTATCTTTTTGTTTATTTGTTTTTATATATTTATGTTTCTTTGGCTTTATCTTTATACAAACGTATGTATTTCTTTATTGTGCATTTTTGTGCCTTTTGCAATCAGGCTGGAGGAGAAAGGGCAGACTGGAAATAAGAAAAGTAATAGAAAGGATATGGAAAGAGTGAAACATTTTTTGGCAATCGTAATGCAGTGGGGGAGTGTTTCATCGTACCGAACACATAGAGGAAACAAATCGTTTATATTCAGGTAAGAAACTGTTGTGCGAAATAGATGGGGCATTGCAAGCCTGCAGGTGGCACAGAACAGACCCTTACAGTTCCTAAGAATAGGCTGCCAATGCAACAAAAAAATCACCTTGCGCACTGCAGGCATACATCGGGCATGTTGGCGATGCCCTCACACCGAGAGCAGGAACAGAAAAATATATGATGCGTAGCACTCTTTCACATCGTGCAAGCAACAAATAAGCGAAATAAGAAAATAATTTCCAATTTATTAAAACGTATCGTTATTCGGAAATGCAGCATATTTATAACAGAGAAAGTGGCAGACATGACATGCACATTCATCTGTATAGATATTCCATACAGCAGGTGGCGCAAACAACAAATGAAGTTTATAAAAGACAACAGACAGAGCTTTATAAAACAACAGACAAAGTTTTATAGGCAACAGACAGAGCTTTATAAAACAACAGACAAATTAATTGGGAAAGGACAGAACAAAGTCTACTGCCACAGGTGAAGGCTCTGGAAAAACAAAAGAGGCTGTCTTGCAATGCAAAAGGCATTGTTTCGGTCGGCAAAAGAGCCTGTTTTGCAAATCGGAAATTGGGAACAGAAAATAAGAAAACTGCAACCTCATTTTGGAAACCCAAAAGTTTGGGCGACAAAAACGGAAGATATTTTGAGGAGAAAAATACACCGATATTTTTTAAGAAAAAGGAAAGAGAAACAGAAAACAATTGCAGCGATGGGGTGGGGGAGCCGCAGACAAAATATGGAAAAAACGAAATGGGAGAGTAGTAAAATTGTCGCCAATAAATAAAAGTGGCAGTCTGGGGCGACAAAATGGGAAGAAATATGATGCAAAACACACGTGCGACAAATGGGGAATATATATTTTAGCTATGTAAATATGGTCGTAACAAGCTGATTTACATAGTAAATAAGGGGTTAATTAAAGGCGAACGGCGACAAAAAAGTGAAAAGTTTTGTAAATCGTTTAAGTTCTTCTGCAATTTGTCGGATATATTTCGTTGTGTATTAGCAACTTAAATGATGAATGAAAGAGACATTTTGAGCGATATTTGTTCCTAATTTGTCGCACAGAAAACAGCCATTTATACGTTTGCAGATAGCCTTTTTCAGTACGATTGCAGTCGTTCTGAAAAGAAATAGGGTAGTAATGCGCGACAAATTAGTAAGATTACAAAAAGCGGAAAAGGAAGTATGGTACGACAAAAAGGGAAGTCCTGCATTTTAATAAGTAGGCGACAAATTGGGAAAGAAAACCCGAACAGAATGCGAAAGAAATTCAAACGATTTGGATTGTCGGGCGAGCTGAAATATGTCGAGGGGTGTGCAGCGACGTTGCAGAACGTTCGCAGGAGGCGCAGGGGCTTGATTTATCATGTCCCTAACAGTCAGTGAGTTCAATAGAAAAGCTAAGAGGAGACGGGGAAACGGTCAGAGAGACGAAATGAAAAGAGTAGGAGGAGACGGGAGAACCGTCAGAGAGACAAAAAGAAAGGAGTAGGAAGGAGATGGGGAACGTGGTAAATCACGCTTTTACAGTGGCTGTGCGCAGCGACGTTGCAGACCGTCTGCAGGAGTCGTAAGGGCTTGATTAATCATGTTTCCAACGGCAAATGCGGTGTAATGAACAAACTGCCAGACAATGCAAGGCTTCACTTCAAATCACGTTCTAACGGCAAATGCGGTGCAATGAAAAGCCTATGAAGCCATAAGAAAGGCGTGCTGGATTGATAATTCTTCCCCATCTGTCGTTAAAGAGCTTATTTTATGGTTTTAAATATTATTCCCTTTGTGTCGCAATAAATATTTATGAATGTGTATTAATCACTTTATCAATTAGTTACAGATATACAAATACAAATTATGGAAGCACATTCCAAAGAGAAAACACGGTCAGGCGATGGGGTAGGGAAGAGGATTTTAGAAATGAAAAGTAGTGTTTTGGGCACTTCATCGACAGGTTTTCGGCGTCAAAAAAGTGAAAAATTCCCATTCTGTCGCAGTCATTCTCCCTTTCTGTCGTGCCGATATGGCGGCGAGTTACCTATTTGTCGGCGACACATTACTATTCTGTCGGAGCGCCTTTCCCTATCTGTCGCCGGCAAGTTCCGTATCTGTCGCAGGTCGGAAGCTGGGATAATTGAGCATCAGGCAGTTGGGCTTTCCCTATATAATCTATTATAATGATTAAGAAAATGATACTCTAAGTTGACCGATGGAGTTGTGTTTTTAGTGCGGGGGATATTCCTTTCTGCTGTAATGATGATTTTAACAAAACGCCATTGCGACCCTCCCTATTTGTCGCAGGTGGCGTTTGGGAAGGCAGTTTGTGCCGTCCAGAGGTGCAGCTGGCAGCATTCGGGGGCGTAACCGAGAGCGTTCGGGTGGGCGGAATACGGTGTCTGGGATAAAATCAGTGGTGTTTTTTAGGTTTCCAGAAGATGGTTACGGCAATGGGAAGCACATCTAAAATCAGCATAAATATCCAGAAATCCAAAAAACTCGTGTCGTATTCAAGACTGATGAATATGCCTAAGACAGATATAAATGGTAGAATATACGATGTGGCATCTATCTTTGTGAACTGCTTAAGGGGAAAAATTTTCTTCCTGAAACCATTGATTATGGTGGTAAGCAGGACGACAATTCCCACTGCAATAAGCGCGTACATGGCGTACCAGTACGGGGCGTACGAGCCGAGAATGGGTTCGAGTGCAAACAGGAATAGGAAGACGGTGAAGCAGATGTTGAAGACTGAGCTGATTTTTTTCATATTTTGTCGCTATGAATTAGGTTGCAGACAATCCTTTTCGATATTTTTCTGCAACGTTGTTTTGTTAGATTTGAATTGTAAAACTCATTGCAGACAATCCTTTTAGATATTTTTCTGCAACGTCGTTTCTTATAAATAGGAAAAAGACGAAGGCAGACAGCTTCCTCGTTTTTATAAAAATCAAATAAACACAGTGGGAGTTTCGCTGCCTGCCTTCAAAAGAAAGGAATAATATCTTTACTATGTTTGTTCCTTGCGCGGAACGTTTCAGGAGTTTATTTTGCTGCGATGCACTCCACTTCCACGAGCGCATTCTTCGGCAAAGTCTTTACTGCGATAGCCGAGCGTGCCGGGAAGGGTTCGCTGAAGAACTCTGCGTACACCTCGTTCATGGCAGCAAAGTCGTTCATGTCCGAGAGGAACACGGTGGTTTTCATTACGTTTCCGAGTCCGATGCCCGCTTCTTCAAGGATAGCTTTCGCATTTGTGAGCGACTGTCTGGTCTGCTCCTTGATGCCGCCGGGGGCAAATTCTCCGGTTGCCGGGTCGATGGGCAGCTGTCCTGAAGTAATGATTAGTCCGTTTGCTTCGATTGCCTGGCTGTATGGGCCGATGGCTTTGGGAGCTTTGTTTGTGTTTACAACTTTCATAATTTTAGTTTTATAAATTGTTAGAATTGTCTTGATGGCTCTTCAGAATATGTATTTTCTATTGCGAACAGCCTATTTCTTAGGCAAATTTACAGTTTTTTTTGAAACCCTGCAACTACTTTCTTATATTTTAATGGCATGTATCTGGAAATTCAGAAGAGTTTACTTCGCAAAACAATATATTTACGTAAGTTTAACAAAACAATTTTTTCGATTGAACATTTATTGCACACTTGCTTTGTATTTTTGTACCGAATACGAGCCGTAGGAATGGCTAACGACTTGTTGTAGAGAGAGTTTTGCGAAGTTACACCGCCTGTTTGGCAGAACCCATGCAGTGCGGTTGCGACGGGAGTTATTAACCTTAATTTATATTTCAGGCAATTTAGAGGATATAATTCGTTTTATTTTCGGTTGCCATCAAACCACTTTTTACGTATTATGAAGTTACTTTCGAAGACCCATGTGGGCGATTGTCGCTGGCAGAGCGACGATGTAGCGAAGATGAAAGCCATGATAGTGGCAGACTTTTCGGAGTTGTTGAACCACGAAACGGTGGAGGGGCTGCGGTGGACGAGCACGAAGACCGACCTCGTGGAGCTGTCGCACCTTGTCTGGGAGACGGGCTTGCTGCTCGATGCCCGTGGCATTCCGCTGAGTTTCTGCAACATCGTGCGCCGCATTTGCAGGGTGCTGAATGTCGTTCCGCCTGCAAATCCGTCGGGCGTGCTGGACAAGATACGTGCGCGAAAGAACATTCGGGTGCGTCCCATCGTGGAACGCTACATGCTGTTGTACCACCAGCAGCGCATTCTGCACCCCATGCGTCTGGACATCAAGCGGCGGAGGGTGCGGCAGATGTAGTGGCTTGGCGTGCGGCGGAGCGTGGCAGGTGGGAAGGAAATGATGGTCGGTGAAAAGCAGAAGGGCTGTTTTGGTGCGGCAAAACAAGGCATTTTGGAAGGCAAAAGAGCCTGTTTTGGGCGGCAAGACAGCCTGTTTTGCAATCTGTAATTTTACCTAATTTTGGGTATTGTACATTTTTCAATCTCTAAGTAACTTTGCACCCACAAAAAATTAAACGTTATAAAACAAAATCTAAAAGTAATTCTTATGAATAAAAAATACTTGTTATTGTTCGTGTGTGGTCTGCTGTTGTCGTTCACCAATGCCATGGCAGCAGTGGGAAACGGTGTTATAAAGATTAAGACAAATGCGTCGAAAGGTCAGAAAATAAAGATGGAGATGTTTATTTTTGGCGGATGGGACGAAGACGGGGACGCCCTGGACAACAGTCCCGTCTACGGCGACAACTTCTCGGTAGACGGTGCCAACAACGTTACTGCGGCAGGGAACAAAGTCGTCATGACGGCAGACGGTCCCGAAATTACCATACATGGCGACGTAGACTATCTTTCCATAGTGGGGCAGGGCGTTACTTATATAGATGTGAGCAAGGCAACCGAGCTGTACGAACTCCGTGTAAACGAGAACCCCATCACGAGCATCGACCTGTCGAATGCACCGAGACTGAAGGTGTTCTGGGCAAGCAACTGCAAGGAACTCGCCACCGTCAGTCTGGAAAACACCCCGAAGCTCACGGGAATATCGCTGCAGGGAACACAGATTACGGCGCTCGACCTGAGCAACAATCCTAACCTCACCTCGCTCAACGTGGGCGAAAACCAGAACCTCAGCTCCATCGACGTTACGAAACTTCCCGCCCTCGAGGAACTCTGGGTGAACGGAAACGGAATGGAAAAGCTCGATGTTTCGAAGAATACCAAGCTGGAACGCTTGGAATGCAGCAAGAACAGCCTTGCCGATCTGGACGTTGCCAACAACGAAAAAATAGAGTTTCTTTCCTGCTGGGGCAACAAGATAAGTGGCAATTCGATGGACAAGCTGATAGCTTCGCTTGTGAAAGAGACCGAAGGAACCGAACGCGAGTTCTGCGTTTACAACAAGCTTTACGACAAGGAGAAGAACGCTCTGACCGTAGCACAAGCCAAGGCGGTGAAAGAACGCGGCTGGACACCCAAGCAGGCAACCGGCACCATGGACTTCTTTACGTGGCAAGCGTTTGACGGCGACGACGCAACCGGCATCAACACAGCCACCATCAGCCACGCAGCCGACAATGTCTGGTACGACTTGAACGGTCGCCGAGTGGCTAAACCCACACAGAAGGGCATCTACATTCACGGAGGAAAGAAAGTAGTAATCAGGTAACAGCATCTTCGTACACAGTAAATCCCGAAGTTTCCGTGTGTTCCTCGCATGGAAACTTCGGTGTCTTTTAAAATTAAAAGACATTCAACATAAGATGAAAAGACTCTTGTTGACACTCTTCGCATGCCTGCTTTTCGGTCAGCTGCAGGCACAGATGCGCTGCAAGGTGCTGGAAAGCGGCACGCACCAGCCCGTCATCGGTGCGACGGTCATGGCAGTTGGCACGAAGAAGATAGTTGCCGTAACCGACCAGAACGGCTGTTTCGTACTCTCTGAAGGCTTCAGCAAGCCCGTCAGAATATCGTATATCGGCTACAAGTCCATACAGGTAACGCCCAAGCAGCAAGGCATCTACTATCTGTCGGTAGACGTGAGCAGCCTGCAGGAAGTGGTGGTTACCGCGCAGGAAGGGCACGGCTTGTCCAGCGTTTCCACCATCAGCCGGCAAGCCATGGAGCATCTGCAACCCTCAAGTTTCTCCGACTTGCTGGAACTGCTGCCCGGCGGACGTGCCCACGACCCCCATCTCAACGTGCCCAACACCATAAACCTGCGCGAAGTACCCATAGCCAGCGACCAGTACAACACCTCTTCGTTGGGCACGCGCTTCATCATCGACGGTGCACCCGTGAGCGTAAACGGCAACATGCAGTACCTTTCGGGCGCAGTGGACCGCACCTCGGGCAAGCGGAACTTCGCCAATGCAGGTGTCGATATGCGCACCATCTCCACCGACGACATACAGGAAGTAACCATCGTGCGCGGCATTCCGTCCGTACAGTACGGCGACCTTACCAGCGGATTGGTCAAGGTGAAGCGGCGCAAAGGCGGCAACGACCTCTCTGCAAGGTTCAAGGCAGACATGGACAGCAAGCTGTTCTATCTTGCCAAGGCGTTTGAATGGCAATCCAAGAAACTCTCGCTCAACCTCAGTGCCGACTATCTCGACAACAAGGCAGAACCCCGCAACCTGCTCGAAACCTATCAGCGCATCACGCTTTCGGCACGTCTCAACAAGCGGTGGCACACCGAAGCGATGGACTATAACGGCTCGTTCAACATGGACTATGGCGGCTCGTTCGACAACGACAAGGCAGACCCCCAGTTCAACCATGGCGGAACAGACAGATACAAGTCCAAGTACAACCGATATGCCGCAAGCCTTTCGTTCAGCATGGGCAGCAACAACGAGCGACTTTTCTTCAAGAGTGCCGGGCTGTCGGCATCGTTCTCGTACGAGCGGAACCGCCTGGAGCGCACCAAACTTGTACAGCTGGACGGCGACACACCTGCTGCCATGACCATGACCAACGGCGAAAGCGATGCCGTGCTGATAGCTCCTTACAAATACACTGCCACCCATACGGTAGACGGAAAGCCCGTCAGCCTGTACCTGAAAGCCAACGCCAGCTTCAGCGCACCCGTCAGGGGACTGTCCAACACGCTGCTCGTGGGTGTCGATTACCAGATGGACCGCAACCTTGGCGAGGGACAGATATTCGACCGTCTGCACCCTGTCTACACGGGAGCATCGTATCGTCCGCGCCGATATGCCGACATTCCGGCGTCGCAAATGCTGGCTGCTTACGTGGAAGAAACCCTTAGCAAGGGCATAGGAAACCACAAATTAGACATAGAAATGGGCGTGCGAGCCGAAACAATGCCGGGTATAAGTAAACGTTTTGCCATATATAATAAGGTGAATGTAGACCCACGGCTGAATGTAGGGTGGACTTTTCCGTCGTTCAACCTGTGCCACAACCCCATGACGGTGAGCCTTTCGGGCGGCATAGGCTGGCAAAGCATGTTCCCAACCATCGACCTGCTCTACCCCGAACCCACCTACATGGACATTGTGGAGCTTAACTACTATCACGAAAAGCCCGAATACAGGCGCATGTACCTGCAGACCTACGTCGTCGATCCCACCAATACGGAACTGAAGGCAGCCCGAAATCTGAAGTGGGAAGCCAAGACGGATGTGGAGTGGGGCGGAAACCGTCTCACCGTAACCTGTTTCGTGGAAGACATGAAGTCGGGTTTCCGCACCATGGACGTCTATGCGCCATACGCCTACAAGGAGTTCGACGCATCAGGAATAGACCCCGACGCACTCACAAGTCGCCCCGACATCAATGCGTTGCCCTATAAGGCAAGGAACGTCATGCGGGCTTACGAGCACGCTTCCAACGGCAGCCGCACCTACAAAAAGGGATTGGAGTGGGTGCTCTCCACCGTTCGCTTCCCCATAATCAACACCCGCCTCACCGTAACGGGGGCGTGGTTCCGCACCGAATACCACAATTCGCAGCCCATAATGTACAAGCCCTCCAAGACGATAGGGGGCGAACCGCTCGAAATAGTGGGCATATACAAGGACGACGACGGCTTTATCAGGGAGATGGTAAACACCAACTTCACCTTCGACACCACCATTCCGAAGCTCAAGCTGGGCTTCTCGCTGTCGGCACAGTGCGTGTGGCTCACTGCCGAACAGTCCATGCGCAAGGAAAATGCGCCGCTGCAGTACATGGACAGGGACGGAAACATACACCCATACACCGAAGCCGATGCGCACGACACGTACCTGCAGCACCTTGTCCGCACCTATACCGACGGCATGTTTCGCCGCCAGACCGTGCCCTTCAGCATGGATTTGAACCTCAAGGCTACCAAGAAGCTCTTCAACAACAGGCTCATGGTGGCACTCTTCGTAAACAAACTGTGGGACATACACCCCGACTACGAACGCAACAGCTTCGTTGTACGCCGATACGTAACCCCCTATTTCGGACTTGAAATGAACGTAAAACTATAAAGTCAGGCGGAAACGCACCCTGCGCGCAGCCGCAAAGAATTTAAAACGAACACCATAATGAAATACTTGTCCTACCTGATAGCCGTGCTCATGCTGCCGTTCGCTGCAGCAAGCTGCGGACAGAAATACGACGATTACTACACGCAAGCCGTCGTTACGCTGCAAGTTCCCGACACCATCGTGCCTGTGGAAATGCAAGGAACGGTGGTTCTGAAGAACCTCTCTGACGGTCGCCGCTACACCGTATCGGCATTCAGGGGCACCACTGCCGCCCTCGACGTGCTGCGTGGTTCGTATATGCTCGATGCCGAAGGTACGCTGCGCTACCGAATGGCAGACGGAACAGAACACGTAAAGTATTACAGAGCTTCGGAAAACTATGTGGAAATTGTTGCACACCCCACGCAGATAAGTACGAAAATCATCTTCATGTAGGCACGGGAACTGTCATCATGTACACAGAACCCACCCCTTGGTAAGCAAAACCCACCCTTTTGGTGGACAAAACCCACTCTTTGGGTAAGCAAAAACCCCTCTTTATATATACGGAATGAACGGAAGACTACTGATAACCGCCTGCTGCTGTCTGCTGCTTTCGCCTGCAATGGCACAAGACAGGGACACCACCGCAACAGCCGAGCACCGCAACGGCTGGACAAACATACTGGGCAACGCACTGCACAACCCCGCCTTCATGCACGCTGCCTACACCACTTCGCTGTCGGAAATGTACCTGAACGTAAGTTACAGGCAAGCCAACAAACCGCAACAAGCCCAAACGGGCGACGGACACACGCTGGGCAACATTGCCGTAAGCTCCTATCTGAAGCTCAGTCCGAACACCACCGTGTGGGGCGGGGCGTCCTATCAGACGGGCAGGAAGCGCAACATACGCTTCAATTCCACCTCCGACTACGACCAGCTTTATCCCTACGTCATGGCAGATACCATCGGCGGAGACCTGCAAAACGAGCAATACGCCTTCGGCGGAGGCTATGCCGTGAAGCTGAAGCAATGGAC
Organism: Prevotella nigrescens; assembly: GCF_031191185.1. NCBI lineage: Bacteria > Pseudomonadati > Bacteroidota > Bacteroidia > Bacteroidales > Prevotellaceae > Prevotella > Prevotella nigrescens. The sequence continues at coordinate 206,504 of NZ_CP133464.1, read as the reverse complement.
CTTCGGGGCAGAAATAGACTTCAGGGCAGAACACGAATACCGCACCATCGACCCCAGACCGCGAGGAATAGCCACCGACCTGACCCTCCGCATCGGGCTGGCTCGTGCTTATGGAAACTACAACATGGGGGCAGGAATAGGCATGCGCACCTATAAGCAGACCAACAACGTAGACTTCTACAATCCGCTGGGCGTCGTTCCCGAATACCACATGACGGGACTCGGAACCAACTATGTGCGCTTTGCAGGGGCTGTCCGCTCCTCTTACTATAAAGGGACGGGCGCAATTGCCGACCTGCAGCTGTCGCCTTTAGATGCAAGTGGGGCATATCTGTCCATCGAAGGCAGCTATATGCCTTACAACAACATACTCACCGAGCTGAACGCACTGCCCATAACACGATTGGAAGTGAGCACCACTACCATGCAGGCAGGCTGGAAACACGAGGGAAAAATGCGGTGGGCGGCTTACTCGGGCTGGAACATGGAGCACCGCCGGGGCAACGAACACATTGCAGGAAGCTCGTCGAGCACCGAATACAAGTCGCTTATGACGCTGTCGATGTTCCGCAGTCGCAAGTCAGACTACCACGTTGGCGGAGCAATAGGCATCGGAAGGCAGTCCCAATTCATGCTCCACGCAAGGTTGGGCTGGCTCGACGACCATTCGGAATACATCGACCTGAAACGCGAAATGGCTTTCACGAAGACCTACGGACGGCTCGGCTGGCAATGGTTGTGGCGTCGCAGCGCACAGTGGCTGCTGGAATGGAACGCAGATGCAGCCTGCTTCCACAACAGTTCCAGGCGGATAGTCATGCCCTATGCCATCATGGACAGGCAGATAACGCAGCTGGTGAACGACACCTACGCCGCCAAGACCGCCCACCTCTGGGAGATGGGAACGCAGTGTGCCGTCTACCATCACCCGAAACAGTGGAAGGGCGCAGGCATTTTCCTCAGGGCAACCTTCGCCTACAGCCACTCTTCCTTCCTCCATCAGGTGGAAACGAATGCCACCGTTGGCGTAACATTCTGACGAAAAAGTAAATACAGCAATACAACAGAACAATGGACACAAGCAAATTCAGGCATGATTGGAACGCAGTGCCGGTCATCTTCGCCCTCCTCTGCATGGCAATGTGGTCGTGCAACAAGTACAAGGACGATGTAGCGGAACCGAAAATGGTGAGCCACCGCCTCTCTCTCAACATGCCGCTCAACATAAACGGAGCGACACTGGGCGAGGGAACGGCAGTGCTGACCAACATTCAGACCGGCAGGAAATACACTGTAGCGAACTTCCAGCCGTCCGGCAAAGGCTTTGCAGCCGACATATCGCTGCCCGAAGGCAGCTACAACATTGCCGTGAAAGGCATCATCGGCTATCGGCTCAACGGTCAGGACATTGCCGCAAAGGTGAAGGCTGCACGAGAGAACGTAGCCATTGGCGCGGCAGAAACCACCTCCACCACCGAGATAGCCCTCAACGTGTATTCCGCACAGGAGGGATTCGTCATATCAGAAATATTCTTTACCGGCACGACAACGCCCGACGGGTTCATGTACACCGACGACCAGTACTTCAAGATAGGCAACAACAGCGACACGACGCTGTATGCCGACGGCATCGCCTTCGTGGAATCGTTCTTCACCAGCGACGACAAGCACGACTATCAGCCCGACATCATGGACGAGGCAATGACCATCTCAGCCATCTATGTCATTCCCGGCACAGGGCACGACGTACCCGTCAAGCCCGGCGAAGAACTGCTCATGGCACTCACTGCCATAGACCATCGAGCCGTAAACCCCAACTCTTTCGACCTGCGCAAAGCCAATTTCGAAATCTACGATAAGGGTTCGAACCCCGAAGGCGACCAGGACAACCCGAAGGTACCCAACCTTTCCAACTGGTATGCCAACTTCAGCGGAACGTTTGTAATGCACACCCGGGGCGTGAAAAGCTACGCACTGGCTCGCCCAATGGCAGACCGGAAGACCTATACGGCGAAGTATCGCTACAAGTTCGGCTACATATTCAGGCAGGGCGACATCGTCGTGCCCATGGACGAATACGAATACTTCATGCCCAACGCATGGATTGTAGATGCCGTGAACCTTGCCGTGCCCACCGCACACGAGTGGAACATCATCTCGCCGATGCTCGACAAGGGCTTCACTTACTGCGGAACTGTGGACTTCGACGAGTCCCGCTACAACAAGGCAGTCATCAGAAAGAAGGACGGAAGGAAGTGGATTGACACCAACAACTCCACCGACGACTTCCTGCCCAATGCCGTTCCATCTTGCCTGAAAAAGCCTTAGACGGCACAGCAGGCGGCAAGGCAAGGTGCAGCCGGAATCAAGACGAAACATTAAAAGCAACATATAAAAACAGATATGAAACATTTTCTCACCATCGTTGCAGTATTCATAGCCTGCAACGTCTACGCACAAGAGGGCAGGCTGGACACCGACAAGACCATACGCAAGGGGGTTCTGCCCAACGGAATGACCTACTACATACGCCACAACAGCCAGACAAAGGGCGTGGCAGACTTCTACATCGCCCAGAAAGTAGGTTCCATACTCGAAGAACCACGCCAGCGCGGACTGGCACACTTCCTGGAACACATGGCATTCAACGGCACGCGCCACTTCCCCGGCGACTCCATTCGTCCGGGAATCGTGAAGTGGTGCGAGAGCGTTGGCATCAAGTTCGGAGCCAATCTCAACGCCTACACCAGCGTGGACCAGACCGTCTACAACATATTGGCAGCACCCGTAACACGCGAAGGCATCATCGACTCGTGCCTGCTCATACTCCACGACTGGAGCCACGACCTGCTTCTGACCGACAAGGAGATTGACAAGGAACGCGGAGTGATAGAAGAGGAATGGCGGACACGCCGCACCGGCATGGCAATGCAGCGCCTTGCAGAACAGTCCATGCCCGTTATCTACGCCGGAACGAAGTATGCCGACTGCATGCCCATCGGCAATATGGACATCGTAAGAACCTTTCCTTACAACGACTTGCGCGACTATTACCGCAAATGGTACCGCCCCGACCTGCAGGCAATCATCGTTGTGGGCGACATAGACGAGGACGGAATGGAGACGAAGATACGCAAGATGTTTGGCAACATACCCCTGCCTCCAAATCCTGAACGGCGTGTTTACTACCCCGTGGGCGACAACAGGAAGATGATACTGTACACGGCAACTGACAAGGAGCAGCCTACCGTGAACTTCACACTATACATGAAGCGCGACATAACGCCGAAAGCCGAGCGCAACACCCTGCGGAACTATGCCGACGACTACAAGACAAGCATTCTGCGAATGGCTGTAAACGACCGCTTGGAAGCACTTGCCAGAGCTGCCGACGCTCCTTTCATATCGGCATCGGTGCGCGACGGCAACTTCTTCCTGGCGTCCACGAAAGACGTTTTCGAGCTTTCGGGCGTGCTGAAGGAGGGCAGGGTGCTCGAAGGAATACGCCTTCTGGTGGGCGAAGTGGAGCGCGCACGCGCCAACGGCATCACTCCCGAAGAGCTGAAACGGGGAAAAGCCGAGATGCTGTCGTTTGCAGAGAATGGCTATAACGACCGCACCAACCGTCGCAATGGCGAGTTTGTGGAAGCCTGCGTGCAGAATTTCCTCGAAGAAACGCCCATCTTGGAACCCGAATACGAGCTTGGACTGGTGCGGAAACTCGACAAATCGGTTACTCTTGCCGACATCAATGCGTTGGCAAAGGACATAATAACCAATCAGAATCAGGTGGTTACGCTCTTCGGCCCTGCCAAGGAAGGGTTTGAGATGCCTGCCAATGCCACCATCGAAAAAAACATCTTGGAAGCCCAGACACGGAAATATACCCCCTACCACGAGGCAAAGGCGTTGGGCGACAGCCTTGTAACCAACCTGCCAAAGCCAGGCAGCATCGTGTCGGAACGCAGTTACAAGTTTGGCTACACCGAGCTGACGCTCTCCAACGGAATGAAAGTTTATGTGCGACAAACCGACTTCGAGCCCGACGAGGTGAACCTGAAGCTCTTCAGCATGGGCGGAAAGAACCTCTACCCCGATGCCGACATGCCCAACCTGACCTACCTTATGGCTGGCGCAACCATCGGTGGAGTGGGGCAGTACGACGACCTTGCGCTGGAGAAGATGCTGGCTGGGAAGACCGCAACCGTGGCTCCTTACATCGACGACGACACGGAAGGCATGACGGGAACTTCCAACGTGAAGGACACCGAGACCCTTCTGGAACTGGTCTACCTCTACTTTACGCAGCCACGGAAAGACCCGCAAGCCTTCAAGAGCCTGATGGAACAGCAGGAAGCATTCCTGACCAACGCCCACGTAAACCCGATGTTGGCATACAACGACACCCTCCACAAGGTGGCATACGGCACCGACCGCCTGGCATCGATGGACAAGGAACGGCTGAAGAAGGTGAGCTACGACCGCATCATGCAGATTTACAAGGAACGGTTTGCCAGCGCAGCCGACTTCAAGCTTATTCTTACGGGCAACATCAACCTCGACAAGCTCCGCCCATTGCTCTGCCGGTATATGGCAGTGCTGCCTTCCAACAATCGCACGGAAGGCATTGGTACACACGGCGCAAGGCTCGTCGATGGCAAGAAGACGTACGTCTTCCACAAGGAACAAGCCACGCCGACAGCCATCACCACCATCGTGATAAAAGGAAAAATGGAATACAGCAACCGCAACGAACTGCTGATGGACGCCATAGGGCAGCTCCTGCGCATCGTCTACACCGACAAGGTGCGCGAAGAGAAGGGCGGCACCTACAGCGTACAGGTGTCGGGCGACCTGCAGCACCACCCCGACGACGAGGCATTGCTGCGCATTGCCTTCCAGACCGACCCGCAGAAGTACCACGAGCTGATACCCATCGTGTACGAACAACTGCACAAGATGGCGACCGAAGGGCCCTCGCAGCAAGACCTCGACAAAGTGAAGGCTTACGAACGGAAGGTCTACAACCAGGTGTTGCGCATGAACAACTACTGGGAATACGTGCTCTACAGCGACCTGTTCAACGGAATAGACGTGGACACCACCTTCCGTTCCATCGTTGAAAGCATGACTTGCGATGACATTCGCACCACGCTCCGCCAACTGCTCGACCAGAACAATTGCATAGAAGTTACGATGACACAAAAATGAATGCCCGCAAGGCAAAGGCAAAACAGGCTCTTTTGGACGACAAAAGAGCCTGTTCTGTTTCCTGAAAGAGCCTGTTTTGTTTTTCAAGGGCATGGGGGTGCTTTTTTCAAAGTAGCTTTTAATAGGTTTTTTCTAAGGTTCCCTAGTTTTCCTAGGGTTCCTAGAGTTCCTAGGAACCCTAGGGATTCTAGGAAAACCACCCCCTTCTTCCACCGCAGAAACCGCAGCACCTACAAAAGCAGCACCCCCACCTGGTAGACAACGGCACTCACTATCCACGCCAGTGCCGTGGTGTACACGGCAGCAAAGATGCCCCACTTCCAGCTGCCCGTCTCGCCTTTTATCGCCGCTATGGTGGCTACACAAGGGAAGTAGAGCAGGACGAAGAGCAGGAAACAGAAGGCTGTGAGCCGTGCCAGCGGTTCGGCTTGCGCGTAACTGATGTGGTTCTGTTTGGCTACATCTGCCGTCATCTGGTGGCGCAGTGCCTCGTATTTATGACTGTCGTCGCTGTACGTGTTGTCGTCGCCGAACGAATCGTTGTTCGTATAGAGCACGCCCATGGTCGAAGCCACTATTTCTTTCGCACCAACTCCTGCCAACAGTCCCACGTCCAGACGCCAGTTGAAGCCCATCGGACGGAAAACGGGTTCTATCGTCTTGCCTATTTGCCCAATGTAGCTCTGTTCTTGTCGGGCTTGATTGCCCAAGTTGGGATTGTCGGGCACGGGAAAATAGCCTAAAGCCCACACTATGATGGACGCAACGAGTATGATTCCTCCCATTTTCTTCAGATATTGCTTGCCCTTTTCCCACGTATGTCGCCCTATTGCCTTCCATGTCGGAAAACGATAGGGTGGGAGTTCCATCACAAACGGCGTGTCTTCGCCCTTTACGAGCGTCTTGGAGAAGAGCCGTGCCAGCAGCACAGCCATTGCAATGCCGATGGCATAGAGCAGCATCATGACTGCCGAGCGGTATCGGGCGGCAAAGAACGAGCCTGTTATCATGATGTAAATGGGCAGCCGTGCCGAGCAGCTCATCATCGGAAGAACCAGCATTGTAACCAATCGGCTGCGCTTGCTCTCTATGGTTCGGGTCGCCATGACTGCCGGAACGTTGCAGCCGAAGCCCATGATGAGCGGAATGAACGACTTGCCGTGCAGTCCCATCTTGTGCATGAGGCGGTCCATGATGAACGCTGCACGCGACATGTAGCCGCAGTCTTCCATGTACGAGATGAAGAAATAGAGGATAAGGATTTGCGGAAGGAACACGATGACAGCCCCCACGCCCGCAATGGCTCCGTCTACGAGCATGGCTTTCACCGGCCCGTCGGGCAAGGCGTTGTTTAAAACTTCCGAAATCCACGCCACGCCGGCATCAATCCAGTCCATGGGATACTGCCCGAGGCTGAACGTTGCCGTGAACATTACGAAGAGAATAAGGAAGAAAAGCGGAAAGCCGAGGTACTTGTTCGTCAGGATTTTGTCTATCGTGCGCGTCGTGTCGTAGGCATCTTTCCCCTTTCCTGTGGTGTAGTGCACCTCCTGCAGTGCTCCGTGTATGAAGCCGTACTTGGCGTCCATGATGGCAGTTTCGCTGTCTTTGCCAGTCTCTTCCTTCACGCGCCTGGCGGTTTCGTCGCGGTGTTGCATTATCTCCGTGGCATCGGGGAACGATTTCACCAGGCGTTCTGCCTCCTTGTCGTTCTCCAGCAATTTTATGGCAAGGTAGCGTGTGGAGTATTTTTGCGATGCGTCGGACTCCTCGTTCAGGTGTTCCTGAATTTCGGCAATGCCGTTTTCAATCTCGTGTCCGTGGTTTATGTGAATGTGCCGGTAGAGCGGTGCATCGCCCTTTTTGCCCTCGCAGTTCTGTATGATGGTCTGGAACAGCTCCCTGACGCCCCTTCCCGATGTGAAGACGGTGGGCACCATGGGCACTCCCAGCAGCATTCCCAATTTCTTATAGTCTATGTGGTCGCCACGGTTTTCCACCTCGTCGTACATGTTCAGGGCGCATACCATGGGCACGTTCATGTCTATGAGCTGCGTGGTAAGGTAGAGGTTGCGTTCCAAGTTCGATGCGTCTATCACGTTGACGACGATGTCCGGTGTCTTGTCCACGAGCTGTTTGCGCACGTAGAGCTCTTCCGGGCTGTATGCCGAGAGGCTGTATGTGCCCGGCAGGTCTACCAGTTCAAAGTGGTAGCCCATCATGTCGGTGTAGCCGTACTTGGCATCTACGGTAACGCCCGAGTAGTTTCCCACCCGCTCGTGCGCCCCCGAGGCGAAGTTGAAGAGCGACGTCTTGCCGCAGTTGGGGTTGCCCACGAGTGCCACGTTTATGGTGTGGAGCTGTTGGTTGTGTCTTTTTTCTTCTTCGTCGGGTGCCAATGTAGGCTCGTAGGGGTCTGACGGGTCAGCCTCCAATGGCGGATTGTAAGTAGAATCTGTGGGATATTGTGTTTTCTTCCCGGCATTGTCGTTGTTCGTGCCGGTGTCTTGGCTGTCGTTATCGGTGGTGTCTTGCAGCGAGTTGCCTATGGGTTGCACCTCGATAAGGTCGGCTTCGTTGTGCCGCAGGCTCACTTCGTAGCCCATGATACGGTATTTCACGGGGTCTTTCAGCGGCGCATTGAGCAGTACTTTCACTTCCTTGCCACTGATGAACCCCATTTCTATGATACGTTTTCTGAAGCCTCCGTGTCCCGAAACCTTCACGATGATGCCGGCTTCGCCTGTCTTCAGTTCTGATAACTTCATTCTCTTGTTCTTTTAGACAAAGGTACGAAGAAATCGCCGGAGGCTGTACACTGTCCTCTCGAAAGTTTGCTAAAATACCTAATAATGGGGATAGGACAGCCGTTCCCGGGCAGTCAGCCACTTGTTTTATCTGCTGATTTTGTCAAATTATTGCGATGATGTACAACCGGATAGTTGTTTTTTCCGTACCTTTGCACCCGAACAACCATGCCATGCCGCTTTGCAGACCCCGAAACGGACTTGCCAAGGGCGACTGACAATATAAAAACAACCAATATGAAACTTACAGAACAACGGAGCAGCATGCTCCACGGAGTCCTCCTGATGGCTCTCTTTGCGTGTGCGGCATTCTATATCGGCGACATGCGCTTTGCCAAAGCTTTGTCGTTTTCGCCGATGATAGTCGGCATTATCCTCGGTATGCTCTATGCCAACAGCCTTCGCAACAATTTGCCGGAGACGTGGACGCCCGGCATCGTATTCTGTTCCAAACGCATTCTGCGCTTCGGCATCATTCTCTACGGCTTTAAACTCACTTTCCAGGACATCACTGCCGTAGGGCTTCCTGCCATCATCATCGATGCCATAGTGGTTACGGTAACCATCTTGCTCGGCATCTTTATAGGACGGTTGCTGAAGATGGACCGCAGCATAGCCCTGCTCACGGCTTGCGGAAGTGCCATCTGCGGGGCAGCAGCAGTAATGGGCGTGGACGGCGCAATACGCCCGAAACCCTACAAGACAGCCGTTGCCGTTGCCACGGTGGTCATCTTTGGTACGCTCTCCATGTTCCTTTATCCGGTTCTTTACCGCTCGGGCGTGTTCGATTTGCCTGCACAACAGATGGGCATTTTTGCGGGTTCTACCATTCACGAAGTGGCACATGTGGTGGGAGCAGGCAACGCAATGGGCAGCGCAATAAGCGACAGTGCCATCATCGTGAAGATGATTCGCGTGATGATGCTGGTGCCCGTGCTGCTCGTCATCGCCTTCTTCGTGGCAAAGGACGTTGCGAAGCGTGAGGGCGCAGAGGGAAAGAAGAACAAGATACAGGTGCCTTGGTTTGCCATCATGTTCCTGCTCGTAATCTGTTTCAACAGTCTCAACCTGCTGCCCGAAGAGGTTGTGAAAGGCATTGTAACCCTGGACACCTTCCTTTTAACCATGGCCATGACGGCACTCGGTGCGGAAACGAGCATCGACAAGTTCAAGAAGGCAGGCTTCAAGCCCTTCCTGCTGGCTGCCATCATCTACTGCTGGCTCATCGGCGGCGGCTATTGCTTGGCACGTTTCGTTGTCCCGATGCTGATGTAAGGGTAGAAAGTGCAGTCTGGAAATATTGTTTTTTCTATGAGTTTTTAGGAGTTCTGAGAACCTTAAGAGCTATATTTGCTCTGATGTTCAGAGGTTTTGGAATTCTAAGGGTGCTATATTGTTCTTCGGAAACGATGACACGAAGAACACTTCACCGCAATCTCTCTTCGGGAAAATATAAGAAAGGCGTGTTCCGAAAGTGGAACACGCCTTGTTCATAGATAAGTTTAATCAAGAAAAAAGCGTTCTGTTACAAATTGCCATTATTGGCTTTGTTAATCATTTCCTTCGAAGCGTACATGTAAACTTCTACTCTTCGGTTTGCCTGGCTGACGCGCTTGTTCTCTATTGGGTTCGAACTGCCAAGACCTTCTACGGTGCGAATTTGTGCAGAAGACACACCCTGACCGCGCAGGTAGTTTGATACGGACTTGGCACGACGCTCCGACAGCGGAATGTTTATGTTGTCGTTGCCCGATGCATCGGTATATCCCTGAATGGCAACGTCGCAGTCGCTGTTCTGTCTAAGCACGCCGGCAAACTTCGTCAGGTCGTGTTTAGCCGATGCGTTGAGGTCCGAACTGTTGGTGGCGAACAAGATTCCAGAGTCGAAAGTAACCTTTACGCAGCTCAAGCCGTTGGCATCTTTCACGGTTTCAACCTTGGCATTGTCTACCTGAGCCTGGGTCTGCTCCTTCACTTTGTCCATGTGTCTGCCGATGATGGCACCCGTTCCGGCACCCACGGCAGCTCCGATGGCAGCTCCGATGGCTGTTCCCTTGGTGTTCTTGCCGATGATATTGCCCACGATTCCGCCGAGCACGGCACCTGCCCCGGCACCTCCTGCACTGTAAGTTCCCTGGTTTGTTGCACAGCCTGACACGAGCGTAGCCACGCAAAGTGCAGCTGCCATTGTCTTTAAATTCTTCATAATGTGTATAATTTAAAACGTTTTGTCTTGTAATATGTTCTGTTCCGGCTGTTCGCACATGCTGTCCGAGCGTGTCGTACATTCTCTCCGGACGAAACAACTTGTAATTGTTATCCTGCAAAATCAGTGCCTTGGAGCTGCGCCGACCACGAAGCAAAGATACAACTATTTTTGTTCTGACGTGCTGTTTGCCAACATTTTTTTGTAATTTTGCACAAAATTACGCCAATTGCACTAATCAAACAAGGGGATTTGCCTATTTGATTAGGGAATTTGCCTACTTGTACGAAACAGTAAAAAAATTATATAGAACATGGCAAAAGAATTGAAACACCTTACCAAACGGGCAGAAAACTATTCACAATGGTACAACGACCTTGTTGTGAAAGCCGATTTGGCAGAGCAGTCTCCCGTCCGCGGCTGTATGGTAATAAAGCCTTACGGATACGCTATATGGGAGAAGATGCAGGCACAGTTGGACAAAATGTTTAAGGAAACGGGCGCACAGAATGCCTATTTCCCCCTTCTTATCCCGAAGAGCTTCCTTTCCCGCGAGGCTGAACACGTGGAAGGGTTTGCCAAGGAATGTGCCGTGGTTACACACTACCGCCTCCGTGCCAACGAGAAAGAGGGCGGAGTGGAAGTAGACCCCACCGCAAGGCTCGACGAAGAGCTCGTTATCCGTCCCACGAGCGAGACCATTATATGGAACACCTACCGCAACTGGATACACTCGTACCGCGACCTGCCGCTCATGTGCAACCAGTGGTGCAACGTCATGCGGTGGGAAATGCGCACCCGCCCCTTCCTCCGCACATCGGAATTCCTGTGGCAAGAGGGGCACACGGCACACGCAACGCGCGAGGAAGCAGAGGAAGAAGCAAGGCGAATGCTGAAAGTTTATGCCGACTTTGCCGAACAATGGCTCGCCGTCCCCGTGGTGCAGGGCGTGAAGAGCGAGACCGAACGCTTTGCAGGAGCACTCGACACCTACACCATCGAAGCCATGATGCAGGACGGAAAGGCACTCCAGAGCGGCACGTCGCACTTCCTCGGGCAGAACTTTGCCAAGTCGTTCGACGTTACTTTCCTCAATAAGGAGAACAAGCCCGAGTATGTCTGGGCTACATCGTGGGGCGTAAGCACCCGTCTCATAGGTGCGCTCATCATGGCACATTCCGACGACAACGGGCTCGTGTTGCCTCCGAAGATAGCTCCGATACAGGTTGTCGTCGTGCCAATCTTCAAGGGCGACGAGCAGTTGGCAGCCATTTCGGCGAAGCTGCAGCCCGTCATCGACCAGCTCCGACAGCTCGGCATCAGCGTGAAGTACGACGACAGCGACAACAAACGCCCCGGTTTCAAGTTTGCCGACTACGAACTCAAGGGCGTGCCCGTGCGTTTGGCAATGGGCGGACGCGACTTGGAGAACAACACCATAGAGATAATGCGCCGCGATACGCTGGAAAAGGAAAACGTTTCGTTCGACGGCATCGTAGAAAGAATTGCGAAACTGCTCGACGACATTCAGGAAAACATCTATCAGAAGGCACTCAGCTTCCGCAACGGACACATCTACGAGTGCGACAACTACGACGAATTTAAGGAACGAATAAAGGACGGCGGCTTCTTCCTCTGCCACTGGGACGGTACAACGGAGACCGAAGAGAAGATTAAGGAGGACACCCAAGCCACCATTCGCTGCGTTCCTTTCATGTTCGAACAGACCGAAGGCGTGGACATGGTAAGCGGCAGACCTGCCAAAAAACGTGTCATCATAGCCCGCTCGTACTGATTTCGATACCTCCGGACACCGAAGCCACGCACCGTTCAGTGCGTGGCTTCTGCATTTTTGGCAGACGGAAGTCTGTACATGGTAACCTTGTTGTTTGTAAAGAAAACAGTAACGGCGCAACTGCCTTGCTGTCAGTGCCTTGCAAAGGTCTTCGTCTTGCATGGCGAAAACGGTTGTCTTGTACGCCAAAACCTACTGTTTTACCGTGCGATAGGGGCACTTTTGCAAAGCCGTGCCGCGGCAATCGCTTTTTGGCAGAATTTTCTTTACAATGCCGAAGAGGCATGCGCCAATGGCGGACAGCATGCAGCAAACCATTTTGTCGATGCCAGCAAGACGGCAGAACCATTTTATATGCAAGCAAGGACAGTGTTTGCATATTCCGTTTTTTATGCTTACCTTTACAGCTTGAACTTAAACAGCTTAGGCAGAATGGAAGAACATCTAACCGTTTACAGGGCTTCGGCAGGGTCTGGAAAGACATTCACCCTTGCCGTGGAATACATATCGCTGCTGGTGAAAGACCCCGAGAACTATCAGCACATACTTGCCGTAACCTTCACGAACAAGGCTACGCAGGAAATGAAGATGCGCATTCTGTCGCAACTCTACGGCATTGCCCATTCGCTGCAGTCGTCGGAGCAGTATTTCAACAAGGTGAAAGAGAAGACGAACATGCCCGATGCCGTGATAAGGAACAATGCACGGGTAGTCCTTACGCTGCTCATTCACCGCTACAACAACTTCAGGATACTCACCATAGACGCCTTCTTCCAACAAGTTCTGCGCAATTTGGCACACGAATTGGGGCAGACTGCCAACCTGAGGGTAGACCTGAACAACGAGGAAATAACCGAAAAGGCAGTGGACCAGATGATAGAAAGCCTGGAAAAGGGGCAGCCGGTGCTGCAATGGATAAGCTCGTACATCGACAACAGCATAGAAGACGACAACGGCTGGAACATCATTGGCAAGATAAAGAGCTTCGGAGCAAACATATTCAAGGACTTCTACAAAGCCCACGAAGCCGATTTGAAAGAGAAATTGAGCGATGCCGACGACTTCAGGAAATACGAAACGACGCTGCGCCACCGCCGGAACGCCATTCGGAAAACGTTCAACGACAAGGCGAAAAGTATTCTGAAGGCTATCCGGGAAGCCAACGAAGACGTGCCGGGCAACTTCCGCAGCGGACTGTATAAGTATCTAACAGAGAGCGCAACCCAGCCCCTTACCTACGAACAGCCCAAGGCAGGCGTGCTGAAAGCCAACGAATCGCCACAGAACTGGGTCAGCTCCAAATGTGCAAAAGCCGACAAGCAGATAATACAGACACTGGCTGCCGAGGGACTTTCTGCCCAGCTCAGCGAACTGATTGCCTACAATCGCGACAACTGGAACGAGTTTCAGTCTGTCCGTCTCACCCTTTCGCACCTCTCCGAGCTGCGGCTTCTGCACGCCATAGCCGATGCCGTAGACAGCTTTACCAAAGATTCGAACCGCTTCATGCTTAGCAACACGCAGGCATTGCTGAAGGAACTGATTGCCGACAGCGACACGCCTTTCATCTTCGAGAAGATTGGTGCACGCCTGAAACACATCATGATAGACGAGTTTCAGGACACCAGCACCATACAATGGCAGAACTTCAAGGTGCTGTTAGCCAACTGCATGGCACAGGAATTGTCGCAAAACCTGATAGTGGGCGACATAAAACAGAGTGTGTACAGATGGCGGCAAGGCGACTGGGGCATACTGAACAGCATAGAAGACAGCTTCGCCCACCAACGGATAAGGCTGGAAACGCTCGACTATAACTATCGGTCGGAAAAGCGGATTATCGACTTCAACAACGCATTCTGGAAAGAATGTATTGCCAACACCGTGAAAGAGCTGGAACAAAGCGATGCAGACAAAGTCCCGATAGTGCAGAAAGCATACGAAGATGTGGCGCAGAAAACACACAAGACAGCCGACAACGGCTATGTAAGAATAAGTCTCTTCCCCGGCAGAAGCATAAAGGACGCCGTGCTGGAAGAACTTGTAGAAACCATAAAGACACTGTTTGCCAACGGCTATGGCGGCAAGAACCAAAGCAAGATTGCCATTCTGGTGCGCTCGAAAACCAACATTCAGGACATTGTGGACACGCTCTTGGCAACCTTCGGAAGCGAAATGAACATCGTTTCCGACGAGGCTTTCCGCTTAGATGCGTCGTTGGCAGTAAACATTATAGTAAGTGCCATGCACCTGCTTACCCACCCCGACGACGTATTGACGAGGGGAAAGTTGGTGAAACTCTACAATCAGGAAGTGCTGAAAAAGCCATTGACCGACACCGACCTGCTGGTTTCGCCCACCCAAAGCGGCGATGCCGATGGGCAAGACTTGGACAAGAAGCAACGCAGACAGATGGCTGCCCGACGGCAAAGGGCAAAGTTGGACAGCGAATTGCCCAAGGAATATGTCGAGAACAGAGAACTTTTGCTGGGTCTGCCCATCGTTGATTTGGTCGATAAACTATTCATGCTGTTCGGCTTAGACCGCTTGGAAGGGCAGAGTTCGTACGTTTGCACACTCTACGACACCCTGAACGACTTTCTGAACGACCACACCGCGGACATCGACGACTTCATTGCCGAGTGGGAAAATACCCTTTCGTCCAAGACCATACAGAGCGACGAGATAGAGGGAATACGCATCATGACCATTCATAAAAGCAAGGGGTTGGAGTTCGACAACGTCATCATACCCTTCTGCAACTGGGATTTGGAGAAGCCCGACACGTTATGGTGCGAAACGGAAGGCAAGCCCGAACCCTACAACAAGCTGCCTTTGCTGCCCATAAACTTTAGGCGGAGCGAAATGCTGGGCACGGTTTTTGAAGACGATTACAAGGAAGAACACTTCCAGAACATCGTAGACAACCTTAACTTGCTGTACGTTGCGTTTACAAGAGCATCGAAAAACCTGTTCGTTTCGGGCGCCCGTCAAGGCAAGTCGGCACTCGACAAGATTGCAAAAGGCATTCCGCCAGCCAATCGTTCGTATGCCAT
The DNA here is from genome assembly GCF_031191185.1 of Prevotella nigrescens. Classification (NCBI taxonomy): domain Bacteria; kingdom Pseudomonadati; phylum Bacteroidota; class Bacteroidia; order Bacteroidales; family Prevotellaceae; genus Prevotella; species Prevotella nigrescens. The sequence goes on along the minus strand of NZ_CP133464.1, from coordinate 191,429 downwards.
CGAAACGGCATTGAAGCAGGTTAGCGAACAGTTACGGGGCAGCGTGCTCGACTTTCCCGACGACATCGGCAGCGAAATACACTTTCGGTACGGCGCCATCGCCCCCGCAACGCACGAGGAAGAGCGCACCGCGGCAGACAATCCGTTCTTGGTTAAGCCCGGCAAACACATTGTAAGCATAGCCACATATCCCCAGGCGGCAAGCTTTAAGCAGAGCAACAAGAGCATGGAATTTGTGAAGGGAGAAGACGTGGACCCCTCCGACAGAACGCGATACATAAAGATAGGCAACGTGTTGCACCAGCTCTTCTCTACCATTTATACCACCGACGACATTCCGGCAAGGCTGAACGAACTGGAACAACAAGGCATCATATACAACGACGAGATAACTTCGGCACAGCTGCGCACCCGCATTGAAGATGCCATAACCCACCCACAGGTGCAGGAATGGTTCTCCAAAAGGTGGCAGCTGTACAACGAATGCACCATATTAGAGTACAATAAAGAAACCGACGAGGTGGAAGAACATCGCCCGGACAGGGTAATGACCGACGGAAAAGAGGTTGTCGTGGTAGACTTTAAGTTCGGAAACGAACGGGAAGAATACAAAAGGCAAGTGCAAAGATACATGGAAATACTGACCCACATGGGACATAAGAATGTGTCGGGATACCTGTGGTATGTGGTAAAAAACATAGTAACCGAAGTTGAAATCGACCCTAAAGCGTAACAAGATGAAGACTTTCCTGCAAGAAGTAGCAAACGATTTGATAGCAAAACACGGCAACGACTTAGCCCATACAGCCATTGTCTTTCCCAATAAGCGGGCTGCTCTGTTCCTCAATCAGGAACTGGCAAAGCGTGCTGACGGTCCCATCTGGAGCCCGGCGTACGTTACCATCTCCGAATTATTCCGCCAACAGTCCGACCAGACCATAGCCGATCCGATTAAAAGCCTGTGCGTTCTGCACCGGGTATATGTGGAACAGACAGGCAGAAACGAGACACTCGACGAGTTTTACGGCTGGGGGCAGCTGCTGTTGGCTGACTTCGACGACATCGACAAGAACATGGCAGACGCCGAAAAGGTGTTCCGCAACATACGAGACCTGCACGAATTGGACACGATAGACTATCTTACGGAGAACCAAAAGGCAGAACTCGGCAGGTTTTTTGCCAACTTCACGGGCGATTCGAGCATACTCAAGGAACGCTTCCTGAACCTTTGGAGCAAGCTGTACAATATCTATTCCGAATTCAAGGCACGCCTTCGGGCAGAGCATTTGGCTTACGAGGGTATGCTGTACAGAGACGTCGTGGAACAAAAACAGCTGCCCGACCGCTACGATACCTACATCTTTGTGGGCTTCAACGTGCTGCAGAAGGTGGAACAAGAACTGTTCTCGGCTCTGAAAAGCGAGGGAAAGGCACGCTTTTACTGGGACTACGACCACTACTATATGGTGCAGACCAACGAGGCAGGCACCTATATTAACAGGTGCTTGGACAAGTTTCCAAACGAATTTAGTGCCGACAACCCTCTTTATACAGGCTTTGAAACCGACAAGGAAGTACGCTACGTGTCTGCCCCGACCGAGAACTTGCAAGCCCGCTACGTGTCCGAATGGCTGTTGGAGAACCAGCGCTACAAGGCAGGAAAGCGCACGGCGGTGGTCATGTGCAACGAAATGCTGCTGCAAACCGTTATACATTGCATTCCGCCCGAGGTAGATACGCTCAACGTAACAACGGGTTATCCGCTGTCGCAGACACCCATCACCTCCATGGTCTGGCAGCTCATAGCACTCCAGACCGAGGGCTATTCGGCACAAGAAGGTGCTTACCGTCTGCAACAACTGTCGCACGTGCTGCGCCACCCCTACGGAAAATATCTCGGAATAGATGCCGGCAATCTGCTCGCCGAGCTGCAAGTAGAGAAGCAATACTATATTAAGGTGGAACGCACACGCCTGAAACACGTGGACAAACCGGTAGATGCACTGGTGGAATGGCTGTCGGAGACGGTCAGAACCATCGCAATGAATGGGGCAGAGAGCCACGACCAGCTCTTTCAGGAATCTACTTTCCGCATGTACACGCTGCTTAACAAGTTGTTGGAACTGATGAAAGGGGGCGAACTGACAGCCGATTTCGTCATCTTCCGCCGCCTTTTCGGTCAGCTCATTGCCTCTACCACCATTCCCTTCCACGGCGAACCGGCGCGCGGAGTGCAGATAATGGGTGTGTTGGAAACACGCAATCTCGACTTCGATAACGTGCTGGTGCTCTCCTGCAACGAGGGAAACATGCCCAAAGGAGTAAACGACGTGTCGTTCATTCCCCACTTTGTGCGCAAGGCTTACGGTCTTACCACCATCGACAACAAGGTGTCTGTGTTCAGCTATTACTTCCATCGGCTGCTCCAACGTGCCAGGAACGTAACACTATTGTACAACAATTCCACCGAAGGAACGCGTGCCGGAGAGATGAGCCGCTTCATGTTGCAGCTGTTGGTAGAGAGCAAACTCGACATAAGACAGTGGGCGTTGCAAGCCGGACAGGAACCGTTAATGTTGCAAAAGACAATCATCAGGAAGGACGAAACGGTGCTACAGAAGCTCAACGGCATATCCTACTTCTCGCCAACTGCCATCAACACCTATCAGCGATGCCCCGTAATGTTCTACTACAAGTATGTTGCCGAACTCTCGGAAAGCGACGACAACGAGACGGAAGACATTGACGGACGTGTCTTTGGAAACATTTTCCACTGTGCGGCACAGCTGATGTACGAGCGACTTCTGCCGCGCGAGGTAATTAAAGGCAGCGATATAGAACAGCTTTTAAAGACCGGACGCTCGGTACAGTCGCCCACGTCGGGCAACGCAAACGCCACCTTAGACAGCGTGGTGAGCGAGGCTTTCGCCCGCGAACTGTTCCTGCAGAAGCCCGGAAGCACCCGCCACCCGAAGCTGAACGGTCTGCATATCATCAAGAAAGAGGTCATAGAGAAGTTCCTCCGACACCTTCTCCAGCTCGACTTGCGTACTTCTCCGATGCGCGTAATACGCCACGAGTTCGACATCTACAAGCGTTTTACAATAGATGTCGGGGGAAAGCAGAAGACCATAACGGTGGGCGGACGTGTCGACAGGTTGGACGAAATAAGGCTGAACACGCCCGAAGAGCAGCTCCGTGTGGTCGATTACAAAACCGGAAACAAGGTGGCAGGACAGCTGAAGGACGTAGATGCCATATTCGACTCGGGAAAAATACTGACCGATAAGAGCGACTACATCTTCCAGGCGGTGCTGTACAGCATCATCGAACAGACCAACGATGCCGACAACAATCCCAACCACAAGCCCGTAAGTCCGGCATTGCTCTTCATACAACACGCCGGAAGCGACCACTATTCGCCCATTGTTACATTGGGTGGAGAGCCTGTTACGAATGCCGTAGCCTACGAAGCCGACTTTGAAAACTTCTTGAAGGCAAAGTTGGAAGAACTCTTTGGCAGCGAAACTTTCGTACCCACGGGCAACCAGAGAATATGCGAGTACTGCCCATACAACCAGCTCTGCGGGCGAGGGTAGGGGTGAGCAGCCCGTGCAACCCTCATTGCCACTTTAGGCAGGCAGCATGGAGAGGTCGATTTGTTTGCCCCCTCATATCCATAAACCACCCGAACGATTTCATGTTTATCGCCCTTACGGCAGGTGTCTGCAGCGATGTGGCAGAGGTTTTTGTTGCCAGACTACACGCAAGAGCCATGCTGCAAGCATTCGCCAAGATTGCAGATGATTTCCTAAATAATGATAACCGTATGACAATCTAATATCCACACATTGTCAATACCTGTTGTCTTCCAATGCAAAACAGGCTGTTTTGCACTGCAAAAGGCATGTTTTTGCCGTGTAAAAGGGGCTGTTTTGCCGTATGAAAATGTAGGAACTTTAATGCGCTGTACGTCAGACGGTTATGCAATTGCCACATTTCTGGAATATATTTACATTCCGAACAGCCTGCCGACGGCTGTCTTTAATGGTTCTTCTTGTAGCTCAGTACAGCCCAGCAGCCCATAAAGAGTCCGATTACGGAGAGTGCCAGCACCTGGTGGGCAATGCTGCCGAGGTTGCCGCCACGTATGAACACGGTGCGCATGGCTTCTATAAAGTAGCACACGGGATTGACATACGTGGTGAGATAAGCTGCCTGCGGCATGGACCGGGTGGGCGTAAACAAGCCCGAAAGCAGCAAAAGTATGACCACGAAAAACCACATAACCAAAACCGCTTGTTGCATTGTTTCGGAGTAATTGGATATGATTAGCCCGAACGAAGAGAAGAAAACGGCAAGCAACATAGCCAGCAGATAGATGAGCGCGACACTCCCCACCGGGGTTATACCGTATACAGCCCAAGCCAATGCGAGGCAGACGGTGATGATGAAGAAGGCGATGAGCCAGTAGGGAACAAGCTTGGCAAGAATAAAAATCCACTTGTTTACGGGGGTAACGTTAATCTGTTCTATCGTGCCCGTCTCCTTTTCGCTCACTATGTTCAGCGTCGGCAGGAAGCCGGTTATCAGCATCAGCACGATAGTAAAGAGGGCAGGAATCATGAAAAGCTTGTAGTTAAGGTGCTCGTTGTATAGAAACAGCGTGTCGATTTTCGACTTCATGGCTGGAGCAGTGGGCATCACGCTCGACAGAACAATCTGCGACAGATAGGCAGAACCCATTGCTCCCTTTGTTCCATTCACTGCATTGGCAGCTATCAGCACTTGAGGCATGTGTCCCAAGGCAAGGTCGTGGCTGTAGTTTCGGGGTATGACCACTGCCATATCAGCCTCTGAATGCTCTATGTTGCCGAGTGCTGACGCGTAGTCAGGCTGCTGTCCGTGGAAGACAAAGTACCTGCTCGCCTCGATTTCGTGTACCAATCGCTGCGACGTAGTAGTGCGGTCGTTGTCCACAACATCTACAACGATGTTCTTCACCTCCATGTTCATCACCCACGGAAGCACACACATAACCATTATTGGAAAGACGATGATGAGGCGGGGAATAAACGAATTGCGACGAATTTGGGTAAATTCCTTCCGTAAAAGATATTTCAGCGTCATGTGTTTCTATTCTAATCGTTTATTGAACTTGGCAAGCGAAAGCGACAAAAGTATGACGAACATGCCCACAAGAACGGCCAGTTCGCGATACACTTGCTCTATTCCAACACCCATAATCATTAGTTTTCGCATTGCACTGATGTAGTATCGGGTAGGTATTATGGCAGATACATACTGCAAAATACGTGGCATCGACTCGATGGGAAATATCATTCCGGAAAGCATGACAATGGGCATCAGCAGCACCATAGCCGACAAAAGAAGTGCCACGAGCTGCGTTTTTGCAACGTTGGAAACCAGCAAACCCAACGAGAGTGCCAAGAGAATGTATATCGTGGAGATAAGAAATATCCAGCCCAACGACCCCTGCAGCGGTACGCCCAGCACGAAAATAGCCATGAGCAGTATGGCAATCAAGATGACAAAGGCAAGCACCAAGTAGGGAACAACCTTGGCAACGATGATGAGAAGCGGACGTATGGGCGAGACAAGCAACACCTCCATGGTGCCCCTTTCTTTTTCGCGGACAATGGAAATCGACGTCATCATGGCGCAGACCAGCATCAGCAGCGTTCCCATGATGGCAGGAACGAAGTTGTATGCCGACTTCATCTGCGGATTGTAAAGCAGCTTCGAGTTTACCAGACCTTCTTTCGGATTGGTCAAGACCGCCCCCGCATAGTTCGTCCAGAGCTGTGCCATGTTCGGGTCGGAGCCGTCTACAATAAACTGGACCGACTGTGTTGTGCCGCCATAGTCTTTCGGAAACACCACAGCCATGTCTGCTTTCTGGTTGCGAATGAGCCGTTTTGCCTCGTCAGGGGTAGCCACTACCTGTGTAAGCGTAAAGTTTTCCGATGCTGCCAGGCAGTCTGCCGCCTGCTGTGTGGCATGGTTTGCATTGCCCATAACCACTATGGTGCGCACGTTTTTCACGTCGGTGGTAATGGCAAAGCCAAACAGCAGCATCATGACTATCGGCATGCCAAACAGGATAAGCATGGTGCGCTTGTCGCGGACAATGTGCTTTGTTTCCTTGATAACGAACGAAATAAACTGCTTCATTGTATATTGAACATTGTAATGGCGTGTGTGTAACGAACTGCCTGCATATCTTTCTTGTTTCTTCTTCTTTGCTTTTTAGTCGGAGCTGCGTGTTGCCTGGCGTGCCAGATAGGTGAACACGTGGTACATGTCGGGCTGATTGAGCTTCTGTTTCAGTTCGTCGGGTGTCCCCAAAGCCTTGATTTTGCCGTCCACCATAATCGTTATGCGGTCGCAATATTCGGCTTCGTCCATGTAGTGGGTGGTTACAAAGACGGTTATTCCCTGCTCCGAGGCATCGTAAATCAGTTCCCAGAACTGGCGGCGAGTGGCAGGATCGACCCCTCCCGTAGGCTCGTCGAGGAACACAATGCCCGGGTTGTGGAAGATGCTGACGGAGAAAGCCAGCTTCTGTTTCCACCCCAACGGCAGACCGGACACCAAGCTGTTGCGGTGCTCGGCGAAGTTGAGACGCTGCAGAAGTTCGTCGGTCTTACGGTGGATTTCGTCGTCTTGCATGCCGTAGATGCCTGCAAACAAGCGTATGTTCTGGGCAACGGTGAGGTCTTCGTATAGCGAAAACCGCTGGCTCATGTAGCCAATGTGTTGCTTTATCTGCTCGTATTGGGTGCGAATGTCGTAGCCTAACACCCTGCCGGTGCCGCTTGTGGGTTGGTTTAAGCCCGTCAGCATGTGCATGGCAGTGGTCTTTCCGGCTCCGTTAGCCCCGAGGAAGCCGAATATTTCGCCTTTCCTGACCGTGAAAGATATGTCGTCCACCGCACGGAAATTGCCGAAAGCCTTGACAAGATGCTCTACCTCGATGACGTTTCCGGTGGTTTCTTCCACCTCGCTGCTATGTTTATGTTCTACGGGCGGAGGGTTAAAGACGGCTCTGAACTCGGTTAATATCTCGTCGGGCGTGCCTGTTCCCTTTACAATACCTTCGGAAAGGAACGCCACGCGCTCGCATCTTCTCACCTCGTCCAAGTACGGAGTCGATGCAACAACGGTTATCTGATGTTCCTTTAAATGTGCCAGAATGTCCCAGAATTCGGTGCGGCTGACTGGGTCTACGCCCGTTGTCGGTTCGTCGAGGAATAGTATTTGCGGCTTGTGAACGAGTGCACAGCAGAGCGCAAGCTTCTGTTTCATGCCGCCCGAGAGTGCCCCTGCCTTTCTTTTTCTGAAGCGTTCAATCTGCGAATAGATGGCCTTGATGGAATCGTAGTTCTCTTCTACCGTTGTATTGAACAGCGTTGCGAAGAACTTTAGGTTCTCTTCCACCGTCAAATCCTGGTAGAGCGAGAACTTGCCGGGCATGTATCCAACCCGCTTGCGTATCTCTTTCAGCTGGCTTACAACGTCGTATCCCGCAACCGAAGCCGTGCCTGCATCGGGCAGAAGCAGCGAACAGAGTATGCGATACATGGACGTCTTGCCTGCTCCGTCGGGACCAATCAGTCCGAAAACCTCGCCTTCGCCAACGGAAAAGCTCACGTTCTGCAACGCCTGCACCTTGCCGTAATGCTTCGATATATTGTTTACTTCGATGGCATTCATAGTCAGCCGCAATGCTTAGAACTTTATTTCGCCGTACATTCCAATCTTTGCGTAGCCGTCGTTTTGGAACTTTACCTTGATGGGATAGACCAAATCGGCACGCTCGTCGTCGGTTACGATGGTCTTGGGCGTAAACTCCGACCGGCTCGAAATCCATGTAACAACCCCCGAATACTTCTTTTTCTGCCCCTTTCCGTAGTCTGCCAGCACCGTAACCCTTTGCCCGAGCCTGACGTTTTTCAGCTGTTCGGAGGTGATGTATGCCCGTATGAACATGCTCTTGGTGTCTGCAATCTTGAACAACGGCTTGCCTACGGAAACGAATTCTCCCTGCTCTGCATACTTCTCCAATACTGTTCCGGCGAGCGGAGTCTTCACGAAAGTATGGGCAATCTGGTCGTCTATCTGTGCCTGCTGGGTGCGGACGCCTGCCTGCTGGGCGGTTACGCCAGCCTGTTGCGAGCTGATTCCGTCTATCTGTGCGGCTATTCCCTTGTCCTGTTCTGCCAATGCGGCGTTCTGGCTGGCTATCTGTTCGGTGGTGGCAGCGAGCTGTTTGCGCAGCACTTCAATCTGATAGTCGATGTCATCGACCTGCTTCCGTGGTACGGCACCGTCGTGCAGGAGTTCCGAAAAGCGCTGACGCTCCCGCTGCAGGTTGGCTATCTGCTGGCGAATGGACGCCACTTGCTTCTTCAAATCGAGCTGTTTGCTTGCCGTAGCCTGTCGGTTGGCAGCCAGCTGTCGCTTGTTTGCTTCGAGCAGACCGTGGTTTGCATCGAGCTGCTGGTTGCTTGTTGCCAGCTGCTCGCGCTTCAGTGCCAGTTGGCGCGAGTCTATCTGTCCCACCGTCAGTCCGCCGTTGAGCAGCTGTCCTTCGGTAACATTGAAGCTGATAAGCTGTCCCGAAGACTCTGCAGACACGGTAACTTCCGTCGCTTCGAACGTTCCCGTTGCGTCATAATCCTTCTTTTCCTCTCCGCAAGATGCCATCATAAAGGCAAGAACGGCTAATGGTACTATCTTCTTCATATCTTTCGGTTGGTTGTTTATTCGTTGTTGGTGTACTTCAGGTTGTACATTTCCTTGAGCATATCTATCTCGTGGATAGCCTGCTGCACCTTTGCCGCATTCTCGTTGTTTATTTCTCGCAGCAGACTGTTCACGTCTATGATGCCGTGAACCAGCTTCGATTCGGCAGCTTTGCGTACGTTTGTGCGCAGCACAATTATCTCGTCGTCGCCTTGCATCATCGTTCGGAAGCGGCTGATGTTGTCTGTCTGCTGTATCTGTTCCATGTTATTGTTGAACAGGAACACGTCGCGTGCGTTCTCAATCAGTTCGCGTTGCACCCTCAATCGTGCCTTGTCGTTCTTGCGCGTGTAGAGAGCGCCCACGTTCCACGACAGTCTTACGCCCACGATGCCGTTGAGCCGCCACTTACGGCTTATCATATCTTCGAACATATTCAGCCCCGGATAGCCGTAATAGCCCTGTGCAAAGAGTCCCAACGTGGGGCGTAGGCGTGCGTCCAAGGCTCTCTCCTGCACTTCGGAGAGCTTCAGCTGGCTGTCGAACAGCCGGAGTTCCGGTCGGTTGTTTGCCGAAGCGGTGGCTTTGACAGCCGCCGGTTTTCGGAGTTTGCTTACCTCTATGCCGCAAAAGACGCTTAACATGCGCTGCAACATCTGCCGCTGGGCTTTCAGACTTGCGTTCTGCTGCTCTGCGCCAAGGCGTTCTGCCCTTACGTTGTCAAGGTCGCTTGCGGCTGCCGTACCGCTCTTTACCATGGCAGCAAGTTTGTTTTCGCTCGACAGCAGAAGGTTTTTAATATCGCTGTTCAGCCTGATTTGTTCGTCGAGCAGCAGGAGCGAGAAGTACATTTCATTGACACGACGGTGCACCTGATACAGGTTTACATTGTTCTGTGCCTCCTGCACCGTTCCTTCCTGACGGGTAACGGCACTCTGACTGCTTATTGCACCGCCGTCGTAGAGTGTCTGCTGAAGGTTGATGGCTACCTTGTACTGGTCCTTTGCCAGTCCTTTCATCGCTATTCCCATCTGTTGGTACATGCTTTTCATGCGCTCGGGCCACGACACAACGTCGCTTTGGCAGGTTGCCTGCGCCGAAGCGGCAATCTGTGGCAGCCACCCTTTCTGAATGTTCCTGACTGTCAGCTCGGTTGTCCGGGCTATTAAGCCATACTGTTTGATAAGGGGATAGTTCTTCTCAGCCGCCTTTTGGCACTCTTCTAACGTTTGTGCTGTGGTGTTAGATGCTAATATTAGCAATATTGCAACTATGAATTTAGTTCTCATTTATGTTTGTTTATGCTTATGTTTTGTTGTTTAAGCGAATGTAAATGTGGCTTTATGGTGCAAAGGTAGTGCATATTTCCAATGGCAAGCAACCCTAAACTGCAATGTTGTGCGGTGCTTATGTGGGTGGAGTTGAGCTACTTTTGTGTGGCACTTCGGTGCTATTAGTTACTACTTTGAATAGCGAGCGCACATTTAAACACTGTTTTTCTCTGTCTTCTTCTATAATATATTTACCCATTGGCGCCATATTTAAGAGCACGTCTTGGGTGTATTCTTTTGTTTTAGGCTTACTTTTATAGCTGTCTAACACCTTTACAGCCAGTTTTATCTGGTGTTTGCCCGATGCAATAAGGCATTTGTTCATAGCCCAATATATAAGTCCTTTACCATAGGGTACACCATCTATTTCTAAAATAACTATTCTGTGTATCTCTCTAACAAACCATTCTTCTTTGAACAACAGTGTTGCATAGCCCCTATTAGCGTTTATCCAGCGTTGTGTTTTCACTATATATCTAACAATGGCAATATTTCCTGCAATGAAAGAAACTATAAGAACAAAGGGCAATGTGTATATGCCTATTTTAAAAGAACTATTTGCACAGTATGCCGAAACGAGCGATGCGCCAATAAGAACACACCCTCCGAAAACAAGAATGTACATTAATTTTTTTCTATTTTCCTGATGTCTAAACTTCGAACGCAGGAAAAATAAGCCTACAATAGCATAGAAAAAACAAATGAAAAATAGCCAAGAAACATAATCTACAGTTGTTATGGGCGAGAAAAGAGGTATGTTTAAAATGGTGTTTATCATACTTTTTGTTTTTGGTCTACCACTTCTTTATATATAGAATGTAAGGTAAGATGCTCGTTTGGTATATCTTCTTCAACGCAATATATGTTTCCTGGTTGGAAATCGGCCTCTATATATTGTTTAAAAAGTTGAACTCTGTTGTTGTATCTTCTAGGGGGACGCTTTTCTAACTTAAACTTAATGCGATGTGTTCCAGCTGTTATTAAACATTTCTTTCCTATCCAACAAACGGTGTCGAAGGCATATTCATCTTCGTCTACCGACACAATCATAGGTATATTAGGTACAAGAAAACTACCTCCAACCTTGAAAGTTAGTGTTGCATAGTTAGGATTTTTACGTAACCATTGCCGTTTCCGCTGTATGGTTTTTATCAAAACAATGTTCATAACCAGTATAAAGCCAACAATACAAATGGGACCTATGAACGAAAATATATTATTAAATAGGGTTACAGTTGCAAAAGAAACCATCATAGCCAGTACGTAAAGCTGAGTGAAACCAGTAATTTTGTTATGGCTAATATATAGCTTTTCTTGATGAAGCAACTGCGGACGTATGCTGAATGCCATAATTATGCCCATTACAAGCCCATATACAGCCGCTGTAAAGGTTATTATTGTTAATGTAGTATCCATAGTTTTGTTCTTTTTTCGCTCTCTTTCTTTCTGTTTAAATGCAATTTTTTGTTTGCAAAAGTTGTGTTTGACAGTTGAGTTAAACCAAACAGCAAGAGCAACTGGTGTGGTTTAACATCGGCAGATGCCACCTGTTACAACTCTGTTTGCAAACTTACACAAAATATCCGAATATCTACGTATCTTTATAAGGGTATTTTTTGTAAAACCATAGAAAAACTTTTTTGTTCTGGTTTCATCAATATTATTTACACCTATATATATAGTTGCGTTGCAAAACAAGTAAGCCGTAGAATAAAGGTATACGAAACCAATGAACAATCCCCTACATCTGCCAGCGGCTTTGCAGCTGCAAAAGGTGGCAATGGCTATCTATAAACAAACAGAAAACGGTGGTCTTTCTGCCTGATACTATGGCTTTTAGCCTACTATATATACACATATAAAACAGCCAACCCAGTGTTTGTTTTGTAAAGATTATTTTCTTAAAAGGCGATGGCTGCACTTTTGCATTGCAAAGGCATGGGTTTTGCGGTGCAAAACAACCGCTTTTGCCGTATAAAAGGGTAGGTTTTAAGAAATAAGGGAAAGGGTAACGCAAGGTATTGGTTATTAGATGGTTGCACGACTGCCATTGTTCTGAAAGATATTTACACTGTTGTCGTCTTCTTTTCGGCATGAAAAAAGCTGCCCGGCAGTATTCTGCCGGACAGCAATATAAGTGAATTGGTTTATCTGACGAGTAGCTTGTGGGTTACGGTGTCGGTGCCGTTCTGCAACGTTACGATGTAGATGCCGGCTGGGAAACCCAATGACGTGTCGGCAGACAGGGTGTCAGTGAAGAGTATCTTGCCGTTTGCACCTACTACGGTTGCCTTGACAGGGCTGTTCGTATAGATGTTTATTTTGTGGTTTCCGCCCTCTGCGGTTGCCACAACACGTTCTGTGCCATTGATGGAAGATGCCAATGAGAACATTACAGCAACTTCAGTGGCTTGTTTAATGATGAACTTCTTGTCTGTAATATCCTGTCCGTTGGCTTTCATCGAAACTACTTCGTAACCACTGTCTGGTGTTGCATAGACGGTGAGCTCGGTGTTCTTCTGCACCTTAGTGCCGCTTTTCACAACCTTGTCGGAAGGGTCTTTCACGGCTACTTCTCCGTTCTCGCAAGGCAGAATGGTTATGTATGCCTCGTTGCAGCCCGTTCCGTCGCCGTTCTCGGTATAGTTCATGACCCACAGTTTCGCCTTGGCGAGCAGTGTCTCGGAGTGTTCCACGTCGTTTGCGTTGGCTCCGAATGCTATCCAGAGCTTCGTTGGAGTGGTGCTGCCCGATGCTTCTTCGCCCGGATCGACGTATTTCGGCAGTGCATAATAGAAGTCGTTGAGCTGGCAAGCGTTCCATTTGTTTCCGCGTACGTCGATGTACCAGATGGCAGTGTTTGCCGACAGGTCGAGCCCTTCGAGCGTGTTTTCTGCCGCATCGAGCTTTTCGAGCAACACGTTCTTCGACAAATCGAGCGACGTGAGTTTGTTTTTCATCACCGAGCAGTCGAGCAACTTCGTGTTGTTCTTCAGGTCTATGCTCTTTATGGCGTTGTTGCTGAGGTGCAGCTGCTTCAGTTCCGGCATGTTCGACACGTTGATTTCTGTCAGCTTACAGTTTGTAAGGTTCAGCTCTATCAGCTTTCCGTTGTTCGACAGGTCTATGTCTTTCAGTGCCGTATTCTTCATGTTGATGAGCTGCAGCTCGGGATTGTTCTTCACGTCGATGCTGTTCAGCGTGCCCAGTCCGTACGCCTTCAGTTGCAGCAACAGCGGACACTTCGTTACATCTATGCTTTTTATTTCCTCGTTCATGGACACGTCGAGGTACAGAAGGTCGGCTTGGTTCGTTACGTCTATGGCTTTCAGCTGGTTGAAGTACATGTCTATGTACTTCATCTTGTTGTTCTTGGTCAGGTCTATTGCCGAAATCTTGTTGTCTGTGGCGTAGTCCGGGTAGCTTTCGCAGTTCAGATAGGTTACGTCGCCGTATATCTTGACCTGCGTTCCTTCCGTTGTTCCGTCAATGAAAGTCCACGATGTCTTTGCCGTATATTCTTTCAGGGCACCGTCTCCCCAGTCTATCTTCACGGGAGTGTTGTCGTTGTCTGCCCCTATACCGTAAGTGCTGGGCTGCCCTGCCGGTACGGTGAGCGTTATGCACCGCTCGTCTTGCTGTTCCTCGAACACAGCCTTGACCTCTGCATCTGCGGTAACGGCGAACAAGGTGTCCTGCACAAGTTTTCCATTAACCATTATTCCCTTGTACTGCTTGCCCTCTTCGGCAGTGTAGCGCACGCACAATATCGAGCCGGGAACGACCTTTCCGTCGCTGCCCACTTCGTTGTAGTGCCGTTCAAAGGCACTTTTGTCGGGCGAATACACCATGTCGCGTTTCATCACCTTGTAGGTTCCGCCTGTCGCAGGCTTCTGCGTTATCACTACTTCTGCCATCGAACAGGTTCCGTCGCCCTTTACGTCAATCCTCCAATGCGACTCCGGATTGTTGAACATAAGGTATTTTTCTGCATCTGCCGTCTCTCCGTTAGAGTCCTTTACATACATGTATCCCGTACGGTTGGGGTCTTGTATGGTCTGATACATGAAGTTCAGAGACTGCGGTGTGAAGTTTTTGTTGCCCTGCAGGTAGAGGTATCGCAGTGCGAAATAGTTTGCCGTGAAGTCGAGGAACTCAAGGTCGCACGCCTTTGCCGACAGTGTCTGCAGCCATTTCAGACCGCTCACTTCGAGCCGGTTGATGCGTATTGAGTCGCAATAGAGCGACTTCAGCGTTTCCATCTTCGACACATCGAGTTCCGTAAGTTTGGTTTTGCTCACGTTGAGGCTCGACAGTTTGAGGTTCTTCGACAGCCCGATTGTGCTTATATCGTTGTGTCCTATCGACAGGCTCTGCAGTTCCGTGTTCGCAGCAACGTTCAGTTTGGTGAGCTTGTTGTATGCTACGGCGAGGTTCTCCAACTTTGTCAGTCCGCTCACATCGATTGTCGAAATCATGTTTTTGCTCACGTTCAGCGATTTCAGCGATGGGTATTTCTCTGCCGGAAGGCTTATGTCCATCAGCGAATTGCCATGTAGGTCTATGCTTGTCAGGTTCGGAAACAGGTATGTATCGTAGAAATGGACTATGTCGCAGTTGTACATGGTAATCATTTTCATATTCGGATTGACGTCGGCAAAAGCCACAGTGGAGAGTTGCGGGTTCTCGTAGATGTCGAAAAATTCCAGCTTTGAGAACTCGCGGAGGTTGAGCATGTTTATCTTGTTCTTTGAAAGCGACAGCCGCTGAAGGTTCTTTGCATCGCCAAGGTCGAGTGTCGTGTACGTAAGCTGGTTATTGTTCAGGTCGAGACTCTTCAGTCCTGACTGTCCCTCAAGCTTTATTGCGGTAACTCCTTGTCCGGTTACGGACAGTTCGGACAGTGCTCCGTATATCTTCACGGTGTTGCCTTTCAGCACTCCTTCCCTGCGTAGCTTGTACGGCATCATGTCCGGACTCAGTTTATAATCTACTTTGTTGCCGTCTCCCCAATCCACCGATATGATGCCTTCTGCCATCGGTACCGGGTTGAAAACGAAAGTATCGCCATACGCCTTGCTCGTGGTGATGGTAACGATGCTCTGCTCTGCCGCAGCGTCGAGCACGGCGCATACGAGCATCGATAAAAGAAATAGCAGTCTCTTCATAATCTCTTGATAATTAAATTAAACAAGGTTTCGTTAAATTCTCTGCAGCAATACAGTACTGCTGACAAGAATTTAATGAAATATTATAATACTATTGCAAAAATAAACAAAAAGAGTTATAATGCTTACACAAAAGTATTGGTTTAACGTAATTTAACTTCTATACTGTTTAAACACCGCTAACGAGCTGTCTGCCACGTGTTTTCAGTCTGCATAATTGGAAGAGGTGGAACGGTGGGCGAGGTGTGATTTTACCATTCTATGACCTCGTCGGTGTTGGAGAGTACGGGTTGTGCGTTTTTAGTGTCGATGAGCAGCAGGCAGTAGATGTATTCACGCAGGCGGACGTCGTAGCATAAAGAGAACTGGGCGGTGTTGCCATTGACCGAAAAAGTGGTAACGAAAGGGTCGGAAGCCAACTGCTGTTGCGCATCGTGTGGCAGAAGGTGCGTGTCGTAGTAGTTTTCGAAGATGGGAGTGCCGTAACGGTTGCGGTAAATGTTGGTGAGTATGTTGTAGCTTCGCAGCGGATTGTTTACGTTTAGGAAGAAAACACGCACCGTGTCCACTCTGTCGGCATGATTTTTTCCTACTTCCACAATGCACGGAATGTTTTCGAAGCGTCCGCGAAATGTTGCGTTGCCCTTAGAAATGGGTAGGCGGAGTGGGGCAGTTTCGGGCTTGAAACCTTTTGCAGAGAGCGAATCGGCAAAGGCGGCAGCGGTGTTGTCGAGCGAGATACCACAGAAAGTAAGCGGCAGGTGCTCGGTAGCCGTAGAGCTTTGCGCAAATGCAGGGGCGCAAAACAGCAGCAAGGGCAAGAGTAAAAGTTGCTTCATATTCTTGATAACGTGTTTTTGGGTGGAATATTATAATAATGAAGGGGTGGGTGGGTTAGGTATTCTAGGAGAACTAGGAACCCTAGAAAAACTATAAACTCTATTCTAAAATAAAAAAAACGCCCCAAGGATTTCCCTTTAGGCGTTTTCTTTTTATTTTAAAAAATATCTTTTTGCCTGCTTAGATAGCTGCTGCAATCCAATCGTAAACACAGCTGCATACACCGAAGAGTACGATGCCTGCCGTGCAGAGGGCAAGGGTGAACTTGGTGTTGCAGTCGCTCTTGAATGTTGGCATAGGCGTATCGCAACGGATAATGTACATTGCCTTGACTATCTTGAGATAGTAGTAGAGCGAAACGACGGTGTTGATAAGTGCAACAAACAAGATGACGTAGGTCCATGCTCCCTCGGTCGTGGCAATGTCGGCACCGTCTACGCCCGACATGAACACGAAGAACTTGGAGAACATGCCCGCAAACGGAGGAATACCACCCAGCGAGAACATGGCAATGGTCATGAGGAAGCTGAGCCGTGGGTTGGTTTTGTAGAAGCCGTTATAGTCGGCAATGTTGGTCTTGCCGCCATTGTTCTGTTCTACAACCGAGATAATGGTGAACACAGCCATATTGGCAACCACATAAATAAGCACGTAGTAGCTGAGTGCAGCAACTGAAGAAGCCCAGTTGTTGCCCAATGCAGCAAGCATGATGTAGCCCGCCTGCGAGATGGAACTGAACGCCATGAAGCGTTTCAGTTCGCCCTGACGGATAGCGAAGAGGTTGGCAACGGTGATGGAAAGTGCAACGACAATCATCATGAGCACGTGCCAATAGGCCATCATACTGCCAAAGACGTGGAACAAGATGCTTAAGAGCGTGAAGGCTGCAGCACCTTTTGAGATTACGCTGAGGTAGCCCGTAACCGTGGTTGGCGCGCCTTGATAGGTATCGGCTGTCCAGAAGTGGAACGGAACAAGCGAAATCTTGAAGCCAAGACCGCTGAAGAAGAACACCAAACCCATAATGGTGAACGGCGTAGCCTGCAGATTGTCAGTGATGTCGCTAAAGTACATCGTGCCGTAAGCTCCATAAAGGAAGCTGATACCGTAGAGCATTACACCGCTCGAGAAGGTTGCTGTAAGTATAAACTTGGCTGCCGCCTCGGCAGAATTGTTGCGATAGGCATCGAAAGCGATGACGCACGCCATGGGAACAGATGCCATTTCCAAGCCAAGGAAGAACATAAGGAAGTTGCCTGCACTCATCATTGCCTCCATACCCAGCAGGGTAGAGACGACAAGCATGTAGAATTCGCCTTCCTTTCCGCTCTTTTCTGCCCACACCCGACTTTGCAACACCACGATGAAAGTACCGAAAGCAAGGATAGCCTTCATTACATTTACCGCAGTAGAGGTAACATACATACAACCGAAAGCGTCTTCGGGCTGTAGCTGAAGCATGCAAACCACAGTGTTGGCAAGCAAGAGAACGGAAGCCAAAGGATTGAACCATTTACGCTCTTCGGTCTTTGCTGAAATAAAGTCAGCAACGAAAAGGATTATCAGAATGGCAACAAGACTTGCCTCTGGTATCATCTTAAAGAAATCATTATAATTCATTTTGCTACTTTATTATTAGAGATTACCTAATTGTGGAACGTATTCGATGATGTGGTTGAAGATTGGACCAACCGCATCGATAATCATATTCTCGAAGAATAATGGGAAAAGACCAAGACCTGCTACACAGAAAATAAGACCTGCAACGGCGAAACGCTCGTCCCAAGTGGCATCGTGCAGCTCGTAGAACTTCTTGTTTGGAATGGCTTGGAAGAGTATCTTGCCCACCACGCGCAGTATGTAGACTGCCGTAATTACGATAGACGTACAGGCAATGATGGTGCAGACACGGTGGAACATGCCCCCGTTTTCGAACGAACCAATAAAGATTGTCATCTCAGCAACGAAGCCTGAGAAGCCCGGCAAGCCGAGATTGGCTAAACCTGCAACCACGTAAGACACGGCAAGGAATGGTATCACCTTCATTAAACCGCCAAGATAGCGGACGTCGCGCGTTCCGGCACGGTGGTAAATCATACCAATGCAGGCGAAGAACAAGGCTGTCATCAATCCGTGAGAGAGCATTTGGAGTATAGCACCCGTTATAGCGGTCTGCGTTGTCATAAGCAAAGCAAAGAGAACCATGCCACAGTGGGAAACCGAAGAGTAAGCATTGATGTACTTCAAGTCGGTCTGCACACAGGCAGAAAGTGCACCGTAAACCACAGAGATGGTTGTAAGGATAAGGAATACAGGTGCCCACATCTCTAAAGCATCAGGCATTATGTACATGGCAATGCGCAAACAGCCGTAGCCTCCCAATTTCATCAATACACCGGCATGGAGCATTGACACTGCCGTAGGGGCAGAAGCATGTCCGTCGGGCGACCATGTGTGGAATGGGAACAACGCTCCGAGAACGCCAAAGCCTATGAACACGAATGGGAAGAAGACGTTTTGAGCCGTCTTCGACATAGCGTGCATCTTCGCAAGTTCGATAACGTCCATCGTAGAACCACCACTGAAGTAGTAGATACCGAGGAAACCGAAGATGAGCAAGCCCGAACCACCCATCAGCATAAGGGTAAGTTTCATGGCAGAGTACTCTTTTGCACCTGTTCCCCATACTCCAATGAGAAGGTACATAGGTATCAATGCCACCTCGTAGAACATGAACATGGTGAACATATCGGTTGAAATAAAGAAACCGAAGACACCTGACGAGAGCAAGACGAACCAAAGGAAGTACTCCTTCTTCATTGGTTCGAGTTGCCAACTGGCAAATGTGCCCGTGAAAACAATGATTGCTGAAAGCAAAATCATTACCACAGAAATGCCGTCAACGCCCACTGCAAAGGCTATGTTCAGCGGTTTGAACCACGTAACAGAGTCTGCCAATAGCATTGTATCGGTATTTCCTGCAGCACGTTGTTGTACAAAATAGACGGTGAGCCATATAGCACCAATCAACAAGGCAGAGGCTCCTGCTACCATCACGCCGCGTACCTGATTGTCGTTCTTAGCAACCCAGAGGCCGCAAAGCATCAGTACGGGGATTATTACAAATATTGTTAAAATCCAACTCATCTCTTTATATCAAGCAAAGTATTACTAATGTTAAAGCCACAGTTCCTGTAATGAACCATATTGCATACTGGCGGACGTCGCCACTCTGCCATGGACGAATGCTCTCGCCAGCCTCCTGAGTTCCCCAAGCAAGGAAATTGAAAGTGCCATCAATGACATGACGGTCGAACCAAGCGATTGGAATGGAGAAGCAACGGAAAACAATCTTGTGGGTAAAGAACTGCCAGGCGTCGTCAATATAGAATCTGTTGAGAGCTGCCTTGTGGAGTTTCGGCATACGTTTCGCAAGCATGTCGGGCACAGGATTGCTCTTGGGCATATACATCCACGTAGCAAGCGCAATGCCGATGGCTGCTGCCAAGAGGCTGAACCAAGCTACACTTGAGAACTGGAAGTGCTGCAAGTGAATGTCGGCGCTCTGTCCCGTAGCTGAAACAAAGTGCCCGAAAGGAATCCAACCGGCAAATATTGAAATGATAGAGAGGAACACCAACGGACCCCACATAACGAAAGGAACTTCCTTCGGGCGGCGTCTGTTCTCCGGATCTTCCTCGTAATAGGACTTGCCCCAGAAGATAACGTAGTACAAACGGAACATATAGAAAGCCGTCATACCCGAAACCAAGGTCATGAACCAGCCTAAAGCGGGTGAGAATTGGAAGCAGGCACTGACGATTTCGTCCTTGGAGAAGAAACCGGCGAACGGCCAAACACCGCTGATGGCGATACAACCAACGAGGAAGCAGGCATTTGTTATCGGCATATACTTGTGCAATCCGCCCATATATTCCTTGAAGTTGCTGCCAATGATAACGATGATGGCACCGGAACAGAGGAACAGCAACGCCTTGAACATGGCGTGAGTGAACAGGTGGAACATGGAAGCCATGTAGCCCAAACCGCCTTCCTCGTTGTCGATGGCATAGCAAACGCCGAGCGCAACGAGCATGTAGGCAATCTGAGAAATGGTTGAAAAGGCTAAACCACGCTTTATATCGCGCTGACAACATGCTACGGCTGCTGCATAGAAAGCCGTAAACGCTGCAATGTAAGCAATCCAGTGGAGTTGCTCGATAGCACCATACTTAATATAAATGGGGAATAAACTTGCTACTTGGAACACACCCGCAACCACCATGGTGGCAGCATGGATAAGCGCTGACACCGGTGTTGGACCCTCCATGGCATCTGGAAGCCAGATATGAAGGGGGAACATAGCCGATTTACCCGCACCACCGATGAACATTAGGAACAGTGCTGTTGGTATAGCCCACGCTGTTACAGGGTCGGAAGCCAAGTTGTGCAATTGAGTAGATAGGGCACCGTCTGCCGAAAGGTCGAAATTGAACGTCTTTACATAGAAACTGAAGAACAGAATACCTATTAAAAAGAACAAATCGGCAAAGCGAGTAACAATGAAAGCCTTCTTGCTTGCATGCACGGCAGTGTGCTTTGGATAGTAGAAACCAATGAGCAAATAAGAGCAAACACCCACCAACTCCCAGAAAAGATACATCTGGAACACGTTGGTTGCTACCACAAGACCTAACATTGACATTGTAAACAACGACAGATATGCATAGAAACGTTGGAAACCGTGCTCGTATTCCTCGAACTTATAGTTCTTGTCGCGTTCCGCCATATAGCCAAACGAATAGATATGGACCATGAAGCTGACCGTGGTAATGACGATAAGCATCATCACACTGATGGGACTTAGACGGAAACCAATATTAAATGTCAATAACTCGGAGAACTTCAACCATGTTAGATTGAAGACGGTTACAGTGGGATAAACGCCACTTGCCAAGCGACCATCTACGACATGGAAGGTCTGTCCCATAGCGGTATATTCGCCAGTGTAGAAGAAATACTGGTAAGCCGTGTAGAGACTCAAGACAAAAAGCACGCCCACAATACATGTGCCGATGATACCTGCCACCGGTTTAGGCATCTTCATACCTGCCAATCCTAATACGATTGCGCTCAGAAAAGGTAGAAGAAGTATCAAAAATGCGTAATCAAACATAGTTCTTTTTTATAATTTCATATTTTCAATACTGTTCACCTGATCGCTGTGCAGGTGTCGGTAAACATTAATAATAATAGCTAACGCAACGGCAGACTCGGCTGCACTCACGCCAATAGAGAAGATAGTGAAGAACATACCTTCGTATCCATCGGGATAAAGCAGACGGTTGAAAGCCGCAAAATTTAGGTCTACGCTATTGAGAACTAACTCTATGGAGATGAGCATCGCTACCAAATTGCGACGAGTAACAAAGCCAAAGACTCCTATAAAGAACAATAAGCCACTAAGGACAAAGAAATATTCTACTGGTATCATTATTCTTTTACCTCCTCTTTCTTCTGTTTATTCAAAATAACCAAACCTCCGATGATGCACGCCAGCAAGAAAACAGAAATGAATTCGAACGGCAATACATAGCCATACTTGTCTGCGCTCATAAGTTTTTTGCCTATAACTTGCATTGAAACCTCCGTATCGGCAGTGTTGGCAGATGCTAATTCGCTGAAAATCTTGTTCTTCAGGAACACGCCTAATACCGTAGCAAGTCCTACAAGCGCAATTAAGGCAGCAAGAATGGTACGCTTTCCGAGCCATCTTTCAGACAAACCCTGAAGCGTTCGCTTGCTTACCAACTGGATAGCGAACACGTACATTACCGTGATACCGCCTGCATAGATACTTATTTGGGCTGCACCAAGGAATGTATAGTCAAGCAGGAAATAAAGCCCTGCTACGCCAAAGAGCACGAAAAGCAGTGCCGTTGCAGCACGCATGATGCGCTTTGTAGACACGCAGAATACTGCTGAGGCGAGTATTACTACTGCTAAAACTGCAAAAACAATTAAATTAGCCATAACTTTATCTCCTCTTTTATTTCTTTTTAGTGTTGAAAGTTCCTACTTCCCAGTCGGCTCCGCCGTCTACAAGGTTAGGCAATGAGCCGCCCTTATAAACCTCTTCGTTCAGATGTAGGACGAGTTTTGAACGGTCGAAAACTGCATTCTCAAAGTCGTTTGTAAACTTGATGGCATCGAAATTGCAGGCATTTACACACAATTGGCAGAACATACAGTCGCCCAAATCGTATTGATAGTCGAGCAATGCACGCTTCTTTCTACCTGTTTCAGGGTCTTGTTGCATTTCGCTCGTTATGCGAATAGTACCGTTTGGACATGCTTTCTCGCACATAAGGCAGGCTACGCACTTATAGTTCTCGCTTTCGTCTCGCTTAAAAACCAAGCGTCCGCGGTGCCGTGGAGCCACGTGCAGCGTTGTTTTGCGGTTTTCTGGATACTGCTCGGTAGACTTTGGCGTGAAGTATTCCTTCATTGTGGTCTTCAAACCAGTCGCCAATGTCTTGAAAGCACTCCCTATTTCACCGAAATATGATTCCTTTTTTTCCATTAGAATAATGAATTCTTAATTTACTTTAGATTATCTTGTTATGCGATTTTGAATGTCCAGCCGAATGCTACGCACACTGTCATGAGCACCAAGATAACCAAACTGAGCGGCATAAGGTATTTCCACTCGAGCTTCAGTATCTGGTCTACACGCAAACGGGGGAATGTCCAGCGTATCCACATAAGAAGAAATACTACTACAAAGGTCTTTCCAAGGAACCAGACGATACCCGGAATGAGGTTCATAAGGTTGTCGAAGCCTTCTATACCTATATTAATAGGTGCCCAACCGCCAAGGAAAACCGTTGCGGCAAGACCTGAAATAACAAAGAGATTGAGGTATTCTGCCAAATAGTAGAAGCCAAATCCCATACCACTATACTCTGTGTGGTATCCGGCAGTAAGCTCACTTTCAGCTTCGGCAAGGTCGAACGGACCACGGTTTGCCTCTGCGTTACCTGCAATACAGAACACGATGAAGCCTAACAGGGCAGGAATGTGCCCTTGGAAGATGAGCCATTGCCATGGACCGGTCTGTGCTTCAACGATGCCAGATATCTGCATGGTACGCGTAAGTACCACGGCTGAGATAAGGCAGATGCCCAATGAGAGTTCGTAAGAAATCATTTGGACTGCTGCACGCATGGCAGAGAGGACAGAGTACTTGTTGTTACTTGCCCAGCCAGCGATGAAAATGCCCAGCACGCCGATGGAACTGATGGCTGTTACAAGGAATATTCCGACGTTGAAGTCGAGCACTGCTGCGCCCTTGTTCCATGGAAGGAACGAGAAAGTACCGATAGAAGCAGCTATTACAAGAAAAGGTGCAAGGTAGTAAAGCAGCTTGTCGGCTTTGTCTACGGTGAAAATCTCCTTGATAAGCATCTTCAACACGTCTGCAAACACCTGCAGCGTACCCCACCAGCCCACACGGACGGGTCCGATACGGCACTGGAAATAAGCACAAACCTTACGTTCCATGAAAATAAGAATGATGGCGAGCACGGCATAACCAATGATGATTGCCAAGCCTACGAGCACGCACTCTATAAGAATGGTGCTGAAATTGCCGAGCCCCAAGGTTTGTCTTAGCAGCTCGTCGAACCATCTTGTTACTATACTAAAATCGAACATGTATATGATTTATTTCTTAATTCATTACTTATATATCGTTTCTCTCTTAGCGGTCGATGTCGGGAATGACGAAGTCGAGGGCTGCACCGGTTGTTACAAGGTCGGCTACTTTCTGACCTTTCAGCATCTTGTCCATTGCCCCCACCAAGGTTAAACCCATCGGACGGAACTTCAATCGGTACGGACTCTTGTCTCCTCGTGAGTCGAGATAGGCACCAAACTCGCCGCTTGCGCCCTCTACAGAGAAGTACCACTGACCTTCCGGAACCTTAATCACAGGCTTTTGCTTGATATAGAAGTCTCCCTCAGGAATGTTGTCGATGAGTTGCTCAATGATGTTGAGGCTCTGATACATCTCTTTAATGTGGCAATAGTAGCGATCCATAGAGTCTCCGCCCGTCATAACCACCTCTTCGAAGTCCACTTTGTCGTAAACGGTGTATGGGTGATGCTTGCGAACGTCGTTGTGCCAGCCGCTTGCACGACCGGCAGGACCTGTTACGCCATAGCTGATACACTCTTCTTCGTCCATCGGACCTATGCCTACGAAACGCTGGTGTGTGATGACGTTGTCGCCGAAGACGTCGAGATATTCTTGAATCATCGGTCTCAGATACTTGCAGAGCTTCTTTGTGTTCTCCACAAAGTTCGGGTCGATGTCGTCTTGCAGTCCACCTATTCTATAATAGTTCTGAATCAGTCGTCCACCCGTAGTTTCTTCCATCACGTTCAACACGTGTTCGCGGTCGCGCATACCGTAGAGCATGGCTGTAAGAGCACCTAAGTCCTGTGCGCAGCACGATGTGTAGAGCAAGTGGTTGTCTATGCGTTGCAACTCGTCCATGATGGTACGAATGTACAGAATGCGTTCCGACAGCTCTATGCCCATGGCTTCTTCTATGACGCCAACCAATGCATGGCGGTGCATCATCGCCGAAAGATAGTTCATGCGGTCGGTCAAAGCCAATGTCTGCGGATAAGTATAAGACTCGCACATCTTCTCTATGCCACGATGAATGTAGCCGAGATGTGGGTAGATGTGTTCTACTTTCTCACCGTCGAGCACCGTCTGAAGTCGCAATACACCGTGTGTTGAAGGGTGTTGCGGACCGATGTTCACCACGAACTGGTCGTTTGTGAAGAGCCGATGCGTGGTTGCGGTCAGTCGTCCGTCGGCATTCAGGTTCCATTCCGTAGTTGTATCCACTTCGATATCGTCTTTCGTGGTGTACATATTCTTCGCCGGATCCATGTCATAGTCCTTGCGAAGCGGATAGCCCACGAAGTCGTTCCTTAAGAAAAGGCGTCGCATGTCGGGGTGTCCGAGGAACTTTATGCCGAAGAAATCGTAGACTTCACGTTCCAGCAGGTCGGCGTCTGCCCACAGTTTATATACTGATGGTATCACGTAATCCTGTTCTACCTGTTTCGCAAGCTGCTTAACCGAGCAGCGTTCGTGTGTTTGCGTATTTTCGAGTATATAGATACAGCCAAGACCTTCGTCTGTTCCGAAGTCTTCTCCAACGATTGTTACAAGGTAGTCGAAATGCTGTTCCTTTCTCAGTTTCGCCATTTCGTCGGCAAAACGCTCAAAACCAAACTCTTTGTTTTCTAATTTCATTTTTCCGTACCTTATTTATTAGTTAGCTGCTGTATTGTTTTCGGTAGGCTGTTGTTCAGGTGTTGCTTTGTCGAGCTTGTCCAATTCCTTGCCTAACTTCTCCACATCTTCTTTCGTTACAGGCTTGTCTACAACGATGGTTTCCTTCTTTGGTGCTGCGGCAGCCGGCTTTGCAGCGGCTGGGCGTGCAGTTTTCGGAGCCGGTTTGTGTTTCTCTTCCCATGCAGTTTCGCGCTTTTCCTTGATTTCCTCGGCTGAAATGCCAAGTTTTTCTTCAAAGATAAGCTCTTCGTTACTTACTCCGAGCTTGCTTTCTGCAGCTGTCTGCTTGTGGTTGGCACCGCCAAAGAACTTCTCAATCTTCACTTTTCGTTGCAATTGCATCATTCCGTAGATGATGGCTTCGGGGCGTGGGGGACAGCCGGGAATGTAAACGTCCACCGGAATAATCTCGTCGATGCCGCGCATCACGTGGTAGCTGTCCTTGAAAGGACCGCCCGAAATGGCGCATCCGCCCACTGCTATTACGTATTTTGGCTCTGCCATCTGGTCGTACAGACGTTTCAGGGCAGGTGCCATCTTGTTCGTTATGGTGCCGGCGCACATAATTAAGTCTGCCTGACGTGGCGAGTTACGTGTTACTTCGAACCCAAACCGTGAGAAATCGTACCGTGCACAGCCTACAGCCATGAACTCAATGCCACAGCAAGAGGTAGCAAACGTAAGCGACCACAGCGAGTTGCTGCGCCCCCAGTTTATAAGTTGGTCGAGATTTCCCAGCACAAGGTTTGTACCTCCGTCGTTCAGGTCGTCTGCCATCTTCTCCAGAGTGTCGTTGTCTTTCCACTCTTCGTAAGGCATAGCCTTAATTTTCGGTTTCCTTATTTCCATTCAAGCGCTCCTTTCCGCCAAGCGTAAGCCAAGCCAAAAACCAACACCAACATAAAAAATCCTATCGTTGCCAATGCCAGAACGCCGTAAGTTTTCACCACTACCGCCCATGGGTAGAGGAAAACAGTCTCAACATCGAACATCAAAAAAAGGATAGCGAACAGGTAGTAGCCCACGTGCATCGGCAACCAAGACGTGCCGTAGGTAGGAATACCACACTCGTAAGGTTCACCTTTCGTCGGATTGTAAGAACGGGGACCCAATAGCTTTGCAGTAACATAGGCTGCAACGACCAAGAAGGCTGCCGTTATGAAGACGGTGATTAAAAGTGTAAAATACATAAATTCTATATAGCTATAATATTATTACATCTAATTGTTAATGTATAAGATATCTTAAAGCGATTGCAAAGATACGAAAATAATTATTAATGTTGCAAGAAAAGATTAAAAAAAAGAGTCTCTTTTGTAAAGCCTACTTTGCAAACGATAGTTTTAAAGATGTTTTATTGCGGTCTACACAAACTTGGTTTTGCAAGCGAAATGCACACGGCGTAATGGCAAAAAGACAAGTCTTTTATGGCAATTCCTGCCAATGTGTCTCCAAAAATGGAAGATTGCATCTACAGAAAGTGTGTCGCAACCTTGTAATTGTTGCAAAAATGCCACGAAAAAACTTACTGAATATTTGTTATTTAATTGTAAAAGCACTATCTTTGTGCCATTACATAGTTACATTTTTAATGAAGTGCACTTCACGAAACGTGCAGAAAAAATATTCATTCAGCAAGAAATATATTCCCATCAACCTAACACTACGCCCTCATCTCCGATACGGCGTTGCTCTGAAAAGAGAGTAAAACAGGGAGATTTTACGATTATGGAACTAAAACTACGTAGAAAAATGTTTGCGGCAATAGCCGTCTTGTTCATTACTATGCTTGCAATGCCTGTCCATTCTTGGGCGCAAGGTACGGCAAAAATTATTCTTGAAGCACACGATGTGTGGGGAGACGGCAGCGGATACCAGCTGTTGCTCGATGCCGACCACAACCTTTACGGCGACAAAATACCCGTAGAAGGACCGATTTGGGACAACAACAATCCGCCAGCCGACCTATACAACGGTTTCGAATATACCATTCCTGTCGGTGCCGACCCCTCTACCACACCGAAGCACATGGTGGTAGATGGCGAGGAAAGCATAGAAATACCTGCCGGAATATACGATTTCTGTATTGCAGCCCCACAGGCTGGCACCAAGATATGGATTGCCGGCGATGCCGACGGACCCACACGGGGCAACGATTACAAGTTTGAAGCGGGCAAGACCTACCGCTTTACGATGCACATAGTGCACGATGTGAACAACGATGGGGCAAAGCTCCTGATTACGGAAGATGGAAAAATAGAAACCTACCAGCTGTGGGTGGCTGGCACGCAGGTTACTTCCGACAACTGCAACGACCTTCCACACACCAAGGGCATAGTGCTTTACGACCCCTCAACGAAGGTTTTAAGTCTCTACGACGCCACCATCAACGTGTACGGAACCGACGAAGCCATTAAAACATCGATGAACGACCTCACCATTCGCATGGAAGGAACAAACACACTCGCCTCTACCGACGGACATGCGCTTAACATTGAAAAGGGGAATTGTACCATTACGGGCGGTGGAAAGATGGAACTCACGGGCAAGAACTTCGGGCTCTACGTTGCGCCCAACACCTCGCTGACCATCGATAACTGCGGAATTGAAAGCAAAGGCTCTGTCGGAAACGAACTCGCAGGAGCCGAAATCACCATCAACAACGCTTCGGTCAGGGCAAAAGGAAACACCTACGCCAGTATGTGCGGCATACAGACGCTCTCGCTCAACGGCTGTTCCATTGTGCAGCCTAAGGGTGCTTGCTTCGACGCAAGTCTTGCTGGCGTAGCATTGAACGGACAATTGGTAAAGGACGAGGTGGTTATCAAGGCGCAGGAACTTACCTACTACGACATCGAAGTGGCTGGCACACGCGTTACTTCTGCCAATTATAAAACACTTTCCAAGCTCGACAACGTCAGCGGAATCATTCTTTACGACCCTGCAACCAACGTTCTTACTTTCCAAGATGTATCTGTCGCCGGTACTATCAATGCGGTGGTGTCGCACTCCGACGGGCTTACCATAAAGCTGGTTGGCAACAACAATCTTACAACGGAGTATGTTGTACTCAGCTTTACAGCTCCGCTCACCATTACAGGCGGTGGGACGCTCAATGCGAAAAGTCTGAAAGACTGTGCCATCTATGCCAATCAGACCGACCTCACGATTGACAATTGCACCGTGAATGCCGAGAGCACGGTGTACGGAATAGCAGGTGACGGAGGCGAGAAGGAACATCTTACCATCAAGAACGCCGACGTTACGGCTATAGGAACGCAGTATGGCTCTGTCAGCGACTTCGCTTCGCTCACGCTCATAGGGTGTAATGTAGTTCAACCAGAGGGCGCAACGTTCGACCCAGCCAAGCATGGCATCGTGCTGAATGGCGACCCTGTGAAGACGAAGGTAACCATTAAGAAAGACCCTACGGGCATTTCTGCAGCTACAGCCGAGCCTACTGTCCCACAAAGCATATACTCTGTTAGCGGAGTACGCCTGTCGGGCGAATTCAAGAACCTGCCAAAAGGTGTCTATATCGTTAACGGAAGAAAGGTTGTAAAGCCATAGCGACGTGCCTTTTAGCCCCAAATCGACATTAGAACTTCGGTGTATTTTGTTTCATTGTTAGCCGGATTGGACTGTCATTCACTCGAAAACGTAGCGAACTACGCCGAGAATGAATGGCAGCCAAGATGGCAACAGACAGATAAAAGATTGCAGGAAGCAATGTAATGAATGTAAAGTAACAGGCAAGCGGACTGATGGCTGCGACATGAAAAATCCGTAAACATATTCCGTAAATTTCCAGATTGTGCAACCATCTCATTGTCAGAAAGATACGAAACGCACGTCTTGGAGCTGCAAAACCCATTGTTTTACACTGCAAAAGAGCCTGTTTTGAGCCGTAAAACAGGCTCTTTTGCAGTGTCCTGCCCCACAACAAGCTGCGCAAGGGCGTTGTTTGGCAACGAGGACAGCCCCCGGTTACAGTGTGCCTGCCTTTGTATGGCTTGCGCTTTCCTGCCATTCCGCAACGCAGGCACAAGGCATCGGGCTGAAAGATTAACCCTGCCACAACAGCAATCTTGTTCGTGGTGGCTTGCAACTTCAACTTTTTTTCTGTATCTTTGCAGGCACTATACAACATAAACAGACGAATATGGAATTATATCCAAAACTCATTACCAAAGCCTTGGAGCAGGTGATGTACCCCGGAACAAAGAAAAACATCATAGAAAGCGACATGCTTGCCGACGATATACGCATTGATGGAAACAAGGTTAGCTTCACTTTGGTGTTCCCCAGAGACACCGACCCTTTCCTGAAGTCTACTGTCAAGGCTGCCGAAGCGCAGATACACTACTCCGTGGGCAAGGACGTGGAGGTTGAAATAAAGACCGAATACAAGTCTACACCGCGCCCCGAGGTAGGAAAACTGCTGCCACAGGTGAAGAACATCATCGCCGTCAGCTCCGGAAAGGGTGGGGTAGGCAAGAGCACGGTGTCTGCCAATCTTGCCATAGCTCTGGCACGATTGGGCTATAAAGTGGGTTTGTTGGACACGGACGTGTTCGGTCCCAGCATGCCAAAGATGTTTGGAGTGGAGCAAGAACGCCCCTACGCCATAGAAAAAGACGGCAGACAGCTCATAGAACCCATAGAAAAGTATGGCGTAAAGCTGCTTTCCATCGGCTTTTTCGTCAATCCCGACACCGCTACACTGTGGCGCGGCAGCATGGCTTGCAATGCTTTGAAGCAGCTGATTGCCGACGCCGACTGGGGAGAGTTGGACTATTTCATTCTCGATACGCCGCCCGGAACGAGCGACATACACCTTACGCTGCTGCAAACCTTGGCTATCACGGGTGCAGTAATCGTTTCCACGCCGCAGAAAGTGGCGCTTGCCGATGCCCGTAAGGGGATAGACATGTACCGGAACGACAAAGTAAACGTGCCCATACTGGGCTTGGTGGAGAACATGGCGTACTTTACACCAGCCGAATTGCCCAACAACAAATACTACATATTCGGCAAAGAGGGCGCAAAACAATTGGCTAAGGAAATGAACTGCCCACTTTTGGCACAGATTCCGCTCGTGCAAAGCATCTGCGAGAACGGAGACAAGGGCGAACCTTCGGCAGTAAACATCGACAGCATCACCGGGCAGGCATTCATAAACCTTGCCCAAGCCGTGGTAACGGTGGTGAACCGGCGCAACAAGGAGCAGGCTCCGACGAAGAAAGTGGGTGTGAAAAACGAATAGGAAATAGAGAAACAGGGGGGCAGTCTGACGAGAAACTGACTGTGTCCCTGTTGCTTTTCATGGCATGCCAGACCGTTGATGCAGTGCACCACATGGGTTTCTTATAACGCTTGAGACTGCTATAACTTATAAATAGAAACAATATGAAAACAACCTCGAACATTTTTGGAGTTGCCTATATAGTACTACTCATTCTTGGAATGGTGGTTATTGGCAATAATGCACCGCAAGGACCGCCTCCCTTTGACTACGAAATGGCAGAAACGGAAGCCAAACGTGTAAACGTTGATGTAGACAATTACACCATCAGTCGTATTACTGGTACAAAAGAATTGTGGTTTCGCGATATGCCAGATGTTTCGTTTGTTGTGGCAATATCGTTTACTGACGACCCTAACAAATGCTGTATTAAATATCCAAAAGATTTGGTGCAGATAACAAAAAATGGCGATGTACTCTACGGAAAGGCTACTCAAGATGGAGAGGTACTTGACACCAGGAAGCATAGGCTGATTCATACTTACACCAATTTCGATGAACAATTGCTTACGGGCTGGAAAACAAACAGCTCTAACGACCGACTTATAGATATGGTAGAGCAGGAAGACACCTACACTATCTTTGTTTACATGACGGTGATGAAAGACTTCTGTGCCATCAGAACCGATAGTCCGGGATTCTGTTTCTATCTGATTGATGCACATTTACCGTCGCTCTACTTCACAGCTGCCTACAATACCTTCCTTCGTTTCTATGGCAAAACGGAGTTAGGCGAGTTCTGGACACAGTGGGTTACCTACAAAATGGATCTTGGAAAAGCCCATATCAGGAACATGCGCATAGACCTTGACGGCGAAACAGACTACTACGACGAACAGTGCAAGGTAGATACGCTGCTGCTGACAGGTAAGGGAAACCTGCCGTTTTTCACACGCGAGTCGTATAAAACAATAGAAGTGTCAGAAAAGAAACGAGGAGATATAACATTCGGATACGACACCGAACCAATGATAAAAATAGCAAAGCCTTATGGAAAGAAATTGTAATAGACGTGCACATGTAAATATAGTAGCTTACGCAAGAGCCTTATGGGCTGCAACAAAGAAGAAAAGACGCAACACAGCAATAGCTATTATTATACCAATGGTATTGTTAGAGATGGTAACCGCTGCATTTCGTGGCTTTGGTTCGCCCACCGGAAACGGCGGAGGCGGCTCGGTTATATATGTAATCTACCCACTATTTATACTTGTTTGCTGCATTGCAGCTTCGTTTGGTATGAGTCGTAAATACGAAATACCAGTGTTGCGCGTGCCTGTTTGGGGCGAATGGGTGGTGCGTTGGATAATTTTTGTGCTTTTGCCATTCTTCTTTTTCTTGTTTGTAACCCATCTGCTCGATATTTTTGTTGCTACACCGACGCATCAGCCGGCACCGTGGGAAGTAGGCTTGGAACCATTCCCAGGAAGCTATACGTTGCCCTTCGTTTTCTTTATCATGTCGTTTTTCTTTGCCGTGTCAGTCTATTTCCCCTTCCTTTCGTTCTTTGCGGGTTTGCTAATACTTGCTATTGTTATTATTATAAGCTTAATCTTTATTCCACGAGCCGTGTTCTGGTATGGTGGAATGGAAGATACTTCGTGGGAAGTAATCGTCTTTCTCCTCGCAATGGGCGTGTTGGCATTAACCCTTTCGTATTATAGGCTAAAGTGCTACCGCACCGACGATTTCGAATAAATATATATACCGAAAGACAAGCAAGGTTGTCCTGCATTTCAAAAGAGCCTGTTTTACGATGCAAAACAGGCTCTTTTGAAACGCAAAAGGGTAGGTTTTGGAATGCAGTGGAAAATTGCTTGAAAATTCAAAGTATTTAGGGAGTATAGGAATACTATATTTTCTAGAAATACTATGCTCTTTATGGGAGTAAATAAAAACAATATTTTTACTGCTACACTGCCGTTTTTGCCGCTTTATTTCTTCTTTTTCTTTCTCCAGTGGAACAGTTCGCGGAGGTTGGTGAAGTCTTTTTTCATTATCACGCCAATACCCTGTGTGTTCAGAGAGTTGCGTGTAAAGTAGCGGTCGTTGGCTCTGTTGTAGAAGTTCAGGGCTATGTTTCCGTTGGGCAGGAGCAGGTATTTTATGTCGAAGTCTCCGATGAAAGCCGATGTGTTGGTGGCAACGTTGTCGCGATAGCCAAACTCGCCGTTGATAAGCAGGCGGTTGTTGAGCAGGCTGCCCGACAGTATGCCTTCGTATTCGGCATTGCTGAAGCCATCGTTTCCGGTGGCTATGTTTGCGCCAAAGTTCCAATGGTTGTCCTTTATGACGTTGGACAGCACGGTGTTTATTTGTTGCGAGAGCGTTCCCGACAAGATACTCTGCATTACGAGCGAGGCTTGCCCCGACTGGTTAGGGTCGCGCTGTCCGGCATTGTTGGCTGTTTGAGGGTAGAAACGACCCACTGCCAACAGATACAACACCTGCTGGTTGAGGTCTTGCTCGGAGTTCAATACCGACAGCACCATCTGTCTTGCGTCGGAAGAAAGCTCCGGCAGGTTCAGCCCGAAGGTTATCGAGGGTGCTTCGGGCGTACCGTTGATGTCCAACAGGCAGTCTACCTTGGTGTTGCTGGTGCGGAACGAGCTGCCCATTTGCAGGTCGGAGAGTGGTACGGAATTCAGTGTGTAGTGCCCTTTCAGCTTTAATGTTGCAGCGTAGGGGTCGCCGCCGAAGGCTATGAGCGAGCCTTCGCTGAATGTGAATTGTCGTTTTATGACGTTCTGAATGGTAAGATTGTAGGCTCCACGCTCCACATTGTAGTTGCCGAAGAGCTGGAAAGCACCTTTATTATAATAGGTGGCGCGAAGCACGCCCGAGCCATTCAGGGTGATATTATCGCCTGTGTTCTCGTCCATAAGCACCTTCATTGTAAAGTCGGGAGTGGT
This sequence comes from Prevotella nigrescens, assembly GCF_031191185.1. Lineage (NCBI taxonomy): Bacteria > Pseudomonadati > Bacteroidota > Bacteroidia > Bacteroidales > Prevotellaceae > Prevotella > Prevotella nigrescens. The sequence goes on along the minus strand of NZ_CP133464.1, from coordinate 157,725 downwards.
GTTCAGATGGAAGTTGATGTGCAAGTCGCTGGCTAAGTTTGTGTTATATTCATCTTTGGCAGGTCGTTTCAGCCACGCAGTATCTTGTTTCAGAGTAGGCTGTAACGAGTCTGGCGTCATGTCGCGCCAACGTATGAAGGAGTTTTCGTCTATTGCGTTCTTTGCCGCATTGTAGGTTATGAACGAGTTTCGGTTCGGCGTTACATCGACATTCATCGTGATTTCGTTGTTGCGACCGATTATTTCGCACTTGCCCGTACCGTATATGCGCCCCCAGAAAGTGCCCGACGATGCCCTGCGGGCAAAGTTGTAGGTAAGTAAATTCTTGGTTTGTACGTCAATGTCGAACGTCAGGCGTCGCAAAGCCCGATGGTGCAGTCCGCCCGTAATCACACCTTTGTGTCCCTCGGGGTCGGTGATGACTATGTGGTTGAGGCTGATTTCGTTTGGAACAAGCGTTACCCTGCCGTCTTGCACGGTGTAGGTGGTGCCCAAAGGCTTTATGCGTACCGAGCCGGAAGCCAGCATGTCGCCTTCGAGATTGACGCCGGAGAGTGAACCAACCACCTTCACCCAGCCGTTTCCACGCAGCTTTATGTCGTCCATGAAGCTGCCGCAGAACTTCTTCATGAAGGTCAGGCGCGTGTCGTGTGCATAGATGGGAAGGTTGATATAGCCATGTCGCAAGTTGATATAGCCTTCAATGTTGGTCGATGCCCCCTCGTCTATGGCTTCGGCGCTTATGTTTATGCGCCCTTCAGCGTTCGAATAGTCCGCCTGTGCATAGAGTGTGCCCATGTCGCCCCGCTCGAATTGGAACTGTTTGACAATCAGATTGGCACTTGCGCGTGGGTGGTTGAAAACCGATTTCAGCACAACCCTGCCCGAAGCAAGCCCATTGAACGCCACGCTATGGAAGTTTACGATGTCCAAAATGTACGGAACGTCAATGTCTTTGAGCTGTACGGTGAGCGAATCGGCTGGGTTTCCCGATGTCAGTCCGTTTATGATGATGTGTTGTTCCTTGTTGGATAGTTCGAAGTGCTTTATGTTTAAATTGTTCTGGACATAGGTAAGTTCCGACGGTTGTACCTGCAAGTCTATCGTGTCGATGCGTATTTTGGACGGTGCAAAGTGCAGATGCGTAGCTAATTTACCATTTTGGCGTTCGAATTGGGCAGAACAATCAATCTGTCCTCTAAGTGTTTTCTGTGCAAAAGCATTGAACGACGAAAGCGTGTTCAGTTCGTTGTGCTTTGCGGTGGCTATGGTCTGCAATGCTAAACGGCGTCCGGCGCCATCTATCCATTCGCCTTTCAGACCGATGTTCAGTGCATTGTTGTGCGTAGAAAGTGCCAAGGAAAGGTTTTCGAAGTGGTATCCCGAATAGTCGGCACGTGGTGCGGAAACGTTGAGAGCCACCGTTTTGTGCGCCTCGTTGACGTCGCCAAACACCCGAAGAGAGGGCGAAAGCCCCACCTGGAGTCCTGTCAGTTCGTGCAAAAGTTGCGTGTTCGTTATGTCGGCTTCTATGTGGAACACATTGTTACCCGTGGTTTTGCCCCATTGTTGAGGCGTGCCCGTGAGCGCAGGAAGGTAGATGCCCACCACATTTCGCACGCTTTGCACCATGGAAGTATAGTTGAAACGACCGGAAACCGACAGCGTTCCAAAGTCAGACAGAAGGTCCACCGACCTGCCCATGAGCCTGTTGGCAGCTTTAAGTTCCAAATGGTCCAACTTGAAACGATGGCTGTTGCTTTCTTGCATGACAAAATTGTCGAGCGTAAGTTTGCCTATCAGGTCGTTTACCGATGCTCCGCTGCCTGCCAAGGTGGTCTGGAACGAAAGCGTCCGGTCGCCCAGGGCATCGGTAATGTGCATGTTATGCAAGTTAAGACGGTCGGCATCGATGCGTGCATTCACCATTAACGTTCCTTTTTTCTCTATGAAGTGGCGAATGTTTCCCACCGTTCCATCAATGGCAAGCTTGCCGTTGAGGTCGTTGATGGACGCTTTTCCGCTGAACGTATCGTTGGTATAATTGCCATTTACGGCAATGTTCCGATAGCTATATCCGTTATAATCGAGACGGGGAACAATGCCTTTGGCGTTGATGTGGCGCAAATTGGAAGAGGCTTCCACCTTGATGTCGGCTGCAATAGTGCCGAGTTGAGAAGAGGTAAGAATATTTCCGAGCGTGAAATGCGGTGTATGCAGTTCGGCGTTAATAGTCTTTCCACGCAGCAGGAAGTCTATGTCGGCATTGCCATGGGCAAGCATGAGCGTACCCTTGGCGTGGTGATAGTTTTGCGCTCCCCGTACTTCCCCCCTGAAACGGACGTCGCCCAAACGCGAAACCTCGGCAGGAAGTTTTAGCTGAAAGGCATTGTTAATGTGCTGAAGGAGTTTGCCTTTCAGCAGAACAGACATGGCGTTGAAGTTCCAAGCCGGCTGTGTGGTGAGCCGGGCAAGCCCGCCCTTACAAGTCATGGCAGCCTCGTTGTTGCCATAACGCAGTGCAAGCATTTTAATTTTCAGTTGGTTAGCCGTTCCCGAAACATTCGTGTTGAGATACAGTTTTTGGTTGAATGTTTGCAAGGAAGGCAACAAACAAGCAATGTCGGAGGGAGTGAGATACGATTTTTCGATGCGCAGCAGATGGTGAGCCGTGGCAAAATTGAAGTTTTTGGACTTATCATTGAAACGCACTTTGTAGGCAGGGACATTGATTTTGGATTGAGGCAGCTGGACAAGAAGGTTGGATATTTCTGCCAGTTGCTTGTTGGCTTTCAGGTGTAAGCGCAGGTTGCGCACATCTAATCCCGAGGCTTCGGCAAATGAAAGGTTGCGAACGTTGATGTCAGTACGGTTGTCCGTAAGCGTATTCAAGTTGATATGAGCCGATATGTTGCTTACGTTGAGGTGGTTGAAATTAAGTCTGTTGGGAGTAGCAGGAGCCGAAAGAAGGTCGTAGCGCACATTTCCGTGCCTTATGATGAGGCTCTGAATGCGAAGATCCAAAGGCGTCTGGTGGGTTGTGTCGCGCGATTTCAGCGAGTCGATAACGAACTGGAAGTTAGCCTTGGCGTCTGGCGTGGCACGATAGAGCTGTGCATTCAGTCCGAAAATCTGTGCCGACGAAATGCGCACCTTGTCCCCATTGACAAGCGAAAGCAAGTCTACTTGAGCCGCAACACGCGAAGCTTTTGCCATTTGCCTGCCGTTCTGGTCGTCTATAACCAATCCGTCTACTATGAAATGGTTAAGGAAACCTAAGTCTACACGCTCTATCCTGACCTTTGTTCCCAACTTTTTGGCAAGCGCATCAGCCACCTGCGCACCCACGAAACGTTGCACGGAAGGAAGGTGTAACAGTATAATTATAAGCAAGTATAGTCCGATTGCCGTCCATACACCCCAGCGAATAAGCGTCTTCAATATCTTCAAAGCAAGTGCAAAACTACTATTTTTCTGTTGCATGGTGAAATTAATGAAGCGAAAAGTTTTCTAAACTGATTAAAAATAAGTATATTTGCACACTCAATTAGAGACGTTTTCATTATTCAAGTTTATGACAAAACAGATAAGATTGCGTAAGGGTTTGGACCTAAGACTAAAAGGACGTGCCAAGGAAAAGACCATGCCACAAGAACCATCGAAGCTGTATGGGCTTGTCCCGGACGATTTTGTAGGAATCATTCCGAGGCTTAAAGTGAAGCCAGGCGACCATGTCAAGGTGGGAGATACGCTGTTCGTGAACAAAAATTCGGAGGAAGTTGGCTTTGCCTCTCCTGTCAGTGGTGTTGTAAAATCGATAGAGCGAGGAGATCGCAGAAAGGTCTTGTATGTAAGTATAGAGCCTGACGGCGAACAGATATTTGCCGATTTCGGTGCGAAAGACGTGCAGACAATCGATGGAGAAGGCGTGAAGAAGGCACTTTTGGAAGCCGGGCTGTTTGGCTATATCAACCAGTTGCCCTACGCAGTGTCTACCACTCCCGACACGAAACCAAAGGCAATATTCGTCTCTGCACTAAGAGACAAGCCGCTGGAAGGCAACTTTGAATATGAACTGAAAGGGCAAGAGAAAGCCTTTCAGACCGGATTAACCGCACTGTCCAAGCTTGCAAAGGTTTATTTATCTATTGGTGCACAGCAGGAAAGCGAGGCTCTGACGAATGCAGAGAACGTTGAACTTACCGTATTCGACGGACCTTGTCCGGCTGGAAACGTAGGGGTGCAAGTCAATCACCTGTCTCCTGTGAACAAAGGAGAGGTGGTTTGGACGGTAGACCCAACTGCCGTTATCTTCTTCGGAAAGCTCTTCCTGACCGGAAAGGTAGACCTGACACGGGTTGTTGCCGTAGCAGGCAGCAAGGTGAAAGACCCTTCGTATGTGAAAGTCTTGGTGGGAACGCCCATTAGGGACATTGTTGCAGGACGACTAACCGACACAGACCACGTGCGTATTCTGAACGGAAACCCACTGACAGGCACCATAGCAGACGACAATACCTTCCTGGGTGCACACACATCGGAGGTTGTGGCAATGCCGGAAGGCGACAATGTGAACGAGTTTGCAGGCTGGATAATGCCCCGTCTCGACCAGTTCTCAACCTCGCGAAGCTATTTCAGCTGGCTCTTTGGCAAGAAAAAGGAATACAATCTCGATGCGCGCATCAAAGGCGGAAGGCGTAATATCATCATGAGTGGCGAGTATGATTCCGTGTTGCCGATGGATATATATGGCGAATACCTTATCAAGGCGATTATAACGGGCAACATCGACAAGCAGGAAGAACTGGGAATATACGAAGTAAGCCCCGAAGACTTCGCCTTGGCGGAATTCGTTGACAGTTCGAAGCAACCATTACAGCAGATTGTACGCAATGGTCTGAACACGCTACGGAAGGAGAATGCGTAAGTACACCTTATATTATAATAGAGATTTAAAAACTTTAAGAGATACAATATGAGCTTAAGAAATTGGCTTGACAAGGTGCGCCCGCAATTCGAGAAAGGCGGAAAGCTGCACGCTTTCAAGAGTATCTATGATGGCTTGGACACCTTCTTGTATGTCCCAAACGAAACTTCGAAGAGTGGAACGTCTATTCATGACGCCATCGATTCGAAGCGGATAATGAGCATTGTGGTAATTTCGCTGATTCCGGCAATGCTGTTTGGCATGTATAATATAGGCTATCAGAATGCATCAGCTGCAGGGAAGCTGGCAGAAACAACCTGCATGGATATGTTTCTGTATGGTGCTTTAATGCTGCTACCCAAGATTTTAGTATCTTACATCGTGGGGCTGGGCATCGAATTTGCCTGGGCACAGTGGAAAGGAGAGGAAATTCAGGAGGGTTATTTGGTAAGTGGTATCCTTATTCCGCTTATCATTCCCATCACGTTACCGCTTTGGATGCTGGCTTTGGCAGTGGCTTTTGCCGTGATATTCACAAAGGAAATATTTGGCGGAACGGGCATGAATACCTTTAATGTGGCGCTTGCTGCACGTGCATTCCTGTTCTTTTCTTATCCCGGAAGCATGACGGGAGATAAGGTTTGGGCTGCTACCGACCAGATTTGTGGTCTTGGTTATACGCTGCCAGACGGCTTTACCATGGCAACACCGTTAGGAGAGATTGCTCAAGGAACTGCCATGAACACGTCGTTGAGCGATATGGTGGTCGGATTAATGCCGGGTTCGGTGGGCGAAACGTCGGTTATCGCAATCGCAATCGGTGCAATCATCTTGATTTGGACGAACATTGCAAGCTGGAAAACCATGCTCAGCGTCTTCGCAGGCGGCATTGTCATGGCTTTAATCTTCCATTCTGCAGGTGCAAGTCCACTCCAATGGTACGAACATGTCGTGTTGGGAGGCTTCTGTTTCGGTGCTGTCTTCATGGCAACCGACCCTGTTACCTCTGCAAGAACAGAGCAAGGCAAATGGATTTATGGCTTCTTAATAGGTGCTATGGCAGTTATTATTCGTGTATTGAACCGTGGTTATCCAGAAGGAATGATGCTTGCCATACTCTTTGGCAATATGTGCGCTCCTCTAATAGACTATTGTGTGGTTCAATCTAATATAAACAAGCGTGCTAAACGTGCTAAAATGTAAGGAGAGAAGACCGATGAAGACTAATAGCAATTCGTATACAATCATCTATTCTGTGGTTCTTGTGCTTGTTGTGGCATTCTTGCTGGCGTTTGTTTCCCAGGCATTGAAAGCTTTGCAAGACGCCAACGTGCGGTTAGACCACCAGAAGCAGATTCTTTTTGCACTCAATCAGGACCGCGATATGACCAACGGAACGGCGCAGAAACTGTGGCACAAGATTATTCTTTCCGATGATATCATCAATGAAACTGGCAAGGTTGTGCAGCAAGGAGAGCGAGGTGGAGTGAAAGCCGGCTTTAAATTGGACAGTAAAGATGCCAAGGAAGGCAGGTTGGCACTGTTCCGCTGCAAGGTAGATGGACAGGATAAGTATGTTGTTCCGGTCTATGGAAACGGACTTTGGGGACCCATTAATGGTTTCATAGCCCTGAATGGGGACAAGACAACCATCTTTGGTGTGTACTTTAACCATGAGAGCGAGACTGCAGGACTGGGTGCAGAGATAAAGGATAACAAGGCTTGGCAAGATAAATTCAAGGGGAAAAACATCTTAGATGCACAGAAACAGCATATTATTTTCAGTGTAACAAAGAAGGTGGAACAGCCGAACTGCCAGGTAGATGCCGTTACGGGAGCTACTCTGACAAGCAATGGCGTGTCGGAAATGTTCCACAACGAGAAGGGTGGACTTGCCCCATACCTTAATTTTCTGACTGCAAAGTAACATTGAGAAATAAATTAATATAAAACAAAAAGATTATGAGTTTGTTCTCAAAACAAAATAGAGAGGTTTTCATAAACCCACTAAACCTCGACAATCCAATACTTGTTCAAGTGTTAGGTATATGTTCGGCATTGGCTGTAACCTCTCAATTGAAGCCTTCAATAGTCATGGGACTGGCGGTAACCATTATTACTGGCTTCTCGAACGTGATTATTTCGATTATCAGAAAAACCATTCCTAACCGCATTCGCATTATCGTCCAGCTTGTTGTCGTGGCGGCATTGGTTACCATTGTCAGTCAGATATTGAAGGCGTTTGCCTACGATGTCAGTGTCCAGCTGTCGGTTTACGTGGGGCTTATCATTACCAACTGTATCCTGATGGGACGTTTAGAGGCGTTCGCAATGACGAACAGACCATGGCCGAGCTTCCTCGATGGAATAGGAAACGGATTAGGTTATGCGCTCATTCTTGTGTTGGTAGGAGCTGTCCGCGAGTTTTTCGGACGTGGAAGTCTGCTCGGTTTCAAAGTTATTCCGCAGAGTTTGTACGATATGGGCTATGTAGACAACGGCATGATGGCTATGCCTGCCATGGCGTTGATACTTCTTGGTTGTGTAATATGGGCTCATCGAGCATTTTTCTATAAAGAAGAAGGGAAATAATTATGGAACATTTAGTAAGCTTATTCTTCAGGTCCATCTTCGTGGACAATATGATTTTCGCATTCTTCCTTGGAATGTGTTCGTTCTTAGCCGTATCTAAAAACGTCAAGACATCGTTCGGGCTCGGTGCCGCCGTTACCTTTGTGCTGGTCGTTACCGTGCCTGTTAACTATCTTCTGCAAACGAAAGTGCTCGGACCCGACTGCTTAATAGAAGGTGTGGACCTCTCTTATCTTAGCTTTATTCTTTTCATTGCCGTTATTGCGGGCATCGTGCAGATAGTCGAAATGGCTGTAGAACGCTACTCGCCATCGCTATATGGCGCGTTGGGAATATTCCTTCCGCTCATCGCAGTGAACTGTGCGATAATGGGCGCAAGCCTTTTTATGCAGCAACGCATAGGTCTCGACCCTTCAAGTTCGCAGTATATAGGTTCCGTCTGGGACGCCCTCGTCTATGGACTCGGTTCCGGTATAGGCTGGTGCCTTGCCATCGTGCTGATGGGAGCCATACGAGAGAAGATGGAATATTCCGATGTTCCAAAGCCTTTGCAAGGGCTTGGCATTACGTTTATCACCGTGGGGCTCATGGCTTTGGCTATGATGTGCTTCTCTGGACTTAAAATATAGAATACAAAATGGCAGAGTTTATATTATACAGCATTGCTGTTTTCTTGGTTACAATACTTTTCTTGGTTGTTCTTCTACTTGTTGCGAAGAAGTATCTAAGCCCGAGCGGAAAGGTTAAGATAACTATTAACGGCGAGAAAGAATTGGAAGTGGAACAAGGCGGCACCATTTTGGCAACACTGAACGAGAACGACGTGCATCTGCCTTCGGCGTGCGGAGGTAAGGGAAGCTGCGGTCAGTGCAAGTGCCAGGTACTCGAAGGTGGTGGCGAAATACTCGATTCGGAACGTCCGCACTTCACTCGTAAAGAGATAAAGAACCATTGGCGTCTTGGTTGTCAGGCAAAAGTGAAAGGCGATCTTTCCATAAAAGTGCCTGAAGCTGTACTGGGCGTTAAGGAATGGGAGTGCACTGTTATCTCCAACTCGAATGTTTCATCGTTCATCAAAGAGTTTAAGGTGGCGCTACCCCCGGGCGAACACATGGACTTTGTGCCGGGTTCGTATGCACAGATACGTATTCCGAAGTACGATTGCATAGACTACGATAAGGATTTCGATAAGGAACTCATTGGCAAAGAATACCTCCCAACATGGGAAAAGTTCAATTTGTTCTCGCTGAAAGCCAGCAATCCTGAAGACACGGTGCGTGCCTACTCCATGGCAAACTATCCTGCAGAGGGCGACATCATTACGCTTACCGTGCGTATTGCCACTCCTCCGTTCCTGCCTCGCCCACAAGTAGGTTTCCAGAATGTACCTTCGGGTATCGGGTCATCATACATTTTCAGCTTAAAACCGGGCGATAAGGTAATGATGAGCGGTCCTTACGGAGAGTTTGCCCCCAACTTTACATCGGGAAAGGAGATGATTTGGATTGGTGGTGGTGCCGGTATGGCTCCGTTGCGTAGCCAGATTATGCACATGTTGTGCACGTTGCACACTCGCGACAGGGAGATGCACTTCTTCTATGGTGCCCGTTCGCTAAGCGAAGCATTCTTCCTTGACGACTTCTGGAAGCTCGAAAAGGAATATCCAAACTTCCATATGCACCTCTCGCTCGACCGTCCCGACCCTGTGGCAGATGCCGAAGGAGTGAAGTATTATCAGGGTTTTGCAGTGAACTGTATATGCGACACTTACTTGAAAAACCACGAAGCGCCTGAAGATTGTGAGTATTATCTCTGCGGACCTCCCATGCTTATAAAGACCGTTACCGACTATTTGGACAGTCTTGGCGTGGAGAAAGATGCCATTCGCTTCGACGATTTCGGATAAATAAACGTTGTCAAGACGTACATTTCAGTAAATTTAGTTTCTTATTTGCGCCTGCACGTGATGTGTAGGCGTTTTTTTGTGTTATAGGGTTGTTTGTTTAGCAGGGCATTTGCCATCGGAGTGTACTGGACGTAAGGGCATTTTATCGTTATACCAAGTAGGATAGGTATCCTGTAAGAAGGCATTCTGCAAGTGCTCCGAGAACTTATGAAGACTTAAGAAGCAGACTTTAAGAAACTTAATGGCTACAAAGAAGTCTGTAAACATCTGTTTACAGACTTCTTTGTAGTCGGTACGAGAATCGAACTCGTATGCCAAGATTGAGAATCTTGTATCCTAACCGTTAGATGAACCGACCCCATTGTAGCAAACAAACCTTAAATTAGGTGCGGAAGGAGGGGGATTCGAACCCCCGGTACGGTAACCCGCACGTCAGTTTAGCAAACTGGTGGTTTCAGCCACTCACCCATCCTTCCAGTCAGGGCTCGATATTTCGAGTTGCCAAACATTCTTTCAAATGCGGTGCAAAGGTACTATTTATTTTCTGTCCGCACAAATTTTCTGGTAGGTTTTTTCATGAAATGGTGCCCACCTGGGTTATTTATGCAGGACAGTTGTGTCTCTTTATTGGAGCCATGGGTATTCTGGGAGAAATAGAGCATCTATGAATCCTATGGGAAACCATGCCTCTTGGAAATCTTTTACTTTACTTTCTTGCCCTTGTAATATGTTTCGAACGAGTCTTCGGCATAGCCATCTTCGAGCACTTTAAAGGTGCTTGTGAATGCGCCTTCTATTTTTCGTCCCATATAATACACGTCGAAAGCGTCTTTTCCGTAGCCCCAGCCAAGGTCTTTGAAGCTCCGTGGCGAGTCGCTTATCTTCTTTCCACGAAACAGAACGGCGTTCGATGTTATGCGATAGCGGTAGTAGCCGTCATCGGATTCGTACCAGTCTTCGTCTGTTGGATAGTCGCCCGGATAGGGCTGAGCTATTTTAAGTCCGAAAGTCATAGGGTCTACATACGGAAGAATGCGCCCCAAGTAGTACACGTTATAGCGATCTTTGGCGTAACCGAAGCCTAAATCGACGAACGAGCGGTAGTCGGCGTCTACAATTGGCTGTCTTTGGTAGTACACACCGTTGCGGTTAAGCGAATAGAGTTTGGTATTTTTCTGTGGTGCTTGTGCGTTTGCTGCAAGTGTGAAAGCAGCGAAAAGCAAGAGTGCGCTGCAGCGTAGGCGGTTTGATTTCTTCTGTTTCATAGATTTTTCCTTTCATGTTTTATGCCCGTAGGGGTTTGTTTTACGATAGGGCAAAGGTAATGGTAAAATGTGAGACTGCCATCGGGAAAGTCCTAAATGATTGTAGGGAAAACGGAAAACATTCGTTGTAGAGGCGTGATTTATCCCGTTGCTCATGTTCTTTTTGGCATTTTTGTGGTGTCTCTTTGTGGTTAGGAACGTGATAGATTACGCCCTGCGTCGTTGCAACCATACGCTGCAATGACGTTTCGCCGGCGTGATGGCACGGCAAATCGACCTTTATGCCCTGTGGAATATTCGTGGATATGTTTAGACAGCTGCTGTCTTGTATTCTAAAAGTTCAGAATTTGTAGCCAAAACCAAGGTTCAGATAGATGGGATACATATTGAAAGTAATGGTTTTAAAGTTGCTTTCGAATATGTCTTTCACTGCCCACGTAAGGTCGGCATTAAGTGTCAGGTGGCTGAAAGCCTGCCACGTACCACCTATTTGTATGCCCCAATGAAAGTGATTGAGGTGCGATGAAAAGTCGTAAGGAGCTGTCTTGCCGCCTTCATAGACAAGTTTTTCGCCCACTGGAGTGCCTTCCCGCAAATAACCGTCGCTGACTTGTCCGTTAAATTCGCCGTCCAGGCGGAACGAAGCGAACAGTCCGGCGCGCACTTTCCACTTCTGGCAGAAGCGATAGTTGGCCATCACGGGAACGGAAAGGAAGGTACTGTTGTACCGTGTCTTCACATAGCCCGTCCAAAAGCCCGACACACGTTCGCCGTCGTTGATGATTTCCATGCTGTAACCCTTTGTGGTTGCGCCCGTTATCATACCCTTTTGTTCAAATTTCAGTCCTGCCGATACGCCCCATCTGTGGTCTGTGCCGAGCCATTTGGTAGCTACGCCCTCGATAGATGCATTCAGTCGCGGACTATAACTGTCGATTTTTCTTATTTCGCGTGGCATAGACAGTGGCGAAGCCCCTCCTATATTGACGCCAGCCTTTACTTCAAACTCCCAGTCAGATGGGGTTTCCTGTTGTGCCAAGGCGGTTACGGCTATGCAGAAAAGCAGAGTTGATGTTGCAACTTTCGCAATAATATTTATTGTTTTCATTTCTTTGTCGGTAGATTTAGGGTTTATTTGTAGTAGAGTTCCATTTCGTCTACATAGAGCGTACTGCCCACTGCACCGTTGAAAACGGCACCGTCCTTGCTCGACGACATGATGATGGCAAGGTTGTATTTGCCCTCTGCCAGCTTCTTGGCGTCTATTTTGCGTCCGTCTACGGCTTTGAAGTCTATGGCGAAATGCGTCCACGCATTCGTTTCCTTGCGGTTTTCAAGTTCGGCTTTCAGCACGATGTTGTCGCTCGAAAGCGAGTTTGTTCCGTCGAGATAGGGCACTTGCGGTGTAACTTCGTAGAGAACGGCATAGATGGCAAAGTCGTCGTGCTTTCCTTCCACCACTTTGCTGTTCTTGTCGGTGTACGATGGTCCTGCCTTATACTTGTAGTAGCCTGCCAGTCGGGTAGGGATTTTGCGGAAAGGCAGCCCGAACCGTGTCGATTTGGCTGGATTTGCAATGTCTATCTGGAACGAACCCGTAAACAAGTTGCCTGCTGCAATGGGCGCATTGACCATCTTTCCGAAGCTGCCAGTGCTTACTGTCTGCAGCTTGGCGCACTTGCCCACGACTCCGCCATCTGCCTGACTGGTAGGATATTCCTCGGCTTTTGCGTCCTGGTTGGTTATCAGGAAGCCTGCGTTTCCGCTGCCCCAGTCCATCGTGTCTTTCGGTGCAGGCAGCTCGTAGAATATGTGGAAGAAGCTGCTTTCCTCCTTGTCGTCCCACTGTCGTTTGGCTTTGTACCACCGCATGTTCTCGAAGTGGTATTCGGTAGCCACGTCGTTGCTGACGAACGACACCTTGTATTGTTTCTTCCACTGCCCATCTTGCGACGTAACGGTGTAGGTCTGGGGCGTCAGGAAGTTGCGCACGGTTCCGCTGACAGGCTCGATGGTGGCTCCCGGCGTAAGTTCGAACTGTGGTGCCAGGTGGGTGAGGTCGTTGCCACCATTGACAAAGAACTTCACTTCGTTGTTCGTAATCAGCGGTTCGCGTATCAGCAGACCTTCGCTGCCCGCCTTTGCTGCCACGATGTCGGCTTCCTGGTTGGGTGCTTCGTCCTTGATGCACGATGCAAACGACAGCACGAGCAGCAGGCAAAGCATGTTTTGCAACAATATTTTCATGTGTTTCATATTCTTATAAGAAAAATTTTCTGTGTGCAAAGTTATAAAAAAATATTTAAAAAGATAGTTTTTTACACCTTTTTAGATTATTCACCACAGAATGATGAGCACGCACAAATCTATCAGAAATAGCGAAAATGCAGTGCACGAAACGCAAAACCATCATCTTGTAGGAACGTACAGACTGGGTGAGAAATATATAAATATTCTCAACGAAAAGTCGTATATTGCAACTATCTCATTGCCAATACTATACAGAAGAGCCGTTTTTGCGCTGCAAAACCCACCCTTTTGCAGTGTAAAAGAGCCTGTTTTGATGTGTAAAAGGCACTGTTTTGATGCGCAAGACAGGCTCTTGGGGACAACCACCTCTGTTTCTCCGTGGAATGTTCTGCACACGAATGCCATGAAAAAACGAAAGCCGACCTCACGGTTAGCCTTCGTCCATCTACATAATTTCCTTTATTTTATATCGTCAATGAAAACATACTAACCTCCCGATCGGTATGTAATGAAAACTATAACCATTCTTTTATGGCATCGCAATGCACCAGAATGGAACATCTATACTTTAAAAACCAAATCTAAACCTATTTTGTCTTAAACCAATACGCCTGTTGGTTGGTATAGAGGCAACGGTCTTCGCCATGTTGGCAAGCCAAAAAAGCAGGTTGTGAAAGCTTTTTGCATAATGGAACCCTGACTTTTTCGCAAAGTCGGACCGTGCCTGTTGATAGAAAATATGCATCTGCAAATATAGTCGTATTTATTGAATGGGGCAAACAAATCTTTTATCTTTTCGTTTTTCTTTCACTTTTTTAAAAGTCATTTTAAATTCAACGGAATGTCAGGAATGCCTGTTGCAGGCAGGCAAAGAAACCGCATGGAAGGCATATTGTAATTATTTTAGTTAAATAAAACGAACGGAATGCAACCGAATGGATACTTTTTAGTAATTTAGCGAGCACAAAACAAAAATGCTGATGAACTATGATACAAAACAAAAACACTATGGCAACAATGGCTTTGCTGCTTCTGAACAAGTTTAGAAACATGCTGCCCACACTGCGAGTGAGCTGTTTGCTGACTTCGTTGTGGGTTTTGCTGTTCGCTTCAGCAGGTACATCGTGCACCCACCGTGCACCGTCAGCCACCCATGAAGACAACGATACAACTATTAAAACAACAAAAATGACAGAGAAAACATTTACGCGACCCAGCGACGAAACGTTGCGTCGCCAGCTCACAGCCGAGCAATACGCCGTTACGCAGCAGGCTGCAACCGAACGTCCGTACACCAACGAGTACGACAAGGAGTTCCGCCCGGGCATCTATGTAGACATTACCACGGGCGAACCGCTGTTCTCGTCCACCGACAAATACGATTCGGGGTGCGGCTGGCCAGCCTTCTCCAAGCCTATAGACAAGCAACTCTTGGTGGAGAAATCCGACAATTCGCACGGCATGCAGCGCACCGAAGTAAGGAGCAAGACGGGCAATGCGCACCTTGGACACGTGTTCGACGACGGTCCGGCAGACCGGGGTGGGCTGCGCTACTGCATAAACAGTGCATCGCTGCGCTTCGTTCCGCTCGACCAAATGGAGAAGGAAGGCTACGGAGACTATACCAAATTGGTGAGGAAAGAAAAGGAAATATACGTGGCAGGCGGCTGTTTCTGGGGTACGGAGCACTACATAAAGCAGGTGAAGGGCGTGCTGTCTACCGAAGTGGGCTATGCCAACGGGCACACAAAGAACCCTACCTACAAGGAAGTGTGCACCGACGGCACCGGCTTTGCCGAGGCTGTGCACATCAAGTACGACCCTACGGTGGTGTCGCTGAGCTTCCTTGTAAAGCTGTACTTTGCCTCTATCGACCCCACAAGCTACAACAAGCAGGGCAACGACCGTGGTTCGCAGTACAGGACTGGCGTGTATTACACCGACCCAGCCGACCGTGCTGTTATTAAAAAGGTGTTCGATGCCGAAGCACGCAAGCACTCCGTGCCGCTCGAAGTGGAACTCCTGCCCCTGAAAAACTTCTATCGGGCGGAAGAATACCACCAGGACTATCTCGACAAGAACCCCGGCGGATATTGCCACCTGCCCTCTTCGCTGTTCGAATATGCAAGGAAAGCGAGGGAGAAGTAGGGGTTAGCTTTCTTATGGGCATAAGCTTTTGTAGGGTTCCTAGTATTCCTAGGAACCCTAGGGATACTAGGAAAACTGGCATTCCTACTATCCCTGCAAGCTTCAAGGGGCGTTGCGCTACCGCTGCGCCAACCTTTCTTGTAGCCTTTTCACTTCCGCTTGCAACCTCTTCACTTCTTCTTTCAGCTGTATGTTCTCTGTCTGTAGCCTTTTCAACAGCTCGTCTTGTTCCTTTCTGTAGCCTGTACGGGCAGCGTGCATGCGTTCTTTGATGCCGCCTTGCTCTACAAACTGCTTCTCCAAACGGGCAAGATAGTTGCACATCATCTTGTCTGTGATGTGGCAAAGTGTGAGCAACGTGTTGCAAAATTCCTCTGCCGTCCACCTGTTGGCATACGAAAGATAATCTTCTGCCTTGTTATGACGCTTGCAAAAGCCAAGCATTGCATCGTAACGATGGTGTTCCGATGTCCAGCGAGCAAGACCGCGCGTGTGTAAAAAGTCGTTGTAGTCTTCGCGTAACTCCTGCAATGAGCTGCGCGAAACATTGAGAAGCTTAAGCTCCATCTCCGTCGATGTGTTGCCATCTTCTATTCCTTCCACGATATTTTGCTTACCCGAACGGGCTGCCTGTACCATTTGGTCTACTGTGCGGTCGCCATATTTGGGCAGAAAACGCTGACAAAAAATGTAAGTCAGCCGGTATATGGCATCTGCCTTTTGGTAGAAAAACAGTTCAGTGTAAGGGACGCTCTGCCGCAAAATGTTTTCCTTCGAAGGTTGTGTCTCATCTTTTTGTCTGTTCATAGTACTTGTAACGTATGTTCTGCAAAGGTAGTTATTAAAGTTTGTACGGCGAAACTGTAAGTCAAAAGTTTGGCAATAGCCGTTCAGAATAAGAAAAATATTAGTATCTTTGTGCCATTCAAATCGGCGAAATAACATAAACCTATTATACAGAATGAAACATTTTATAGTATTGTCGGCACTTGCGCTGACCGCAACAACAATGACGGCACAAAAGAAAATTTACCCTAACGCACCCAAAGATGGTACGGTGGACACCTACTTCGGGGTAAAAATACCCGACCCCTTCCGTCCCTTGGAAGCCGACAGAAGCAAAGAAACGGCAGAATGGGTGGCTGCCGAGAACAAGATAACCAACGAATACTTGGCAAAGATACCCTTCCGTGGCAAACTTCTGAAGCGGTTAAAGGAGGTGGCAGACTACGAAAAGGTAGGCGCTCCCTTCAAAAAGAACGGCAAATGGTATGTGTTTAAGAACAACGGACTGCAGAACCAGAGCGTCCTCTACCAGATGGACGAACTCGGAGGAGCACTCCACGAGTTTCTCGATCCGAACAAGTTGAGCACCGACGGCACCGTGGCTCTGCAAGGAATAAGCTTCTCTAAAGATGGCAGATACATGGCTTACGTCATCTCGCGCAGCGGCAGCGACTGGCAAGAAATATACGTTAAGGACGTGGCGACGGGCGAACTGCTGTCCGACCACATAAAATGGGCGAAGTTCGGAGGTGCGCAATGGTGTGGCAACGGCTTCTACTACAGTGCCTACGATGCCCCCGAGAAGGGTAAGGAGTATAGCTCGAAGAACGAGGTACACAAGGTTTACTACCACAAAATAGGCGCGCCACAGGGGCAGGACGTGTTGTTCTACCAGAACCCGGCCCACCCCTTGCGCTTCTATTCGGTATCGCTGAACAAGGAAGAGACCATGATGTTCCTCCACGAAAGCGGTGCAGGCTCGGGAATGAACCTGTACGTGCGAGACCTTCGTGTGCCCGATGCACAGTTCATACAGATGACTTCCAACATGGATTTGCAGTACAGCCCCATCGAAACCGTCGGCGACAACATCTACTTGCTTACCAACGACGGGGCACCACGGGGCAGGGTAATGGTTGCCGACATACATAAGCCGGGCTTCAAAGACTGGAAAGAACTCATCGGAGAAAGCAAAGGCGTGCTCGAAGACGTCCAGTTTGCCGACGACAAGCTCGTGCTTACCTACAGCCAAGATGCCTCTACGCACCTTTATGTCTACTCTTTAGAAGGCAAGGAACTCAACGAAATAAAGCTGCCGACGGTTGGAAGAGCCGGCTTCAGCGGCGAACGTGGACAAAAGGAATGCTTCTACAGCTTTGCATCGTTCACCGTTCCGGGCACCATCTACCAGTACGACATGGCACAGAACAAGAGCACCGTCTACACCGAACCCAAGGTTAAGTTCGACCTTGGCAAGTACACCACCGAGCAAGTGTTCTTCATCAGCAAGGACGGAACGCACGTTCCAATGTTCCTTACCTACCGTAAAGGACTGAAACACAACGGCAAGAACCCCGTATTAATCTACGGATACGGTGGCTTTAACATCTCTCTGTCCCCCAATTTCTCGTCTATGCGCATACCATTCCTTGAGAATGGCGGCATCTACGTGCAGGTAAACCTTCGTGGCGGAAGCGAATACGGCGAGGAATGGCACGTTGCAGGCACGAAGATGCAGAAGCAAAACGTGTTCGACGACTTTATTTCGGCTGCCGAATGGCTTGTTACCAACAGCTTCACGAGCAAGGACCACATCGCCATCATGGGCGGCAGCAACGGCGGATTGCTCGTTGGTGCCTGCATGACACAGCGTCCCGACCTGTTTAAGGTGTGCATTCCGCAAGTGGGCGTAATGGATATGCTGCGCTACCACAAGTTTACCATCGGCTGGAACTGGGCTCCCGACTACGGTACGAGCGAAGACAGCAAGGAGATGTTCGAATACTTGTATTCTTATTCGCCGCTGCACAACCTGAAGAAAGGCGTCAGCTACCCTGCAACACTCGTAACCACAGCCGACCACGACGACCGTGTTGTACCTGCACACTCGTTCAAGTTCGCTGCGACATTGCAGGAATGCCAGGGCGGAACAGCCCCCGTTCTCATTCGCATCGACAGCAAGGCAGGGCACGGAGGCGGCAAACCGCTTGCCAAGCAATTAGAGGAACAAGCCGACATCTACAGCTTTATTATGTGGAACTTGGGCATGAAGTTTAAATAAACGGGACTTCGGACGCATAGAAACCATAGGAAGCCTATGGAGCCTGGGTGCAAACAGCCCCTTCCATGACGCCTAAGACACTTGGCGTCATGGGGAAACCATGACTCTATGATACCCATGCTCCAGAAAATCTCCACACCCCTATAAATCAAAACAGGCTCTTTTGCACGGTAAAAGAGCCTGTTTTGCGTTGTAAAAGAGCCTCTATTGCATTGCGGAAGCATGATGGCCGTTTTTAGGCGTATGATATTTATTAGATTACGGAAGAACAATCGTGGCACGAAATGCGCCAGAGCAGATGCTTTTCCTGGCTTGGAATGGACATGATATATGTTTTTTGCAGAAGGAAATACCATCTTTCTATGTTGTTTCCACTCTTTGTTTTTACGGTTATTCTTGTTCTGCTATACCCCAATTTGTTTCGTTCCGCGCTTTCTATATTGCGAATTAGTTTAGATTTTTCAACCATGTGAAATCTCTATTAATATATATAAATATCTGAAAATAAGTGATATATGATTTTTATAGGCTATATGGCGACTTAGATTTATGTTTGCAACGCATTGCAACACCGATTTTATTGCTTATCTTTGCAACAGATTTAACAAAAGAGCTGCCGTGAGGCAATGTGATGAAATAACATTTAATGGTAGAAAAGATGTTTCAGGAAACAAGGAATTGAGACCTTGCAGAATAGGTGCAAGAGTGAACGCTCTCAATCAAAACGTAACTAAACGTGAAGTGTACCAGGGGTATGATGCTTTCATGGTACACTTTTTTCATGTCAAAATTTGTACTTTCCAATAATTCTGTCTACCTTTGTATATCCGAATTACGGTTATTATAGAATGAAACAAAAAGACCTCCAAAAAAACAAAGCCACGTTTCTGTGTTGGTGTCTACTTCTTTTCTTCGCATTATTGCATAGCTCTGCCGTAATGGCAACCGCTGAATACGATGCGTTGGACCGTCTTATAGAACAAAGCAAAGCCATAACCGACAAGAAGCTGGCACGGATAGGCGACATACGCCAACGCCTTTCTACTCCACATCTTACCGACAGGCAACGCTACGAAATATGTATGCAGCTCTACGAAGAGTACGAATCTTTCCGGTTCGACTCGGCTTTGGCTTACGCCGACCGTACCATTCTCTACGCAAAGCGTATGAACGATGCGAAATGGTTGGCTGAAGCGCAACTTAAAAAGGTGCATGTGCATACGCTGGCAGCACTTTTTGATAAATCGCGCGACTTGTTGGACAGCATAAATGTGTCGGTTCTCGACGACAGATTGCTCCAGGAGTTCTACGACGAATGGTATCTGCTGATGTCGTTGATGTCCGAATACACTGCAGGAACCCAGTTGCACGCTTCGTACGAGGCTCGGGCAGAACACTTCAGAAGGCTTATCCTGTCCAGTCCGTATAAGGATACGTATGCGTATGTGCGTGCAGAGGCAGCCGAACTGAGCAAGAGGGGACACACGCAGAAAGCCATCGACATACTGAAAAACTACCTGAAGCGATGGAAGAAGGACGATCACGAATACGCAATGATCTGTTTCGACCTGTCGGAACTTTATTCCAAGCTTGGGAATACCCGGCAACAGCACGCTTATCTTGTGCAAAGCGCAATGAGCGACATCTGTTCGTCGTCCAAGGAGAACAACTCCATGCGCCTTTTGGCGGCTGTACTGTTCGAGCAAGGCGACATAGAGCGGGCTTATAACTGTCTGAACATCTCGATAGAAGATGCCAATTTCTATGGCACACGCCTGCGCAACGTCCAGAATGCGTACATCTTGCCCCGCATCTTCTCGGCTTACAGCGTACAGCAGCGTGCCCAGCGCATGCACATCTTCGGGCTCCTGCTTGCCGTAAGTGTCGTTGCCATCGCCCTCGTCGTGGCGGTCTTCTTCATTTGGAGGTATCTTCGACGCTACCGAAAGACGCATGCACAAATGGTTTTGATGAACAAGCAGCTGAACAAAGCCGTGGAAGACCTTAGCAAAGTGAATGCACAGCTTTGCGAAGCCAATAATATCAAGGAAGAATACATTGCCCGCTTCCTGGAATTGGCATCGAATTTAATAGACCAAGCTGAAGCCAAGCGGAAGATTTACAACCGTCTGGCACGCGAAAAACGTATGGAAGAACTCTATACGGAACTGAAAAACAATTCTTTTACACAGATTGCCACGCACGAATACTATATCAATTTCGATACAGCTTTCCTGAATATATTTCCTAATTTCGTTGCAGAAGTGAACTTGTTGCTGCGCAAAGACGCACAGATAGTTCCGAAAGGCGACGAGCGTCTTACCACCGAACTGCGCATTCTGGCTCTTATCAGGCTGGGTATCAGCGACAATGTCCGTATCTCGTCTATCCTCCGAGCCAGCCTGACCACCGTTTATACTTATCGTTCCAAGCTGAAGGCACGTGCGTTCGACCACGGCTCGTTTGAAAGTGCAGTAAAAAGGATAGGGTAGAGGCTACCTTTTTGGAGCATCAAACAGGTGCAGGCAGGAGGCGAAAACCATTTTTAGAACCAGCCTTGAAATGATTTCCGATTTGTAAGGATAATTCCAACGAAAAGCTTAAAATATGGTTTTGTGTTCTGAAACAGGCTGTTTTGCACTGCAAAAGGCCTGTTTTTGCCGTGTAAAAGGGGCTGTTTTGCCGTGTAAGACGGTGGGAGCTATAATGCACTATACATCAGACGGTTATGCAATAGCTATACTGCTGTCTGATTTACTTAGTTATTAGAACCTGCTTTTCCTTTCCATCGGTTCCTCTGAATTTTACAAAATAAGAACGTTTGATATCTGCTACTGCTTCTATTAAATCACAATAATTGGAAACAGCAATGCCTTCCACTTCGGTAATGGCATCATTGACACGCAATCCTTGGGCGTACTCGTCTGATGCTTCATTAATCTTTGAAACGAAAAGGGTGTTATCTCTCAATGAAACTGTAAAGTTCTGAACACGTTCATTGACATCTATATGATTGCTGTTGGTATAAGGTTGAAAGATCATACGATGCGTATTGTTATCAATAATCATTGTTCCATATTTAAGCAATTTACCTCCAATGTTGCAAAAGTTTGGACTCGCAGTACATGGAACAGAGTCGAATGAAACACCAAAAGTATTGAGATGCTTCAAGTTCATAAAGTGTTCTTCGTTTTCAACTGTACCACTTACAGAGATTGAACCCGAAGATCCCATTCCTGTCCACACTGTCTGTGCTGAGAATTCTACAGCTTCTTTATTGATATTAGGATTTGCCCACAAATCATAAACCTCTCGCAGGTTTATTGAAAACATCTGATTATAGCCTGTATCGAATACAGCTAATTCACGAGACTTGCCATAAGAAGTCGCGAATTGCACGATTGGCACATCGGTACATATATATTTGGATTTGTATCCTGGCTCATTCTTAAAGAATTTCTTCTTGTCAGTGAGGATAATATGACCTGCGCGAAGGTCTATCTTTATGATAATCCCCTTGCGAATAAGGTTGAAACCTATTATTCCATCATTGGCACATGAGAATGGAGTCTTGGAGATGACACAGGGATAATTGCGTAAGGTGAGGTTTCCAATCTTTAATTCAGGCAATGTAACCGTCTTTCGAACGAGCGACTGGCTGTTGGCATCGCTGAACGAAATACTCTTCTGGCTTTCGTTAAATTTAATATCTGTTGGTAGATTGATAAGTCCTAACCCGGCACCTGTATCCAACAGAAAATTGTATGCCCTACCTTCGATGGTTACAGGCATCAAGATCTGACCATACCTATAGACAATTGGAATTGTATCAACGAAGTTCTTTTCCTTCACATCAAAGGAAAGGTAATCCTTTTCATTACCGAAAGCCATACCATTTGTGGCTATGGTGGCAATCAGAATCAAGGTACAAAAGAGCTGTTTTATGTATGACATCAGTCTCAAACTTAATGATTGTGTACAAAGATACGCAAATTTGATTAAATGTAACGTGGGTTCTTATGTCGGATCCACGTTACAAAGATAATTCCGGAACCAGCCTACAATATTTTATATTTGGCAAACTTCAGAAGCAACTGTTTCGTTCCTGCATTGCGGAACGTTACGGTTGCTTTTGCGTTCTCGCCTGTTCCTTCCATTGCTTCTACTACGCCGATGCCGAAACGCTGGTGTTCAATGGTCGCGCCAACTGTAAGTCCATTCCCTGAAACTGCGTCCGGAGCGGTTGTCCGGGAGGGTGCTGCAGATTGTCTGCCACCGTTTGAGAGGGCTGCCGACAGCTTTCTGAAGTTTCCGCCCTCGCTTATCAGTCGCTGTTTCGTGCGTTCCGACAATGGATCTGCGGCACGTTCAGGAGTCCGTGGAGACGTTATTTTCGGTCGGGGGTCGGCTTTAAACTGACTTGCCACGGGGTTTGCGTTCTGCCATCGGCTGCTTCTGGCAGGTTCGTCCCACGGCATTCGGTTGCCACTGCCACTATAGGGTTCGCCCTCTGTGTCTATATAGGCAGGGTCTATGTCCTTCAGGAAGCGGCTGGGATTGTTGAATTGCATCGTGCCGAAGTGGTAGCGGTTCTTCGCATTGGTGAGATAGCAGAACCGTTCTGCCCTTGTTATTGCCACATAGAGCAGTCGGCGTTCCTCTTCAAGCTCCTTTCGCGAGCCGGCAGCCATTGCGTTAGGAAATATATTCTCTTCCAAGCCAACGACAAACACCACCGGAAACTCCAAGCCTTTGGCGGCATGGATAGTCATGAGCGACACTTTGGGGCTGCCATCGTCCGCCTTGTCCAAGTCGGAATAGAGCGCCACCTCTTGCAGAAAGTCGGTCAGGAAGGTTTCGTCTGCCCGTCCTTCCTCTCTTCTTTCGTCCACAAAGGCTTGCATTCCTGCCAGAAGCTCCTCCAGGTTCTCGCGTCGTGCCACGTCGTCGGGGGCTGTTCCCTGTGCCAAATCCGCCCAGATGCCACTTTCTTTTATTATTTTCGCCCCCAAGGTGTAGGCGTCTGACATAGCCAAATCGCGGATAAAGCCATTGATTAGCTCGACGAACGCCGTTAGTTTCGCCGCCGTTCCCTTGTTAATGTCCAAATTGTAGCGTGCAGCGTTGCCTATAACGTCCCACAGACTGGCTTCGTTGGCACTGGCACAGTCTATTATTTTCATCAGCGTAGTGCCTCCGATGCCTCGTGCCGGATAGTTTATGATGCGCTTGAAGGCTTCTTCGTCGTTCGGGTTAGCCACCAGACGGAAGTAGGCTATGATGTCTTTTATCTCCTTGCGCTGATAGAACGACAGTCCGCCAAATATCTTATAGGGAATAGCCGACTTGCGTAATTCGTCCTCAAAGCTGCGGCTTTGTGCGTTGGTTCGGTAGAGAATGGCAAAGCCGTCATAGCCAAACGATTGCGAACGCTTTAGCTTTTTAATCTCTTTCACCACCACCATGGCTTCTTCTTTGTCGCTGTAGCAAGGTCGGTAGCTTATTTTTGCCCCTTCGCTTTCCTCCGAATAAACGTCTTTCGGTATCTGTCGGGCGTTGTGTTTCATGAGCGAGTTTGCAGCTTCCACTATCTTCCGGGTAGACCGATAGTTGCGTTCCAGCTTGAAAACCTGTACGTTGTCGAACTTCTTTTGGTAGTCCAAGATGTTGTCGATGCTCGCTCCCCGGAACGAATAGATGCTCTGGTAGTCGTCGCCCACCACGCAAATGCGCTGGTGCTTGGCTGTCAGGAGTTTCACGATAGCCACTTGCACGAAGTTCGTGTCCTGGTATTCGTCTACCAGAATATACTGGAAGCGCTCGGCATACTTGTTGCGAATGTCGGCATTTTCGTTGAAAAGGCGGAACGTGTTCACCAGCAAATCATCGAAATCCATGGCGTTTGCCTGCCTGCAACGAGCCTGATAGGCAGCATAGATTTGCGAAACGGCTTTCAGTTTTGCCCCTTTTAAGCCACTCTGTCCGCCATTGCTGACAGCAAAAGCATCGGCACCGACGAGCTGGTTCTTCGCCATCGATATGATGCTGTGCACCGTGGACGGCTTGTAGTCCTTGTCGCTCAGTCCCAAAGTCTTGATAATCGACTTCAGGAGCGACCTCGAATCGGTTTCGTCGTATATGGTAAAGTTGCTGTTGTAGCCTATGCGCTGTGCCTCTGCACGGAGAATGCGGGAGAAAACCGAGTGGAACGTGCCCATGTAAAGACGGTCGGCAAGGTCTTTATCGACTAAATTTCCGATGCGTTCCTTCATTTCCCGCGCTGCCTTGTTGGTGAAAGTGAGCGCAAGAATGCGGTAAGGCAGCACGCCGTACATTATCAGATAGGCAATCTTATAAGTCAGGACGCGTGTCTTTCCCGAGCCTGCGCCTGCCACAACCAACGATGGTCCGTTGCAATATTCCACTGCTTCGCGCTGGCTTTCGTTCAGTTGGGCGAGCAGTTCCTTTATCTTTTTTTCTGTTTTCTCTTGCATTTCAGTAGTCTGTAGTCCTCTTTTCTATTTGTCTGACGGGAATGCCGGTATGTGCTTCATCTGTGTTTCAATCTGCCTTAGCCGCTTGCGCATGTACGGTCCCGGTGCTTTCGACGAGAAGCGGCGGGGATTGGGCAGCGTCGCAGCAATCAGTGCGCAGTCCGAACGGGTAAGGTTTCGTGCGTCCACATCGAAGTTTTTCTCTGCACAAGCCTGCACTCCGTAGATGCCGTCGCCCATCTCTATGGAGTTGAGATACACCTCCATGATGCGCTGTTTGCTCCAGAAAGTCTCGATAAGGAAAGTGAAGTACGCTTCCAATCCCTTGCGCAGCCACGACCGTCCCTGCCACAGGAACACGTTCTTTGCCGTTTGTTGCGAAATGGTAGAGCCACCGCGCAGCTTCTTTCCGCCATTCAGGTTGCTTTTCGCCGCCTGTTCTATCGCCTTGTAGTCAAAGCCGTGGTGCGTAAGAAAGCGCTGGTCTTCGCTCGCCATTACGGCAACGGGCATTGATGGGGGCATTTCTTCTAACGAAATCCAGTGGTGATACAACTTTATTTTCTCTCCGTTCACAATCTGTTCGAAGCAGCGCGAAAACATCAGGGGCGTGAAATAGACAGGTATGAAGCGGTATGCCACCACGCTCAATATAGAGGAAACGAACAGCAAACCGGCTATCCATTTTGCAAATTTAATGACTTTCTTTACCATACGAAGCACAAAGTTACGAAAAAGATGGCTGCCAAACAAGAAAACTTCGCCTTGTTTGTGTACGTATGCGCACGGAAAGTGTGCACCCTAAACCCTGAAACTGGCAGTTGCCCGTAGGCGTAATGGAACCCACGGAGCACCATGGAAGGCAACAGCCCCCACGCCCTTGAAAAACAAAACAGTGCCTTTTGCACGGTAAAAGGCACTGTTTTACCATGCAAAACAGGCTCTTTTGCACAGCCAGACAGACCGTCTTGCACAGTGCCCTGGCAGAGCAGCCACAGCCATATACACAAAAAGAGCTCGCTTGCTTCACAGCCTACGAGCCCCGTTGAACCAAAAATATAATCTGAATTTATACCTATGAAAAACTATTTACATGAAGTATTCAAAATGTTTCATTTACTTTTACCTCTTCATCGAACAAAAATAACCTGTTAATAATTATCATGAAAAAAACCTATTTACCTAATCACTGAATCCCTATATTGGGGTTCTCTGCGTGCAAAGGTACACACACGTGGCGGAATAACCTATAGAAAGTATCAACTTTTCGCATATTTTCATATGCAATCGTTTGCAAGTCAGGAAGTGAAAGCATTTTTAACGTATCGTAAAGACAAAAAGGTTACAAACTGATACAATTCCTGAAGAAAGATGAAAAAAGCATGAAAATTCTGTGAAAAATATTTGGCAGTATCATTATTTTTATTTAAATTTGCTGTATTAACTTAATAGTAAAAAAAGAAAATAGCAGAAATGACCGATAGTGCAATGCACGCTGCGCCTAAACAGGGTGCGTACCCATTTGCTGCAGGCACATCGGGAAAGGTTGCGGCAAGTCTGGTTGCCGTCGCTGCTGCCCCTGCTTGCATGGGCAAGCAAGCCTGTCGGACAGCCACGACCATACAACCCACATGTTCAGTCAGCGGTGCATGCCTGTCAGCTGAGCCTAACCAGCTATCCCGAGGCCTCTGCATTGTCAGGCGGAGGGGAGGTAGCAAGGCCATGACCGGCTGGGCAGTGGAATGCAACACGGGCATTCCCGCTACCCCCTCCATATATGGGAAAGAGACATTTTGATTTAATAAAGTTGTTTTTTAAAATTATTCATTAGAAGTATTTTATAATGAGTTTAGGGAGTGCAAGGGATTTGTACTCCCTTTTCCGTAGGCATCGGGCTGGCACGGAGCACCTGTCGTTCTGTGGAGGGCTGCTTTTGGTGGTGCATGCAGCGCACTTTCTTGAAATAATTTCGTAACTTTGTGGCGACAAGACGAATAAACTGTTTAGAATAATGTATATACGTAGCTTTATGACGGCACTGCTGCTGCTTTCCGGCATTGCCACATTCGCACAGCAAGAACGCTGGGTGGGCACATGGACTTGCGCCCCGCAAACCGTCGATAAAAGGTTCATGCCCTACAACAACCAGCTGGACGACAGGGCAGTAAGGCAAATTGTAAAGGTGAGCATCGGCGGAAACACAATCCGACTGAAGCTGAGCAACGAGCTGTCAGACGAACCTGTGGAGATGGAAAGCGTGTATGTTGCACGGGCAGAAAACGAGTACGACATAGACAAAGAAACGGTTAGGTATCTTAAATTCAACGGCAGAGACGGCGTTACCCTGCCTGCTGGAAAGGCAGTGTACTCCGATTCCCTACGCTTCAGACTGCAACCATTGGAGCGAATAGCCATTACCATCAACTACCTGAAGGCACCCAAGCTGCCCACCGTGCACATGGGGTCGCGCACAACCACCTACATTCTGAAAGGAAAAGCCGACGGCAATACCAGTTTCAGCACCGCTTTCCGCGAAAAACACTGGTTTAACATAGCCGGAATAGAAGTGCTTGGCACCAACGCATCGGCAATTGCCATTCTCGGAAACAGCATTACCGACGGAAAAGCGAGTATCGACAATGCACAAGACCGCTGGACCGACATCTTTTCGGCGGCCATCAACACACCCGGAAAAGCTGGAACGGGCGTGCTGAACCTCGGCATTGGCGACAACCGCATACTGTCTGTAGGCTTGGGAACACCCGGACGGGAACGCTTCGACCGCGATATTCTTGGACAGAACGGACTGCGCTCGGTTATCATATTCGAGGCAATCAACGATATTGGCACTTCAAAGAATCCCGCAGAAACGGCACGTCAGCTGATAGAAGCCTATCGGGAAATGACCCAAAAGGCGCATGCGCGAGGACTGAAAGTGTATATGGGCACGATAACTCCGTTTAAAGGGTGTAAAGGTTATTACACCAAGGCACGCGAGAAGGCACGCCAGACCGTGAACGAATGGATAAGGACGACACACGAGACCGACGGCTTTATCGACTTCGATGCCGTCATGCGCAATCCACAAAAGCCCGGACAGCTGCGCAAGGAATGGCAAAGTGGCGACTGGCTGCACCCTAACCCTGAAGGATACAAGGCGATGGGCGAGCACGCCGCAAAGGTTTTGGCACACGAGCTGGGCACTAATTAGGCGTCCGTTTGTTGTCCGTGATTGTCAGGAATGCCATGAGACATGCCCCTGCAGAGGGTGAACGTGGCATCGTTGCCTTGTCTTTTATTTGTATGTTCTGCCATGTCCTTTCAACAAGAAGGCAGCCTCCGTTCGATTAAAAGACAAAAAGACATCGGCGATAACTTTAAAAACCTGCCTTTAACTTATTTTTATACAGCCTTTAAAAGGTAACAGGAAAAAAGCATTACCTTTGCATTCTACTTTGAATAAGTAGGCTTACGAGTAGTAAAAACCGATTTACACATTATTATATATATAATAAATGAAGAAGTTTAGATTAGTGGACAACACGCTGGGGTGGCTCGCTTTCCTGATAGCCGCCTTTGTTTACTGTTCCACAATAGAACCAACGGCAAGTTTCTGGGACTGTCCCGAGTTCATAACAACAGGCTATAAGCTTGAAGTAGGGCACCCTCCCGGGGCACCGTTCTTTGCCCTTACAGCCAATCTTTTCTCGCATTTTGCAAGCGATGCGACCCAAGTGGCACGCATGGTGAACACTATGAGCGCACTGTTGTCGGCAACTTGCATCATGTTTTTGTTCTGGACAATCTCCCATCTCGCCCGTAAGCTCATCGTGCGCG
This sequence comes from Prevotella nigrescens, assembly GCF_031191185.1. Lineage (NCBI taxonomy): Bacteria > Pseudomonadati > Bacteroidota > Bacteroidia > Bacteroidales > Prevotellaceae > Prevotella > Prevotella nigrescens. The sequence goes on along the minus strand of NZ_CP133464.1, from coordinate 129,239 downwards.
ACGGCGAAGACATCTCGATGGGCAAGCTCATAGCCATCGAAGGGGCAGCCATGGTGGGCGCATTGATATACACTTTCAGCGACACTTTCTGGTTCTCGGCTGTCGAAGGCGAAGTTTATGCCTATTCGTCGGCATTCACCGCGGTGGTGTTCTGGCTCATATTGAAGTGGGAAGACAATGCCGACAAGCCGCATGCCGACCGCTGGCTGGTGCTGATAGCCTACATGACGGGTCTTTCCATCGGCGTCCATTTGCTCAACTTGCTATGTATTCCTGCCATTGTTCTGGTTTATTACTACAAGCGTGTGCCCAATGCGGACCTCAAAGGGTCGCTCGTTGCGCTCGCAATATCTATCGTTTTGGTAGCCGCAGTGCTCTGGGGCGTGGTGCCGGGCATTATTACTGTGGGGGGATTTTTCGAGCTTCTGTTTACCAATACGCTCGGTATGCCTTTCAACACGGGTACCATTCTCTACATCTTGCTGCTCATCGGCAGCTTCATTTGGGCAATTGCCGAGACGTACAAGGACAGCAATCTGCGCCGACAGAACATTGCTTTCCTGATAGCTTTCGCACTGATTGGTATTCCATTCGTAGGCTACGGGTGGTCGGCATTCATCGTCGGAGTCGTCATTCTTACGGTTTTCTACTTCGTGCTGAATATGAAACGTGGCAAGGAACTGCTCGTTTCGGCTCGCATGAAGAACACCGCGCTGCTCTGTATGCTCATGATGATAATCGGATACGCATCGTATGCCGAAATCGTAATACGCTCGACGGCGAACCCTCCAATGGATCAGAACTCGCCGGAAGACATCTTCACGCTCGGCAGTTACCTTGCACGCGACCAGTATGAGGACTCTCCTAAGCTCTACGGACAGGCTTATACCAGCCAGCCAAAGGTGGCAGAAGACGGCAGACACTACGAAATCAAGAAGGGGAAACCTGTTTACGAACGCAAGGAAAAGGCATCGCCAAACGAGCCGGACGCTTATTTCCTTGTGCGGAACAAGACTTCGCAGGTGTTCGAACAGAACATGTTCTTCCCTCGTATGTGGGACAATGCACACGCACAGGACTACGAACAGATTATGGGAGGCATTGAAGGACACGACGTAGACGGCGTGAAGATGCCCACACAGATGGAGAACATGCGCTTCTTCCTGTCTTATCAGTGCAACTTTATGTACTGGCGATACTTCCTTTGGAACTTTGCCGGACGCCAGAACGACTTGCCAAGCTTCGGAGAACCCGAACACGGCAACTGGATTACGGGTATTTCGTTCATCGACAACATGCTCTATGGCGACCAGGACCTGCTGCCCGACGAGCTGAAAGCCAACAAGGGGCACAACGTTTTCTACTGTCTGCCACTCTTGCTCGGTCTGTTCGGTCTGTTCTGGCAGGCATGGAGAGGTCGCAGAGGCATACAACAGTTCTGGGTAGTGTTCTTCCTTTTCTTCATGACGGGGCTTGCCATCGTCATCTATCTGAACCAAACGCCGGGGCAACCGCGTGAGCGCGACTATGCGTATGCAGGCTCTTTCTATGCTTACGCAATATGGTGCGGACTCGGAGTGCTTGCCATTTACGACTGGCTGAAGAAGCTGAAACTCTCCGGAACAACTGCTGCTGCCATCGCATCGGCAGCCTCTATCATCGTTCCGATACAGATGGCATCGCAGACTTGGGACGATCACGACCGCTCAAATCGCTACACTTGCCGCGACTTTGGACAGAACTACCTGAACTCCATGCAGGAAAAGGGCAATCCAATCGTATTCACCAACGGCGACAACGATACCTTCCCGCTGTGGTACAACCAAGATGTTGAGGGCGTGCGCACCGATACTCGCGTCTGCAACCTGTCATACTTGCAGACCGACTGGTACATCGACCAGATGCGCCGACCTGCCTACACATCGCCAAGTGTGCCTATCAGGTGGAACCGTCTCGACTATATAAGTGGCACAAACGAGTACGTTCCGATTGAACCAAACCTTAAACAGCAAGTTCAGGAGATGTATAAAGAGAACCCCGAACAGGCTCGGAAACAGTTTGGCGAAGACCCGTTCGAACTGAAGAACGTGCTGAAATATTGGGTGCGCGCCAAGGATCCGCAGTTCCACCGCATACCTACTGACACCTTATATATGACCATCGACAAGGCAGCAGTGCGCCGAAGTGGCATGATGATGCCTGCCGACAGCATTCCAGACCGTATGGTTATCTCGCTCGCAGGTAAGGAAGGACTGTTGAAGAACGACATCATGATGCTCGAAATGATTGCCAACTGCAACTGGACACGCCCGCTTTACGTGGCTGTTACCGTAGGTAGCGACAACTTCATGAACCTTGGCGACAACTTCATACAGGAAGGATTGCTGAACCGCATCACTCCTTTCAACACACGAAAGGGCGGCAGCTTCGACTCGGAGAAGACTTATAACGTGATGATGAACAAGTTCCGATGGGGTGGAGTAGCCACAAAGGGAGTCTATCTCGACGAAACTGTGATACGAATGTGCTACACACACCGTCGCGAAATGGCGCAGCTGGCAATGAATTTGATACTGGAAGGCAAGAAAGACAAGGCACTGAAGGTGCTCGAAAAAGCCGAAAAAGTGTTGCCAACCTATAATATTCCGCTTTCGTTCTCGTATGTAAAGGGTGGTCCGATAATGGCTGATGCCTACTATATGTTAGGAAAGAAGGCTAAGGCAGAGGCTATGTACAACGACATGTGGAAGACTTCTGCACAATACATTCGCTATTATCTCAGTCTTCCTGAACGTACATTCAATATGAATATGAGTTCTTGTGCAATGCACTTGCAGATATTGTATCAGTATATTCGTGCAAACGAGCAGAACAATCCACGCTGGGCTGCAGCACATAACAACGAATTTTTGGGTATGTTGAAAGCCTACGAGACACGCGGAGGCAAGATGCAATAAGCGTAAAAGAGGCGGATTTTTGTCCGCCTCTACGTTTTTTAGCACAGGCTTTGATACACAACAGAACTGCAACAGTACTTATTTCCAGTTGTTTATATGCGGTTACGGATAGGATAGAGATAGGTTATTCTCGATCAGCCACATAAAAACAATATTTTCAAACTGCTGTTATATGGCACAACGAGTACACATTTACTTATGTTTATAGAACAATCTGCACGCTGGTTGCGATGGCTTTACCCACACGCTTTGTGGCGAATGTCGCCCGACGAACATGCCGTCTACCTCACATTCGACGACGGTCCGATACCCGAAGCAACGCCTTTCATACTCGACACGCTCGACAAATATGGTGCGAAAGCAACCTTCTTTGTGGTTGGCGACAACGTAAGGAAGTATCCTGAACTCTACGAAGAAGTGGTGCGCAGGGGGCATCTGGTGGGCAACCACACCTATCATCACCTGGGTTCGTTCAAGCATTTCACCCTTACCTATGCCGTTGACGTAACCGAAGCCAACGCCCTTATCAAGTCAAAGTTCTTCCGTCCGCCGCATGGGTGGCTCCGCCATAGTGTCTATCGGTGGGTGAAACGGAGGTACAGGGTGGTTATGTGGGACCTTGTAACCCGCGATTACTCCAAATGGCTTACGGGACACGACGTTCTCCGCAACGTCCGCAGGTACGCACGCAATGGGTCTATCATTACGTTTCACGATTCGTTGAAGAGCATCGACAAGCTTCATTACGCCTTGCCGCATGCTTTGGAGTGGCTGAAACACGAAGGATATGAGTTTAAAATATTCAAGGAAGGAGATTAAAGCCGAGGCAGAAAGTCTCGGCTTTTTTGCTTGTGGCGTTGTACCTGCAGCACCGGTAGATGCCGAAACGGCTGCTGCCGTGCGCCGTTGGATAAGCAAAGGCAGCCAAGCCACGATGGACTACATGGCGAACTACACCGAAAAGCGGCTCAATCCCTGCTTGCTCGTGCCCGGAACGAAGTCCATCGTGTCGCTCGCCATGAACTATGCACCTGCCAAGACCATGCCCGAAACCGAGTATCAGCTGGCTGCCTACGCCTACGGGCAGGACTATCACGATGTGATGAAGGCGAAACTACGACAGCTTGCTGCCATTATCATCAACAACTTTCACACCAATAACCATGAAGAACCCACCGGAGAGATACGTGTTTTTGTAGATACAGCTCCCGTTTTGGAACGCTATTGGGCGCAGCGGGCAGGTTTAGGGTGGATAGGAAAGAACCATCAGCTCATCATTCCCCATGCCGGTTCGATGTTTTTTCTCGGCGAAATCTTCCTGCCTTTCGAGTTCGACAGCTACGACAGCCCCATGCCGAGCCGCTGTGGCAAGTGCCGCCGTTGCATAGAAGCCTGTCCGACCTGTGCAATAACCGATGACTTTAATTTCGACAGCGAGCGTTGTCTGTCCTATCAGCTCATCGAAAACCGTGGCGAACTCTCCGAACAAGCCAAACAGAGCATGGGTTCAACCATCTATGGGTGCGACCGCTGTCAGACCGCCTGCCCATGGAACAAGTTTGCAACGCCCAATACTACGCCCGAGTTTCAGCCCAAGTCCGAGCTGCTTGCCATGACGAAAGCCGATTGGCACAACCTTACCGTCGAGCAATATCGTGCCCTTTTCAAGGGTTCGGCAGTGAAACGTGCCAAGTTCGACGGTCTGAAGCGGAACATTTCCGCCAAGGACAAAACCTGATTTTTGCTTGTCGTGGCTGTCAGGAATGCGATGAATGCCACTCCTACATTCCCGGCTGCCTTGCGTCCGTTATATTTCTGACACCTAAGAAAAGTGTAAGTGTTTTCACAAGAATAGACTTCATGTAACTCATTCATTATCAGTGCATGGCGAAACAGTGGGATTGGCATTGCAAAAACGCCTGTCTTGCCTCCCAAAAGAGCCTGTTTTGCTTTCCAAAAGAGCCTGTTTTACAAACCGGGACAATGTGCACACTCCGTCTGACCGATGTTTCGGCAGACGGAGCCATGTGCATTCTACTTGTTCGCTTTCTGTTTTTGTGCTTCGTCTTTAATAATATCGGTTATGCCATTGATTATTCTTTCGATGGCTAAACCACTTTTTTCGCTCATCATTTTTATGGTTGCGCGCGATGCAACGAGCTTGCCCAAAGGAGTCTGCAGCATGCGGAACGAGGGCGTAATCTCGGCTAAACGCTTCTTCAGGAAGGGGTGTTGCCTTAGCAAATCCTTCAGTTTCGTGTCCTCCGTAATCTCCGTAATCGCTTCGTTTGCCCCCTCCGTCTCGGTTTTGTCGGAGTTCTCTTTGTTCTCTGCAGGCGTTTCTGTTCCCTTGCCGGCAGGTTCTTTGCCATGGTTCGCCCATGTAAGCAGCGTCTGACTGCCCTCCAATTCACGAATGTGCGTACAGTCTTGCATCACTTCGAGTACACCTCTGAAGCGTCCCTGTGCATCTCTCACTGCCACGTAAGTAATGTACAGGAACACGCCGGGCTTGTTAATCCAGAACTCCGCCTTGTCTTGTTCGCCGCTTCTGAGCTTGTCTACCACTTCGCGAACAATGTGTGCGCTCTTCTTCGGGTGGCAATTCATCACCTCGCGACCTATTACGTTCTTGCTCCTGGGGAAGATACGGTGGTCTGTATCAGAGTAGAAACACACCAGTTCGTTCTCGTCTACGAACGAAATATCGAACGGAAGATGCTGGTAAATCAGGTTTATTTGCTCCAAAGTAAGTTTTCCGGTAGTTACGTCGAGCTTGTTTTCGGGTGCCATTCCGTAGCCATATTTGGACAGAAGCGCCTGCAAGTCGTGTGCAAAACCGTCGCCTGCAGGCTGTTGCGTAGCCGTTGCCGATGTCTTGGGCTTATGTTCCACGCTGAAGAAAGCGAAGCCAATCTCCTGGTCTCCCTCCTTCATTTCCTCAAATTCATGTTCGTTTATCAGTGCCATCGACGTAGGATAGAGAATCACTTCCTCCTTGTGCATCAGGTCGCGGGCATAGTCTATGAGTTCCCGTTGCTTGGCAATGAATTCCTCTTCCTTGTCTTCGGCGAGCAATGCAGCCGATTCTCTGATGATGTCGCGCACCAAGTCGTCGAAGGTCCACATCACGGTGGTCGGGCGCGTGAAGCCCTTTTGTTCCAGCACGGGGTAGAGCTGGTTCTGTTTCCGCTTATAGTGCAGCGGATATTGACTAATCTTGTCGTATAGTTCCAGCCATTGGTTCTTGATTACGGGGTACTGAATCAGGTCTTCAGCCGACAGCAGCAGCTTCCGCATCTCGTCGTTCTCACGGTAGTAATGCGTAATGGGGTGGTCGTCGGGAAGGTCCGGTCGCGAGTAGTCCATGAAGCCATCGAGCAGCTGCAGCGTCTTCGTCATGTTCACGCGAATGCACTCGTGGTCGTCCTCCTCGGTCATCGTCTGTTCTATAAGGGCTATATGGTACGGTCTTATTTTGCCAACCTTTTCGGCAAACAGCTTCCGTGCCTCTTCGAGCGACATCTTTCCGCTTTCGTACAAGTCTTCTATTTCGAAGATTTTGTCTAACTTCTCTTGGTCTATCTTAGGCAAATTCGCCTTCATTTTGTTCTCCATTGCAATTCGTTTTTATTGTTACCGCTACAAAGATAGCACCTATTTATAAAAGAGAAAGGTAACATTTGTGCTTTCACCGCATTAAAATAAGTTAAACATATAGGCAGACAGATAGTTCCGAACTCTATTCCCCTATTAATTATAATATAATTCTAAATAGTTGTCCGTACCTTTATTAATATGCCGAATACATGCTTTCAAATTCTTTGCCCGTCTTTTTTCGTTATTTTCCCGCCATAATCAAAATATATTTCGTACATTTGCAACCTTAAAGAAAACAGGTAAAAGAAAAAGATAAATATGTCTAAGAAATTCGCCGAACATACCGGATTGAACTTGGTACGTACCAACAAGGACGTGTTGGAAGAATGGAAGCAGCACGGCATCTTCCATAAGAGCATCGACGAGCGCGCGGGTGCACCGCAATTCGTCTTCTTCGAGGGTCCCCCCTCTGCAAACGGGCACCCCGGAATACACCATGTGCTGGCACGTGCCATTAAAGATACCTTCAACAGATACAAGACAATGCAGGGCTTTCAGGTACACCGCAAGGCTGGCTGGGACACACACGGACTGCCTGTGGAACTCAGCGTGGAGAAAGAACTGGGCATTACGAAGAAAGACATCGACAACAAGGCGTCGGAAAAATACATTTCTACCGAAGAATACAACCATAAATGTCGTGAGAACGTGATGAAGTTTACAGCCGAATGGCGTAAGCTTACCGAGGATATGGGCTACTTTGTAGACCTCGACCACCCTTACATCACCTACGACAACAAATATATAGAAACGCTTTGGTGGCTGTTGAAGCAGCTCTACAACAAGGGTTTGCTCTACAAAGGCTACACCATTCAGCCCTATTCGCCGGCTGCAGGCACGGGACTTTCGAGCCACGAGCTGAACCAGCCCGGCTGCTATCGCGATGTGAAAGATACCACTGCAACGGTGCACTTCACCATCGTGGAAACCGATTGGGCTGCTTTCTGCCGGAAGCAAGGCATCAAGACCAACGCTTGGGGCAAGCCATCGTTCATTGCTTGGACCACTACGCCATGGACATTGCCATCGAACACGGCACTCTGTGTGGGTCCGAAGATAGAATATGTGGTAGTTGAAACCTACAATCCATACACTGCCGACAAGGCAACAGTGGTACTGGCATCTACCCGAGTGGCGGCTTACTTCAAGCCCGAAGGCGAAGTGAAGGAAGGCGAAATGCCTGCCTACGAACCAGCCGATAAGGTTTTGCCCTACCGTATCGTAGGAAAGGTAATGGGAACCGACTTAGAAGGCATTCACTACGAGCAGCTCATGAAATGGGTTAAGCCCGTTGAACGCATCGGAGAACTTGCTCCCGCATTCGTAAACAACTACGCCGAGGCGCACAAAGATAAGGTATTCCAAAGCGAAGACGGCAGAGACGCATTCGTAGAGATGGAAACCGAAGCCTTCCGCATTATTCTTGGCGACTACGTTACCACCGAAGACGGTACAGGTATCGTGCACATAGCACCTACTTTCGGTGCTGACGACGCCAAAGTAGCACGAGATGCCAGCATTCCGGCACTCTACCTCATTTCAAAAAAGGGAGAAACACGACCCATGGTGGACTTGCAAGGCAAGTATTACACCTTAAACGAACTCGACAAGAACTTTATCGAAGCCTGTGTAAACAAGGAGGCTTACGGCAAACACGCCGGCGACTACGTGAAGAATGCCTACGACTCACGTTTCAATCCTGATGGCGTGTGGGACAAGAAAGCATCGGAAAAGGCGGAAGACCTTAACATCGTGATGTGTATGGAGATGAAAATGGCTGGCGAAGCCTTCAATATTCAGAAACATACACACAACTATCCGCACTGCTGGCGTACCGATAAGCCTATTCTTTACTATCCGCTCGACAGCTGGTTTATCAAGGACACCGCTGCCAAAGCACGTATGGTGGAACTCAACAAGACCATTAACTGGCAACCGGAATCAACCGGTACGGGACGTTTTGGCAACTGGTTGGAGAACCTGAACGACTGGAACTTGAGCCGTTCGCGCTTCTGGGGTACGCCGTTGCCCATCTGGCGCGACTCAAACCGCAACGAAAAGTGCATCGGATCGGTCGAAGAGCTCTACAACGAGATTGAAAAAGCCGTCAGTGCAGGCGTTATGAAGAGCAATCCGCTTAAGGAACGCGGTTTCGTCGTGGGCGATTACAGTCAGGAAAACTACGACCGCATCGACCTGCACCGCCCTTACGTGGACGACATCGTACTCGTAAGCGATGCAGGAGAGCCGATGAGGCGTGAGGACGACCTCATTGACGTGTGGTTCGACAGCGGTTCCATGCCGTATGCACAGCTCCACTATCCGTTCGAAGGCGAGATAAACAAGGAAGGTTTGGCAAAAACAAGACTGACGGAGGCGGAATATCGCAAGCAACTTGTACATTCTACATACAGCGGAACAGCCGTTCCACCAGCTTTCTATCCTGCCGACTTCATCAACGAAGGGGTAGACCAGACACGCGGTTGGTTCTTCACGCTCCACGCAATCGCCACAATGGTGTTCGATTCGGTTGCGTTTAAGAACGTAATTTCTACCGGACTCGTGCTCGATGCAAAGGGAAACAAGATGAGCAAGCGCGTAGGCAACGTTACCAATCCGTTCGAAATGATGGAGAAATACGGTGCCGACCCGGTGCGTTTCTACATGATGACCAACAGCGAACCGTGGGATAACCTGAAGTTCGACCCCGAAGGCGTGGACGAATGCCGCCGCAAATTCTTCGGCACATTATATAATACGTACAGCTTCTTTGCCCTTTATGCCAACGTAGACAACTACGAGGCACCCGCAGAAGGGGCTGCCGTGCTGACGGAAGACGCAACAGAGATAGACCGTTGGATAATTTCAAAGCTCAATTCGTTGGTGAAGAAGGTTACGAAAGAGCTGCAATCGTTCGACCCAACCCGTGCCGGACGACTGATAGACAGCTTTGTGAACGACGATTTGAGCAACTGGTACGTGCGTCTGAACCGTAAACGCTTCTGGGGAAAGGAGATGAGCGGCAACAAATGCAGTGCTTACGATGCGCTGTACACCTGCCTTATGACGGTGGCAAAGCTGCTCGCACCGTTCGCTCCGTTCTATGCTGACCAGCTCTATCACGACCTTGGGGGGAAGAAAGAGAGCGTACACCTTGACAAATGGGTCGTTGCGAACATGGCAGACATAGACACCGACCTCGAAGCACGCATGGACATGGCTCAGCGCATCACCTCCATGGTGCTGGCTTTGCGCCGTAAGGTGAACATTAAAGTGCGCCAGCCACTTGCACAAATCATGATTCCAGCCATCGACGACACGCAACGACAGCGCATTACAGCCATGGCAGACCTCATAAAACACGAAGTTAATGTGAAGGAACTCAACTTTGTGGAAGGTCAGGGCATACTCGTGAAGAAGGTAAAGTGCAACTTCCGTGTCATGGGAAAGAAGTACGGCAAACTCATGAAAGACGTTGCAGCAAAGATGAATAGCCTGAGCCAAGACGAAATAGCACAGTTCGAGCAGAGCGGAAATTATACTTTCGACCTGCAAGGCGAGCCTGTCAGTGTAGACGTAGCCGATGTAGAGATAATCTCGGAGGACATGCCGGGCTGGCTTGTAAGCAACGAAGGCAACCTCACCGTAGCACTCGAAGTAGACCTTACCGACGAACTGAAGCGGGAAGGAATGGCGCGCGAACTTATCAACCGTATTCAGAACCTCCGCAAGGAAACCGGTTTTGAAATAACAGACCGTATCATCGTTACCGTACAACCGAACGAAGAAGCAGTCGCTGCCATCGATTCCTTTGGCGAATTTATAAAAAATCAGGTGTTGGCAAACAATATTCTGGTAGCCGAAAACGATGGGACGGAAGTGGAGTTCGACGACTTTAAACTCAAAATACTTGTGCAAAAAGCATAGAGAAGGATACTGCACGTGGTGGCTGGACGCTCTTCCATCACGGTGCAGTACACCTTATTACATATATAGAGAACAGATAAATCCAAGTGAGATACTATTAAACTAAAAACTATGGAAGGAAAGAAGCGTTACAGCGATGAGGAACTCGAGGAGTTTCGCGCTATCATTAACCAACGATTAGAGGTTGTTAAGTCGGACTACGAAGAGACAATGAAGGTCTTGATGAATAAAAACACCAACGACGTAAACGACACTTCGCCTACCTACAAGGCTCTGGAAGAAGGCAGTACAAACCAAACCAAGGAGGAGTTGGTGCAAATGGCACAGCGACAGCAGAAGTTTATACAAAGCTTACAGGCTGCATTGGTGCGCATAGACAACAAGACGTACGGCATAGACCGCATTACGGGAGAGCTAATTCCCAAGGAACGCCTCCGCATAGTGCCGCATGCAACCCTCAGCGTGGCATCGAAGCAAGCCAATAAAGACCATTAAAGGTTGAAATGAGCAACAAAGGGAAATGCACAATCGCAGTAACAACCATCGTTTTGTTACTGCTGATTGACCAGATAATAAAGGTATGGGTGAAGCTGAATATGAATATCGGCGAGGAAATCGTCGTGTTCAACTGGTTTCGCATATCGTTTATAGAAAACCGTGGCATGGCTTTCGGAATGGAAATAGGCAGCAAACTCTTTCTGAGCCTGTTCCGGATAGTTGCCGTAGGTGCGCTGACGTGGTACATTTACAAGCGTATTAAAGAGGGAGCACGCATGGGTTACATCATCGTATTGAGCATGATATACGCCGGAGCAGCCGGAAACATCTTGGATTCGCTCTTCTATGGCGAAATCTTCACGGCGTCGCACCCCTATTATACCAATCTTCCGCCAGCCCATTTGGTACCGTGGGGCGAAGGCTATGCCTCTGTATTGATGGGCAACGTGGTAGATATGTTCTCGTTTCCGCTCTTCCACGGCACCTTCCCCGAGTGGCTTCCGGTGTGGGGAGGCGAGGATTTTACTTTCTTTTCGGCAATCTTCAACTTTGCCGATGCCTGCATCTCGGTGGGTGTGGTTGTGCTTTTCCTTTTCTTTCGGGGCGACTTCAACAACACGAAAACTATGCCGCCGACAACGGAAACGACCGACGACATAGCCGAAAGAACAACAAGTACAACCGAAAACAGCGAAGAATAAACTACAATAATGTACACACAGAAACACAGCACAGTACAAGTTGCGTGGGCAAAACTATGGGTTCTGCTCGCTTTCGTGCTGGTTTCGTGTAAGCCTACCGTGCCTTCCGACTACATTCAGCCCGGAGAAATGGAGGATTTGTTGTACGATTACCACGTAGCAATGTCGATGGCAGCGGTTAAAAATGCCAATCCAACAGAACAAGAAGCCTACAAGTTGGCTGTGTTTGAACGCTACGGAATAGACGAAACAAAGTTCGAAAGTTCGCTGAAATACTATATGCGGCACACCGAACGGTTGAAAAAGATTTACGAAAATATAGACGAACGACTGAAAAAGGAAGCACAAGCGCAAGGTATATCGGCTTCCGACTTCAGTCAATACGGCGATGCTTCGCTCAAAGGCGATACTGCTAATGTGTGGAACAGGGCAAAAGCAATGATATTAATGCCACAACCGCCTTACAACTACCATTATTTTGAGGTTAAAACAGATACTGCTTTCCATAAGGGAGACCTGCTGACGCTCGAGTTCGACCCGCTTTTCATCGTGCAAGATGGTACACGCGAGGGCATGGCAGTGTTTACCGTAACGTTCGGAAACGACAGTATTGCAACCGAAACAGCACGCTTCTTCAGCGAAGGACACGAGGCTGTGCCTATCCGGGACGCAGGGCATGTGGGCATAAAGCGGGTGCGTGGCTACTTCTTTATGCCGCAACCGCAAGAGCGTTCAACCACTTTCCGACTCTTGGCAATTACCAATATCAAGCTGATACGCATGCACGAGCAGAAGCAAACGCCTGCAGCAGCTGCCGATTCAACCAATAATACGTACCCGATACGTAATGTTGGAGGTGAACCGGTGCATAAAGACCAGGGCAAAACAACTTCCGATGCTGACCGACCGGTTATTGCCGACGACCGCGCAGTGCAGGAAGCAATGCACAAAAGAGGTCTTCCGATGCCTCCGACACGATGAGAAGGATAGCCGTAAACGCAGTTATCTGTGAGAAAGAACGTATAGAACCTGCTGTAATAGAAATAGTTGGAGACAGGGTCGAACGTTTTTTCCAGCTTACGGAGGAGCTTTCCATGACGGAATGGATAGGCGGCGAGGTTGTTGTCCAAGGGCGTCAAGGCGGGCTTCGAGCCTATAAAGATGGGCAATTGCTTGCCGAAAGGTAGCCGCTTTAGGGCATTTAGGTTTTGGGGAGGCACTATGGGGGATAGTTTTTTAGGTTCCCTATTGTTCCTATAAATACTATTTTGCATAGTACCTAATAGGTTTCCGAGTGTTCCTTAGCGACTTTAAACGAATAAAAAGAAACAAAAAACAATATAAAGCAAATGCAACTCTTCGTTAGTTTATTGCTTGCAGCACTCTCGTTTGGTTCCCCTGTGCACATACATGTACAGCTTGCAGGGAACTTTGGAGAGCCCCGACCCAACCATTTCCACGGCGGAATAGATGTAAAAACCGAACGTGGGGTAAACTTCGGCATCTATTCCATCGCCGACGGATACGTCTCTCGTGCCATCGTGGGCGAATATGGCTTCGGGAAAGCACTCGTCATCGCACACCCCAACGGCTATTCCAGCTTCTATGTACACCTCAACCGCTTTGCTCCACAGGTGCAGGCAGCTGTGGAACGCTGGCAATATGCACACCATAGCTACAATGGCGATGTACATTTCCGACCCGGCGAAATTCCCGTAAGCAAGGGACAGTTCGTTGCGCTCAGCGGAAATACCGGTGCATCGCAAGGTCCGCATCTCCATTTGGAGATGCACCAGACGGCCACTGGAAATCTTATGGACCCACTGAATTGGCTTTCACACATCGTACCCGATACCGAATCACCCACCGCTTATTCTTTCAAAAGCTATCCGCAGGCAGGCAAAGGCGTCTTCCAGAACACACAGGAAAGTCGTATTTATTCCTTTGGCAACACCCGATACCGTGCCTGGGGCAAGGTAGGATTCGGCACATGGGCTTACGACCACATGGACAGCGTGTACAACAACTATGGTGTTCGCCATACCGAACTGTACTGCGATGGCAAGCTTATCTACAAAAGCAATGTGGACAACATACCCCAACGATGCAACAGAATGGTGAACGTGTGGGGCGACTACGAGCATTTTGCCAGCCGTCGGACGTGGTATCTGAAGTCGTTCCTCGAACCCGGCAACCGTCTTCCGTTCATTAAGACGACCGCTGCAAGGGGCATCATCGACTTCAACCAGTCGCGCGAATACCACCTGCAATACGTTTTCAGAGATTATTATGGCAATAAAACCGTGAAAGACATCTATGTTTTGGGCACACCGCAAGCCATTCAGCCTGCACAACCCATTGGTGGTGCTAATGCATTGCTTGTAAATCGCAACAACAACGTGCCTTTCGGAGCAGCTTTGTTACATGTTAAAGGTTCGTTGTTGGCACGCAACTGTCTGCTTCAACCGCAGCAGACACCTCTTGGGAAAGCCCTTTCGGCAGGCTATCGCTTCGCTCCCTTGTCGTTACCGCTGCTCGGCTACACCGATTTGAAGATACGAGTAACCTCTCCAACAGCCAATCCTTCGAAGCTATACATGGCAGCCATTGCCCGAGGAAGTGCTGCCGGTGCTCCGCCAATGTACTGTGGCGGAACTTATAAGGACGGTTGGGTGCAGGGAAACATACGCGACTTGGGGCTGGTTTACTACGTTGCGCACGACAATACACCGCCTGCCATTCGACAAACATCGGGAGTTCCGTCATCATTGGCTTTCCATTTGTCCGACACAGGTACCGGCGTGAAGAGCTACGAAGCCTATATCGACAACAAGTTTGTGCTGTTCGAACAGGGTAAAGACCGCTCCATCATCTTCTGCGACCTGCGCAAAACGCCTGTTCTATCCACGAAAACGCAACACACGTTGCGTATCGTTGCCACAGACAGACGCCAGAATGTAGCTACCTACACAACGAAACTCACTTATTAAACCCTTATATAAATAATGTGAAACTCTAATTTTTTAAAACCTACATAATTATGAAAAAACTACTTTTAGCAGTGCTTGCTCTCTGTTCATTCGCATCGGCGGAGGCTTGCACAAACTTTATTGCAACACGAGGAGCTACTACCGACGGTTCGGTGTTCGTTACCTACAGTGCCGATGACTATGGTATGTTCGGCAAACTCTGCCACTATGCTGCCGGCAAACACGCAAAAGGCACCAAGCGCGAAATCGTTGATTACGACTCAGGCGAAAGCCACGGCTTCATCGATGAGGCTCCCGAAACCTATAATGTAATAGGAAATATTAACGAATATCAGGTCAGCATTGGTGAGACAACCTACGGCGGACGCAAGGAAATGGTAGATAATACAGGACTTATCGACTATGGTTCGCTCATGTATCTTGGCTTGCAGCGTTCCAAGACAGCCCGCGAAGCCATCAAAATCATGACCGATTTGGTTGAGAAATATGGTTATCAGTCAAGCGGCGAAAGCTTTACCATTGCCGACCCGAACGAGGTCTGGATTCTCGAAATGATGGGTTGCGGTGGCGACAAGAAGCAAAAGGTGGTATGGGTTGCCGTGCGCATTCCCGACGGAATGATTTCCGGACACGCCAACCAGGCTCGTATCGGACAGTTCTCTACCTACAACACCGATGTAATGAAATCTAAAAACTGCATCAAATTTGCCCGTGAAAAAGGTTGGTTCAGCGGAAAAGACAAGGACTTTAACTGGAAAATGGTTTATGCAGCACCCGATTTCGGCGGTCGCCGCTACTGCGATGCACGTGTATGGAGCTTCTTCAACCACTTTAAAGACATGTCTGAATACTTGCCTTGGGCACTTGGCAAGGACAAGAATGCCAAGGACATGCCCCTTTGGATAGCTCCAGACCGCAAGCTAACCCTCGCCGACATGGAGATGAGCATGCGCGACCACTACGAAGGAACAGCCTTGAGCACACTCAACGACTGCGGTCAGGGACTTTGGGAAATGCCTTATCGTCCCACGCCACTGACATTCGACTACAACGGAAAGAAATATTTCACCGAGCGTCCTGCCTCTACACAGCAGAGCGCATTCTCATACGTATGCCAGTTGCGCACATGGTTGCCACGCGAAATAGGCGGCATCATCTGGTTTGCCAACGACGATGGCAACATGGCAGCCTATGTTCCAATCTATTGCAGCAACGTTGAGCGTGCCGAATGCTTCAATACTCCGGGGGCAGATGCCGTTACTTTCTCCGACAAGAACGCATTCTGGGTATGCAACTGGGTAGCAAACATGGTTTATCCACGCTACTCTCAGATGTTCCCGGCACTGAAAGCCGTGCGCGACAAGTTGGAAAAAGGCTATGCAGACAATCAAGCCAGAGTAGAAGCAGAAGCGGAAGCACTGTACAGGACCGACAGAGACGCTGCCGTTAAGTTCCTGAACGACTACTCAATAGCCAAGAGTAATGAAATGATGGACGAGTGGAAGCAACTTGCAACCTACCTGATTGTGAAGTTCAACGATATGGCAGTGAAACCCGAAAAGGACGGTAAGTTCGAACGTACTGCCACCGGTTGGGGTGCACGTCCGTCTCGTCCGGGCATGAGCCAAGCCGCTCGCAAGGCACTGATAGAACAAACCGGCGACAAATTTGAGGTGCCGGCAGAATAAAATAATATTTTTTTTATTTACAAAGAGAGCAGTTCCAAAGTAGCATTTGGACTGCTTTTTTGTCTCCTTTGGGGGTATCATTTCATCGCATACGCATATTCGTTCGTCATTTTGTGGGTGTGTACGGATACGTGGGCACAATAAATCTGCCCCTATGGCTGCTTGTGGGCTGCTAACAAGGCAATGAACATTCCGTAGAAAATTTACGTTTACCCACGAAATGGGTTGTGAATGTATTCTTATATCGTCTTCTTCCTATTGTTATATTGTTTGTTCGGTGCTAATTAGGCATTGCTTTTGCGAGTGGTTAGATGTCTATTTTGCTTTGTTTTGGGGTTCAACGTCGCTATATTCTACCTTTATGTGGAACAGCGGAGTAATGTTAATGCACTGCTGTTCTAAGTCTTCTTCTATGTAGTATTTGCCACCTGGAAGTAGTGTGACTTGTGTTTCGTACGATAAAAATTCGTCTTCGCCATACGATCTTCCCTTTTTATTTGCTATTACTCTAAGCTTAAACTGGTGTGTTCCCGGCGATATGAGGCACTTTTTGTATATCCAATGGATTATGCCTTTGCCATTTGGCACACCGTCTATGGCATCTATGACAATTCGTTTTGGCTGAATAGCCGACCTGTTTTTCTTAAAAATAAGTGTTACGGCATTGGTATTTTTGTTCAGCCAACGCCTTGTTTCTCGGAAATATTGTAGGAGAAAGATGATTCCAACTAACTGTTCGGCTGCAAAAAGAGTTGGAAATCCATACCGAATAATCATACTATTGGAGAGCGAAGATAGTAAGGACGACAATCCGGTTAGTGTATAAATGGAGATGAAAATGCCTGTAAGAATGTTCGCTTTGGCTTTATTGGTTTGATGAGAAAGCTTTGCTTCGAAATAGATGGCTATAAAAATAGCATATACCAATCCCGATAAAATAATTATATATATTATTATTGTGTAGTTAAAACCCATACTATTATTATTTCTTTACGCCTGCAAACGAAGGTTTAAAGCCTGTTGTGGTTCGCCTTTTTCTATGTTTGGGGTGGTGAAAGCGGTGAATATCAGGCAGAACCAAGCATTTATACGAGGTGTTTAAAGGTAGGCAAGAGCGCACGCTAAATGGGCAACAGTTTTGCAAAATAGCGTTGCTTTGATACCTAAATGCAAACTTACTGAAAATATTTGGATAAAAAAAGATATATGTAAACAACTTGTTTGTGTTTTAATGGTATTCTTTTTACATAGTTTTTTGTTTGTCGTTATGTGGCTTAAAAGGCATTCTATCTTTCTTAAATCATCTGGTTTTTCTATAGTTTTTAGGAAAGATAGAGCCATATATCCTTTATTCTACGTTATTTTTTGGCAACTTTATTTTTTCCAGAACAAGCTTGTTATGTCGTGTAGCTGGTTGTTTTCCAGAACCTTATACATACGTTGGTTGGTGCGTCGGCTGTCCAATCCACCCAGATGGCGTATGTATGGTCCCACCTTAATGTAGTCGAAGTGGGGCAATTGAATGTCGGGAGATAGCGTGGTACGCCCTGTGTACCAGCCCACTTTTATGTTTTTGTGGTGCGTTTTTATGTAAATAGCCAGTTGGTTGATTGCCTCCGGGTCGCTGTCGCCCCCCATAAAGCCTATACACGTGATGCGTTCGCCATCTTCGTTCAGCATCTTTTCTATTGCTTCTGCCGTTAAAGGGTCGCCCACATCTTTCCAAAGGAAGGTGCTATGGCAGCCCGGACAGCGACAGGGACAGTTGGAAAGATTGATAGCCAACGTAACTTCGTTGGGGAATTCCTGGAAAACAATATCGGTATTTATGTATTTAAGCATTACAAATCTGGGGTTAAAATTGTGTGCACACTACTCAACGCAGTATGCACACCCTATAAACGAAAATATAAAATTGTTGGAGTTAAGAATCAGACGTCCTCCAACATTCTCACGCTTGAGAACCTAAACTGTATATTTTTCTTTTGTAGCGTAGTATCGTTTGCCTGCTTCCACCTGACGGGCAGCCGAGAAGTTGCTTACACGTTTCATGTAACCGATGACGCGTGTAAGGTAATCTACATTCGTAGAATGGCAGTGTGGGCACTCTTTCAGGTTGCGCTTGTCGATGTGTCCGCACTCGTTGCACACCGTGTTCGGTATATTGAATGTGAAGTAGTTGCACCCTTCTTCGGCAGCCACACGCATTAGCTGGCGGTATTGCGCCTGCGACAGGTGCTCGTCAAGGTTCATGTGCAGTGCCGAACCGCCCGTAAGGTGTTCTATGTAGGGCGCGCCGTGCAGGCGGAACTTGTCGAGAATGGTGAGCGAATTGTCTTCTACGCGATAGAAATAGCTGTTGTAGCAGTCGCGCGGTACGAAATATCCGTCGGCTTTGTCCCACTTTGCATGCTTCACACCTACGTTTTCGGCAGGTATCATCTCGCAGTTGAACATGGCTTCCTTCGTGCGATACTGCTTGTTGTAGGTCTCTATGAGTCCTAAGACGCCCTGCACGTATTCCTTATATTTGTCGTTTGGCGTAATGTCCAAGCCCATGAACTCTGCCGATTCTACCAGTCCGTTGATGCCAATGGTCAGATACTGTCGGTCGATGTTGATGTATCCGGCATCGAAGAGCGGCAGCATGTGGTGGCGCAGCAGGTCTTTCAGGTTTTCGTTGTATGCCAACTGCACCTTGTGGCACAGGTCGATGACGTGCGACAGATACTCCTTGTAGTCCATCTTCTTGTTTACAGCGTACTGTACGCAGCGGTTCAGGTTGATGGTGAGCACGCTCTTCGAACCCGTAGACACTCCTCCGGCCCCCAAAGTGTATGAGAAACCGTTGTCCTGAATTTCGTTACGGAGACGGCAGCACGAGCTTAGCGAGTCGGCATTGTCGCTCATGTAGGTGAAGAAACTGTGCCCCTCGGCATACATCTGTGCTGCAAAGTCAGCCCATTCGGTGTCGCGGCATTCGCCGTTTTCAGAGAGCAGAGCCATCGTTTCCACAGGGAAGGTGAGCACAGCCTTGGTGCGTTCTTGGTTAAACCACTTCATAAAGCGTTTCTGCAACCACGATACGCCTTCCCAGTCGGGCTGCGAACCGTCCGGGAAAAAGAAGTTTCCGAAGAGCGATTCGAAGTAGAACTTGTCGTAGTAAGATATGTTCCAGAACACAGCCTGATAGTTTCGGGCACCCGTTGGTTGGTTGAGCGAGTAGACAATCTGCTCGAAGAAGTCGGTGATAATCTTGTCGATGGTGCGCTGTTTCAGGCTCAAGTCCACCACCTTGTCGGGGTGTTGCCAGTAGTCCTTGCCGTATTCCTGCTGTATGAAGTAGTTCATGTACATCAGGAATTCGGGTGTTGCACATGCACCGGCGAGCATACTCGATACCATGAACACCATGTTGATGAAGCCGCCGCAGAAGCTTTTCAGGTTGGTGGGGGCGGTAGAGTTGCCTCCAATCGACGTTGTTCCGCCAATAAGCCATGGGTACATGGTGATGGAAGCGCAGTAGTTGGCAAGGTTTGTCTCGTCGTTCTTATATATAAAGTGGTGTGTCAGCAAGTGCAGATACTCGTCGGAGAGTTCCTTTCCGTACATCTTCTTGATGCGGTCGGTCAGCAATCGGCGGTTCAATCTGATGAAACCTTGCTTTGGAAGCTCGCCTATGAGGGTGGCAATGTTCTTGTTTTCCACGTTGGCATTGGCGTCGAACTTCGAGCCGGTGGCTGCATTCTCGGCATGACAGTAGTCTGTCAGGAAGCGCATCTTCTCCAATACTTCCCTGTCTTCGGTGTGTTGGTGCCGGTAAACAATGAAGCTTTTAGCCACTTGGTAGTGTCCTTCCTTCATCAGAGCCTCTTCCACTTGGTTCTGAATGTCCTCTACCTTGATGTCGTCGTGAACCTTTATGTTCGCAAGAACCTTTGAGACTGTACCAAGGTCGGTGGGTTCGCCTACACTGTCGAATGCCTTTATGATGGCATTCATAATCTTGTCGAGTGAGAAACGGTCTTTGGAGCCGTCGCGTTTTGTAATTGTGAAATTTCTCATTTTATCTTTTCAGTATGTCTATACGTTTTTAAACGTTATTGGTTGAGTTGTTTTGTTGTTCTTTCTGGTTACCGGATTAATTTTTTTGGTAAACTTTATCCGATGCAAAGATAGATAAAAGAAAACAAATAACAAGCACTTTTTACAGATAAAATTTTCTGTCTTTTTAGTAGCCTATATAGGTCTTTACTTGTAACATCATGATTATCAGTATAATATAAATCTACTTTAAAGCTACTGTTCTTTGCTTATTTAGAATAAAAAGAAAATGTATTGTGTTTTGAAAGTGATGGAAGTTTTCTGTTTTGGAAAACTTTTCGTGAAATGATGAAGATAAAGTTGTCTAAAAAGAAGCGCTCTTTTGTGTTTTCCCTGTATAGGTGTTTCTATGAAAAATAATATCCATGGTGCTCCTGTATTCCTAAAAAAATAGGGTGTTCTTTGTGTCGCTATAATTCCTAAAGCTCCCAAATGCCCCTGACGAGCGTTTATTTTGTCAAGAAAAGTTTTAGTTCTGGCAGTTCTTCCGTTGCCACCTTGCGACCGTGTTCGTAGGTTTCCTGCATTTTTTCGGGGTTGTGCGATGTGTGTCCAATGGTAAGTCCCGTTTGTGGTCGGAGCACGAATGCGTTGCCTTGCAGTTCGGCTTGTTGTACCAAGTCGAGCTGTCTGTTGTACATCATGTGGCGTTCTGCCAGTGCTTTCAACATTCTGGGGTGGTGGTGCAGCTGCAAATGCATCAGCGGCATCAGCTTGTTAGGTTGCTTTTTGTAGCCTTTGGGTTGTGTCAGCACCACCACATTGCGCTCGTAGCCCTGCTTTTGGAAGAAGGCAAGCGGAATGGAGTCTGCCACACCTCCGTCCAAGAGGCGTTGTCCGTTAAGTTTCACTATTTTAGAAGCCAATGGCATTGATGCCGAAGCACGCACGAATTCTAATTCTTCATGGTCTAACGTTTTCAGTTGGCGGTACACCGCCTCTCCCGAACCCACGTTTGTGGCTACTGCCCAGAATTCCATCGGGTTGTTGCGGAATGCTTCGAAGTCTACGACATCGAGCTTGTTCGGTATGAAATGGTAGGCATATTCAGCCCCAAAGTAGTCGCCCGTGGTAATAAGCGACCGCAACGAGGCGTAACGCCAGTCGTTTGCGAAGCGTTTGCTGTAGCGTATGACGCGCCCTATCTGCCCCGATTTGTAGTTGCAACCGAAGGCAGCGCCTGCCGAAACGCCCACGGCACCGCTGAACTGAATGTTGTTTTCCATCAGGACGTCGATTACGCCAGCCGTGAACAAGCCACGCATTGCGCCCCCCTCCAATACCAATCCTGTCTTCATAACGATTATTTAGTTTTGCGGAACTGCGCTTCGTGCGCTGCAGTCTACCTTTTCAGTGCCTTTCTTATAACTTGTGCGGCGATGGGAGCAGCCACGTCTGCCCCGAAGCCGGCGTTCTCTATGAACACCGCAATGGCAATTTTCGGATTGTTCATAGGTGCGAATGCTATGAAAGCCGAATGGTCTTTGCCTTGGTTCTCCACCGTTCCTGTTTTTCCACAGATGACATATTCCTTTGTGTTTATGTCGCGGGCGGTTCCCCACGCCACGGCAAAGCGCATGCCATCTATGACGGGCGGATAGGCATTAGGGCTTGCCAGCGTTTGTCTGCGCTCCGTAAAGCGTTTCGGCAGAGGGTGTTCTGCCGTGTTCGGGTGAATGTGTGGCGTATAGAAATAGCCACGGTTGGCAATGGTAGCTGCCAAGTTGCAGAGCTGAAGCGGCGTTGCGGTAATGTCGCCTTGCCCCATTCCTGTCCAGATGATGGTGAGCGGACGCCAGCCAATGCGGTATCGACGAGCCAAATACGCCGAGTTGGGCACCAAGCCGCCTTTCTCTCCCGGCATGTCGATGCCGAGCGGACCGCCTAATCCCATGCTCGTCATGTAGCTATACCATTTGTCTATGGCTGCCGAATAGGTGCCGTACTTCGCCTTGTTGCCTATCATGTTTTCGAAAGACTTCAGGAAATAGGTGTTGCACGAAGTGGCGAGAGCAGCCCGAAGCATAAGTGGCGAGCTGTGTTTGTGGCACTTCACCTTGATGTTTTCTTCTCGGAAAGCACCGTAGCAAGCCATTTTTGTTTCGGGTTTCAGCGTGCCTTCCGACAGGAAAGTCAGTGCCTGTGCCGTTTTGAACGTAGAACCCGGGGCGTATGCCGTGGCAATCGCCAAGTCGGTGTCAGGACCATCGGGCGAGTTGGTAGCCAGGCAAATCACCTCTCCCGTGCTCGGTCGGATAGCCACAATGCTGCCTTTGTGCCCCTTCAGCAGTTCGCTGGCTAACTGTTGCAGGTCGGGCAGCAGCGTTGTAGAAGCCTCTGTTGCGGTTGTGGCAGCAGGTTTCTTCTCGTCAGTCGTTGTTTTCTTCTCAGTCGTTGTATTTTTCTTAGCCGTTTTTTTGGTTGTTTTCGGTTTGTCGGGGTACAGCCGCTCCATCTCGCCGTGGTATTCTTGCGCCATGGCTGTGGCTGTAGCGAGCATGCAAAGTGCCCCAATAATGTATTTTTTCATCTTCTTTAATTTCAGATTTAGGTATGCAAAGGTAGCTAAAAGATTGGATTTTCGATGCTATTGGCGTATCCGAATTGACGTTTTTTACCTTATTTTACGAGAACGATACATGCTGCTGATGGGATAAGGCTACCGTGGAGAGCAAGGAAAGACGGGCGTTGCAGGAGGGAGGAGGAGGTGAGAGAGTCGGCAAGCAAGGTGCTTTGTGGGGCAGGGGTTATAGGAGGACATGGGGATATTCGGCATTATAGGCAGGGTGGGACGCTCGGCATCTTTCTGATGTAACCGTTTTGGCAATGCAAAAGAGCCTGTTTTGGAAGGCAAGACAGGCTTTTTTACCGTGCAAAACCCATTGTTTTGCATTACGAAACAATAGGTTTTGTAATGCCTTGATTATGAAAACGTTATATAACACTTGCGTTTATGAAAAGTTTTGACACGATTTAAGGGAAACGTATTATTGGGCTAAATAGGCAGAGACACTTGCTCTTGCTCATTTGGATAGACGAAAACAAAGCGATTGTTCGGGTGTTGTGTGTAGGCAACCATTCCGCATCATTCAAGAGATTATGGCATTCCGTGTCCACATTGCAAACAATTCATCTACAGACAATTACTCCTTTCCGTTGTGTGGCAGATTTATGGAATGTCGAAAAATATCACGATTTTTCTCTTTTTCATTTGTATAGTTGAAATAATATCTTTATTTTTGCAAAACTTAATAGATTTTTAAGACAAATAAAGAAAGATAAAAGAACAGCCGTTGCCTTACACCTTATTATATATAAGGCACAGGAAAGGGGAACGTAGCAGTCAGTAATCTGAAAGAAAAGAGTAATCTTCAGGCAGGTCGGCACGTGGCTTTGACGAAAGACAACTACCTTGTGCGTACTGCCAACGCCACACACAAGGTGGTAGGAGAGGTAAGGTCGGGCAGCCGTTTGCAGGCACGAGGCGATTGAAACCTTGTTCGTCATCATTGCAGTGGCATACAAATACTAAATTTATTGCTTATGAAAAAGAGAACTAACTTTATGTTTGCTGGGATATTAGCACTTTTGCTGTGTCTGCCGTCGGGACTGATGGCACAGAGCAACAGCCAGCGTGAGAGTAAATTGCGGAATGTATTGTCGGGCAGGCGAGGTGGTTTGGTGCTGGGTTCAACGCTGAACATGCCTGTCGGTTCGCTCCTGAACACAGATAGTCCACTGCTGCAGGCTGTGGGCACACCATTGCAAAAGCCCTTCGGCGCACCCATACTGAAAGCCCCTGCAGGCACCGTTCTGTGGGGAAACGTCATTCACCAAGATGGCTGGAAGGTGGGTTCGGCTGCCTACGGAATGTATTCGGTGGGCACAACTGCCCCCATTCAGGTGAATGCGTTGGGTCTTATGAACTACATGGAGGTTAATTCGGGTAGTGGAATCGTTGGCGACGTGTTCCATGCAATGTATTTGGACCTTTTGGCATACTCGGAAGGTCGGGTCATAGTACATCATTACACCTACGATATAGACACGTGGGAACAGCTGTCTGACGACAATTTGGGCGAAGACGGGCTGTCGCTGTGCGCCATGGAAACGGCACAAGACCGCAATACAGGCAAAATCTACGGCGTGTTCTGGGACGAAAGCGGCACGAACCTGCAATGGGGAGTCATCGACTATGCCAAAATGAAGCGTGAGTTCATCGGTTGGGCGGAGCGTCAGTATGTGGCTCTCGGCATCAGCAAGGAGGGAACGCTCTATGGAATAGCACTCGATGGCAACCTGTACTCTGTCAATACTGCCGATGGAAAGGAGACACTTATCGGTCCGACCGGCGTTACCGTGAAGGATTCGTATGGCAATTATTACCAGCAGAGTGGCGAAATAGACCAGAAAACCAATACATTCTACTGGGCAAGCATAGACCAGGAGGGCAAGTCGGTGCTCTATAATGTAGACCTTGCTACGGGTCGTGCCAACAAAATTGGCGATATGCCTGCCGAAACGCAGGTGCTGGCACTGACTATTCCTGCGAATACGGCAGCTCCCGAAGCTCCTGCACGCATCGAAGACCTCAAGTTCGTGTTCGATAAAGGCAATACTACGGGGCGCATACGGTTCACTGCGCCAAGCAAGAAGATAAACGGTGAGCCTCTCACGGGCAACCTTACGTACTATGTTGTAGCCAACAACGACACTGTGAAGAAAGGCGTTGCAGTGGCAGGTTCGAAGGTAGATGACGAAGTTACCGTACCGGGGGGCGACACAAAGTTCCTTGTTACCACTGCCAACGGTGCAGGCTCGTCGCCCAAGACCAGATATAAAGCATGGGTTGGCTACGATATTCCTGCCGACATAGAGCGGGTGAAGTTCAGCTACGACGGTACAACGGCTGTCGTAACATGGACTGCCGTAACGCAAGGGCAGCACGGAGGATATGTAGGCGACGTGAAATACGACGTGAAACGAATGCCTGACGGCGCGCAAGTGCAGACCGATGTTGCAGGCACAAGCCTTTCCGTAGCGTTCGCAGCCACCGAATTGAAGAAGTATAGCTTTGTTGTTACACCGAAGGCAGGCAACCGTGAGGGCAAAGGCATTGTTTCTAATGGAATAGTTATCGGCAATGCGCTTACGCCACCGTTCAAGGAAAGTTTCTACGACGAGGAGTCTTTCAACAACTTTACCGCAATAGACGCCAACGACGACAGCCAGACATGGGAGTGGGGATTGGCAGATGACTTTAAGGGACGCGCACAATCGGGCTATAACCCTAAGGGTGCAGCAGACGACTGGCTCGTGTCTCCACCGTTTGAACTGAAAGCCGACCGGCTCTATACCGTTTCGTTCGAGGCATACAATGTACTTGCCGCAGAGTACAAGGAGGTGATGGAGATTGCTTGTGGCGAAGGATACAACCCTGCAACCTATACGAAAGTGAGTCAGCCGATAGTTGTTCCGAAGACACAGACGAAGTTCTCTTACGAAATCAGGGTACCGAAGGACGGCACATACCGCTTGGCAATTCACGACCGAAGCCCTTATGCACAATGGCGTTTCTATGTCCGAAACTTCCAATTGGCACTCGGCTCGCTCTTTACAGCACCCGATGCGCCTACCAATTTCAGCGTAACCGTAGATCAAACAGGTGCAGAGAAAGCCACATTAAACTTTACGCTGCCCACAAGAACCATTGGCGGCAATGCACTTGCTGCACAGCTGGATTCGGCAGTGATATATCGCGACGATGTTAAACTCGGCGTAATGAAGCATCTGACAAGCGGTGAGAAGGTGAGCTATCAGGACAACAAGGTTGCGAAAGGCACACATATATATAAGGTGGTAGCCTATAACACGGCAGGAGCAGGACGCGAAGCTGTGGCGAAAGCCTTTGTCGGACCCGATATGCCTGCTGCACCAACCGGTTTGAAGGCATTGGACAAGAGCACGATGGCAGCTCTGTCATGGGACAGGATTTCTACGGTCGGAGCCAACGGTGGCGTTGTCTTCCCCGAAGAGGTTACCTATAACGTCATCGCAATGAAGAACGCCAAGGAACCTGCCGACACTTTGGCATCGCTCAAGGATAAAACCAACTTCGATGTAACGTCCATCAACCTCAACGATGGCGAACAACAACACTTCGTTTATTGGGGTGTATCGGCGCAGAACCAACGAGGCAGCGGCGCTATCTCAACGACTCGACTGGTTGCCGGTAAGGCTTACAACGTCCCATTCAGGGAGAGTTTTGCCAATGCATCGCTCTCTTCACTGGTCTGGTTGGCTGAAACAAAGGGCACATCGTGGAAGATTAGACGTGGCATAGCTTGCGATAACGACGGCGGTGCACTCTGTTTCGAACCGGCACATGCGGGCGATGGGAGCGTCTTAGGTACAGGAAAGATTTCACTCCTCGGTACTACCAATCCGAAATTGATATTCAACTACGGGCGTAAGGACCTCCCTGACACCAAGCTCGTTGTGTTTGTGCAACGTCCTGACGGTACACGCACTGAACTGAAGACTATTGATTTCTCTAAGATAAATGAACAAACGCCATGGCAAACCGAAGTTCTGCCATTGAACGGATTTGAGAACGAACGCTACATATTCGTTGGTTTCAAAGCCATCAGCGGCAATAATCGTGCACCAATCTTCGTCGATAACATTCGCGTCATGGAGGTTCAGCGACACAATCTGGCTGTTACCGTGTCTGGAACAGGCAAAGTTATCAAGGGACGGAATGCCAAACTGAACGTAAAAGTAGAGAACATAGGCGAGAAAGAGGCAGAAGAATTTACTGTACGCATAAAGTCTGGGGACAAAGAAATAGCAAATTCCACGCAAACAGAGGCACTTGCATCATTCAGCAATCGCACGCTGACTTTCGATGTTCCTACATCTGCCATCATTGCAGAGGCGAAAGAGATGAAAGTTGAGGCAGAAGTTGAATACGACAGGGACTTGGACAACACTGACAACAAAGCCGAACTTACCATCAGACTCGAAGATTCTGAAAAGCCAAAGGTTCGGGATTTGCGTGGAGTAAGAGAACAATCGAAGGTATCGCTTATATGGAAAACTCCTGATACAGAGCCAAAAACCGTAACAGAAGACTTCGAACGCTACGACGCATGGTCTACGGAGTTCGGCGATTGGACTTTGACAGATGGCAACAAAGGCTATGCAGGCGGTTTCTTCGACGACCTTTGGTATCCCAACCAGTTCACGCAGTTTGCCTATATCATCTTCAATCCCTATGTCTTGGGCGAAGATGTGCCACGTCTTAATCCGTGGTTGCTGCCGTTCTCGGGCAAGCAATACGCTGCCGTTCCATACGAACTCGATGCCACCGGACAGGCTTACGTGAACAGCGACAACTGGATTATCAGTCCGAAACTCTCCGGTCAGGCACAAACTATCTCGTTCTATGCGCATAATATGATGGTGAACAACGTTGCCTATATTGAGGATTACGACGTGCTTTGCTCGAAAACAGGAAATGAGATTGCCGATTTCACCAACGTCGTGCTCAAGAACCGACAAGCCATATCGGGCGAATGGGAGAAGATAACCGTCAGCGTGCCTGCAGGTACAACCTACTTTGCAATCCATCAGAAGACTCCGCAGACAGGTCTTATGTTCGGTATCGACGACGTAACCTTCACCAAGGCGATGCCTGTACCCACGTATTACGGTATCTATCGTGCAGGAGAGCGCATCGATAAGGTAGCTGCAACACAGTTCTACTACGTAGACAACAACGCAGGAAACAATAATCGCTATGCCGTAACAGCCATTTATGCCGATGGAACGGAGTCTGCTCCTGCTGAAGTCAGTATTCCTACGGGGATCGACAACGTTGTCATGGACGGCAAACCGGTAGATGTCTACTCCATCGACGGCAAGCTTGTGCGTCGCCAGACAACCACTCTTCGTGGTCTGCGCAAGGGCGTATATGTTGTAGGAAACAAGAAAGTAGTAGTAGAATAGACAATTTTTTGTCGGTGTCTTCGTTCTTATAAGTCGGAGACACCGACACTTCTCAATACCATGGGTAATGGAAAAAACGAGCAGCAAATGCTGTTCGTTTCCCCATCGGATATTCATTTTAAAAAAAATATATATATGAACGTTAAACAAAACCTATTCGTAGCCTTTGCGCTACTCATGCTTCTGCCTTTGACAGCGGGAGCTAAGCCACGCGCAAAAGCCGATATGAAGAAAACTGCAGCGCGTGCAATAAACCTACAAACCACTTTAAACTCCAACAAAACAAATGCTCCTGCAAGCAGCGCAGCCCGAAATGCAGGACAGTTACGCGAGTTAAAGCATACAAAAGCCTATTCCATATTTGGATATACCCACGGCGGATTTGCCGTTATCTCGGCAGATGACCTCGCACCCGAATTGCTTGGCGTATCAGAATCGGACTATACACAAAGCGACAACCCCGGTTTCAACTGGTGGCTGAAGGCGATAGACGAGGTAATAACCAAGGCTGTAAAAACCAATACACCACTCACTGTAATAAAGCCGGACCCCGCCAAGCATAAGGCAGAGATGCCAACGATGCTTACAACGACCTGGGGACAGCAGATGCCGTACAACAAATTGCTGCCCAACACGGCAAAAGGACGATTGCTTACAGGGTGTGTGGCAACGGCAACGGCACAGGTGCTGAACTATTTTAAATACCCGTTGCGAGGCATTGGCTCGCATACTCTGTACTATCCAGCCAACGATACCAATGGAGATGCAATCGAAGCGAACTTCGGAAACACCGTTTACGACTGGGCAAACATGAAAGACGACTACAGCGGAAACTATACAGACCAAGAGGCTAACGCCGTTGCTACACTTATGTTGCACTGTGGTGTAGCATCGGAAATGCAATATGGCGGGCCGAACGAGGGCAGTGGAGCTTTCATGAAAGACTGTGCCGAAGGCTTACGCACCTACTTCGGATTTTCAGAAGCAGAACATTTGGTTCGTGCAGACTATTCTTCTAATGAATGGATGGACATTGTTTTCGGAGAATTATCGAACGGACACCCACTCATTTACGGCGGTGTCAGTCCAGGGTCAATGGGACAAGACGCCGGACACGCCTTTGTTTTAGATGGCTATAACAAGGACGGCTTGGTGAGCGTGAACTGGGGTTGGAACGGCGAAGTGAACGGTTACTACAAGATAGACCTGCTTAATCCGGGCACAATGTATTCTTTTACTGCCGACCAAGACATAGTAAGAGGTGTGCACGGAACGGTCAAGAACCTGACAAACCGCACCGTCCGTTTGCCTGAAGCTGGCGTTTTGGCTGACAGCATTCCTGCTGACATGCGCGGAAACATAGGTGAACTTACATTGACAGGAGAAATAAACGGAGCCGATTTCCGTGTTATCCGCGAGATGGCAGGCCGCGATTACGAGGGAAAATTCACACAAGGGTCGCTCTATATGCTCAATCTTAAAGGCGCAAAGATAGTAAGTGGTGGTGGAGCATACCTGAAAGACGGTAACCTGACCACCTCTGACGACAACCTTCCGGAGCGTGTCTTCTACAATTGCAATAGCTTACGCAAGCTCGTTCTGCCCGATGGACTGAAGACAATCTCCGATGGCACGTTCGCATTCTGCCGTGCTTTGGCAACAATAGAGAACATTCCGGCTAACGGAGGCGACAATTTTGTTTACAACGATGGACTGTTCTTGAGCAAAAACCGCAACGAAATCATTAGTGCTGTACCAGGAATGTTAAAAGACCTTGTGGTTCCTGAAGGCATGACCGCCATTCACGACTATGCGCTTGCAGGCTGCATAGGACTTAAACGTATTGTCTTGCCAGCCTCAATCACTAAGTTAGGCAAAGAGAGCATGGCTGGTTGCCACAGCTTGAGCCTTATAAAGACATTTGCAAAACAGCCTCCAATGCTGGGAAAAGACCCACTTCTAAGCAGTCCAACCAACAGTATCATCTTGCGAGTACCCATCGATATGAAGAAAGCATACCGCGGATGGGCTGGTCTTCCCGTTAGAAACATCAAAGAGTTCGGCAGCATTGTAACGGTGCGCAATACCATTCGCGAATACGGAGAGCCTAATCCGAACTTCGGATACAGCATTCGTGGCGAGTATTTAGAGGGCAAACCAAAAGTTACTTGCGAAGCCAACGAGAAGTCGCCTGTTGGCAAATACGAAATCCATATAGACTATGGTACCATCGCAGACAAGACAGTTCAGCTTGTAGGAGGTACGCTGACGGTAGACAAGGCAATGCTTACTGTCAGCACCAATGACGTTACACGCCAGGAAGGAAAGCCTAATCCGGAGTTCGTACTTCGCTATAGAGGCTTTGCAAATGGCGAGACCGAGCAGGTGCTTACCAAACTTCCAGTTGCCACAACCACTGCCACCGAGAGCAGTCCGGTAGGCGAATACGACATTATAATAAGTGGGGGAGAGGCTCAGAACTACAGATTTACCTACAAAAAGGGTAAGCTTACCATTGCCACTGCAGACGGAATAGAGCACGCCGATGCAACCCTTG
Organism: Prevotella nigrescens; assembly: GCF_031191185.1. Classification (NCBI taxonomy): domain Bacteria; kingdom Pseudomonadati; phylum Bacteroidota; class Bacteroidia; order Bacteroidales; family Prevotellaceae; genus Prevotella; species Prevotella nigrescens. The sequence continues at coordinate 98,147 of NZ_CP133464.1, read as the reverse complement.
AAGGCACTCCGCAGCCTGTTTACTCTGTATCGGGCACGAAGGTGGGCACTACTGCCACTCTTTCTACGCTTCCTCCAGGCGTGTATGTAGTGAACAAGAAGAAGGTTGTAGTGAAGTAAACTGCGGCTTTCACGAAGTAAACTGAAGTAAGTGGCGAAGTAAATTCTTAGCTATTGCAAGGTAAATAAAAGAAAATGGCGAAGTGAATTTATGGCTACGATGAAATAAATTAACTGTACGAGACGAAGAAGAGGACTCTGGACGTGTGTATTATTACCCCTCCTTGCAGTTCGTTGCAAGTGTAGGGGCGTCCTCTTCTAAGCTCGCACAGCAAATAATAGCTACGGCCTCTGGTTCTGCCAGAAGCCGTAGCTTTTTTGTTTTTGGAGGTTATAGGTTTTTGGGGAGACTGTTTGTACCTGGAATTCCAAGTGTTGTGAGTGTCTCTGGGAGCTTAGGAAGCCTGAGCCTCTGGGGATTTTTGGTTGTTTTAAGGGCTTAACGCGAAGGCAGTTTCTTGCCTTTGTGCGAGATGAAGAACCAGTCGTCCGATGCCCAATACCAATGACCATCGTTGCAAGAAGGTTCCGTAACCATCTTTCCCGTATTGGTTACTTTTGCCTTTCCGCCTTCGAAGGGACATGCAAACTTGTATTTAGGCTTTATAACCACGTTGCCAAGGGTGTCGGCAAAGCCGAAAAGTCCGTTCCTGTCCATAATTCTGAAGCAGCCTTCAGTAGGATAATCCGGTCCGTTATCGAAGTTGAACACGTAGAAGAGCATCTTCCCTTTATTGTCGATGCACCTGATTTTTCCGTCCTTATCGCCCACGAAGCCTATCCGGACGATAGTATCCGTGTAGCTGAATAGGTACTTGCAGTCTACAACGGTATCGCCCTTTGCATTTACATAGCCATATAAGTCGTTCTTTTCCACCACGAAAAGCCTGCTGTCTGTGTGGACACAACCTGCAAAAAACAGCGCGACGGTGATTAAGACAAGACCGAGGCGTCTGTTCGGAAAGCTTATTTTGCTGTACTTTTGCTCCATTCTTTTAATTCAGTTTATAGAAGTCGCCTTCGTTGTTGATGCGATAAACGGTTATATGACTTCCCTTTTCGTCTACTGTTTTTACGTATATGGTTCCGTCAGAGAATATTGCAAAGCTTTCTTTTTCGTTGTTGTAAGAGCTGAAGGCTAAGACGTTGATGCAGTTATCGATATTTATAGAGTTGTTTCGATAGGTGAATATAAGGAATTCATCGTCCTCGTTATAGTTTAGACAGACGAATATTGGGAAGCCTTTATAGCTGGGTAGCTTCACAAAGTCGAACCCACCGCCACTTTTCATTTCCTCTATGCGGTCGCCAGCAAGCACCTTCAGTTTACTTTTATATGCACGTATGTTGTATTGCTGGGCGTGTTTGCTGCTCATTTCCTTATCAATATCTTTATACAAATCGGCATCTGTATATACTAAATGTGCGGTTGGAGAAGGCAGCCCTTGGTCTTTTCGCCTGATGTACTTGTATACTCCGACATATCCTCTGCAGTATAATGCAAGATACTTGCCCGTGTAAATGTATTCCAGCATGTCGCTGTAAACGTCTTTCATAGTGGATTGCAGAAGCAGAACGGGGACAGATTTGACAATGTTGATGCCTAAATTGGCAAAGTATTTTGTGAGAGAAGGATAGTAAAGGGCATCGCGTTGATACATGAAAGGGTCGCGTACGGTGCGGCAAACCTTCAGTTTCTTGCCGTTTAAGTAAAGGGTTGAGTCGCCGAAAAGCTTTATTTTCATGCTTTTCAGTTCATCAATGGGACTGCTATCCGAGTCTCCCGTGTAGTCTTTATACCACGCAAGTTCCCAGCTGTCCTCCGTTTTGTATTTCTTGGCTGCATATTTTGCATGGATAGCGTCCCAGTTTGTGGTGGCATTGTTATTTTTCTGCTCTTTCGTATCGCTTTTCTCCTGCAACAGACTTTTTGCTTTGCCATTGCGTTGCACTGCTTTTGTTGATGCTAAGTTTGCGTTAGTTTGGCGGCAACCTACAAAGAAAAGGAGACCAACCAATATATAAACCATTTTTTTCGTCATACTGTTATGTTGCTTAAGTTGTTCTATTATGTTGCTGTCAAGCATATTTGCTGTGGGGGTGCGTTACCTTTTCTCCAATAGTCTTACAATTTTTGCCGACTTTTGGCTACGTGCAATCGAGATAGGAGTTTGCCCTGTATTGTTCTTTACATTTCGTTTTGCCCCGTGTTTCAGCAGCAATTGTACCATATTTATATTCTTCTTTTCTACCGCAACCATTAAAGGAAAACTTACATTATCGCCTCCGAGATTGCCTACGCCATCAGCTTTTGCACCGTTTTCTAATAAAAGAGATGCCATTGGAACGTTGTTCAAGTTGCAACACATCATCAATGGGCATAGCCCATCTTCGTTATAAGGCTGGTTAGGGTTGGTTCCTAATGCCAACAACTGCCTTACAAGATTCATATCGGCGTTGTTTATAGCCATATAAAGTGCATCATACGTAAACACATCGTCAGAGCAAACACAGCCAATATCAGCCTTTCTTTCAATAAGTTTCTGTGTAGCAGTCTTGTTTTTATACAGTAATGCATACCCCAAAAGTGTATAAGCGTGATAATTGTCTGCAGCTATCAGCGAGTCGATGTTGCCAATATGCTTAATGTTAGCATCTAGTTCGGCAAGATTGTTTACCTTTATTGCCTTTATTGCCAGTGCATAATAATTTTTGTGCATTACAGTTTTGCGCACTGTTGGCCGTTTTTTTCTAATGGGTTGTGCATAGTTTGCCGTAGCGAAGGCTACCAGTATGATGCACAAAATTAGGCTTCTGAATCTTTCCATAGTTGCATTTGCTTATATCATCAGGTTGTCTGCTGCCTACTTCCTTGCTGTTTTATATTCATTGGTTATACGTTTCGGTTTTTTCTTTCGGGGATTCCTTGTCCACAATATGCTTGATTCGGCAGTTGCGAACGAGTAAAGAAGTTTGGCAAACAACAACGACTGTTGGAAACAAAGTTATAAAAATAACTTTATACACCCACCATTTTCAGTCACTTTTTTGTGAAATTAACAGTCGTTTTAGGCTCTCTGTATCCATTTGTTCCTACCCTTTCTACAAACAAAAACACCGTCAAGGGTTGTACATAGCAATCTATCACATAGCTCGTTAGAACATTTCACACACCCAATATACCTATATGCTCTTTCAAAAACCCCCTTTTTGCGTTGTAAAAACCCCCTTTTTGTACACCAAAAACCATACTTTTGCACGCCAAAAACCATACTTTTGTTCTGCGGATATGTAACATACACTGAATGAACAGGTTGCGAACATTCCGCAAAACATCAACGAACACCACAAAAACACCCAACGAACATTCACAAAATGCACCACGTCTCACCCCAGGCGTAGGGGACCGATTCATCGTGCCCGTATCCTTACATTGTCAAATCCGTATTTCCCCATTATCAAATACGTGTATTCATTTCATCGCAAACGCGTTTCTATTCGTCATTTTGTGGATATATACGGATATGCGGGCGCAATAAATCGGTCCCCTAAGGCTGCTAACGGTCTGCCATAACGCTGCTAAAGGATTGGAATAATATGGCAAATATTCTGTGAAATATTCACGTTCGCCCACGAAATGCGTTGCGAACTATTTGTAACAACATAACATATAAAAAACAAAAAGCATACTTTTGCATTGCAGATTACACCTTATTATATATATAGCACACTTCTAACCAGAGAGTATACCTCCTTAAATTGTATCACAATTCATTGTAATAGCATCAACTTTGCCCCCATTTCGTTAAATAGAAACATAGCATCCGCTCCCCATTTTAGATGATGTTTACAAAGTAAAATAGCCATACAAGGACATTTTAAACACTAAAACAAATAGAACATATACCCTAATGTAGGTATTTTTGCGCAAAAATAAATCTTTTTTATCTAAAAATACATAATATTTAGGTATTGCGATGAAAGAGAAAAACACTTAATTTTGCATTCAATTATATTAGTTTACATTAATAACACAAAGCTATTTTATGAACAGGATAACTACAAGATTGCTCGCAGGAGCCTTGTTTTGCGGCTTAACAACCACTGCAACGGCACAAGTAAGTGCGGCAGATTCGGTAATGAACCATGTGAAAGGAAACAGACTTAGCTTAGGAGGATACGGCGAAGCAGCCTTTTCGCGCAACTTTTATAGCGACAACGGAAACCGTTACACCACACCGCGACTTTATAAAGACGACCCCAGTCATGGGCGGTTCGACATTCCCCATGCAGTAATCTACCTTGGATACGACTTCGGAAAAGGCTGGAGTCTGGGTTCAGAAATAGAGTTTGAACACGGAGGAACAGGCTCATCAATAGAGTACGAAGCCGATGAAGCAATAGAATTTGAGAACGAAACCGAGAAAGGAGGCGAGGTGGAATTGGAGCAATTCTGGCTTCAGAAATCATTCGGGAGTGCATTCAACATCAGGGCAGGACATATTGTAGTGCCCTTCGGACTGGTAAACGCACACCATGAACCGCTGAACTTCTTCACCGTGTACCGACCGGAAGGCGAAAATACCATACTTCCAAGCACGTGGCACCAGACCGGTATCTCGTTCTGGGGGCGTAAAGGCGACTTCAGATACGAGGCGCAGTTCGTCGCAGGATTGGACGCTTACCACTTCAGCCGCGCCAATTGGATTCAGAAAGGCACGTCAAGTCCGTTCGAATTCGAGGTTGCCAACAAGTATGGGGCACTCGCACGTATCGACAACTACTCTGTCCCGGGACTTCGCATAGGTGTCAGCGCATACGCCGGACAGTCCATGCACAACAACGTACCACACGACAGCGAACGGGGAGCAAAGAAAAAGATAAAAGGAAACGTTTATCTTGGCAGCCTGGACTTTACCTTCAATCGCTTCAACTGGATAGCACGAGGCAACATTGACTACGGTTACGTAAGCAATGCAAACGAAATTTCCAAGTTGGCATACCCTAACACACAATACGTCAAGCCCTACGAATCGGGCAACGGAAAGAACTTTGGCAGCCACGCAATGGCAATGATGTTTGAATTTGGCTACGATATCTTCTCACAATTCGACAGGCTGCGCGCCGACAACCAACGTCTTTACCTCTTCGGACACATTGAACATTACGACTCTTACATACATGGCGCAACCAAGAAGTGGACCAACAAGACCATTTTTGCGGCTGGTATAAACTACTATCCAATACCACAGATTGCCATAAAGGCGGAGTATAATTATCGAAATCTGAAGAAAGGATACAACGACGAGCCAGCCATCAACATCGGAATAGCATACGAAGGCTTCTTCCTATAATAAGAAAAACCCCACGTTTGCAACTCTGTAAAGATACCGTTTGTAGAAAAATAGGGATAACAATTCATCAAAATAAGTCATAAACAATAAGTTTTAAATTCAGATAACAATGAAAAAAGTAACAAAATTAGCAATGCTTTTGCTGGCAGGAACACTCTCAACGGGTTTCGTTTCATGCAGCAGCAGCGACGATGTAACACCAAGTCCACTTGTAACAGAAGAACAACAGACCGAGTTAAACCAGGCAGAGAAAACCAGTAGCGCAAATGCCCGGAAGACAGAAATGGGTAAAGTAATAGCCAACTATCTCGAAACGGTTGTTAGACCAACCTATGCAGACTTGGCAGGCAAGGCTGATATTCTCTACCAGGCCTGCCAGAACCTTTATCAAAAACGTAAGGCTGGCAAACTTACACAAGGCGATATAGATGTTGCCTGCGACGCTTTCAAAAATGCAAGACGCGACTGGGAGCAGAGCGAAGCATTCCTTTACGGTGCCGCTACCGACAATGAAATAGACCCACACATAGACTCTTGGCCACTCGACCACAGCCAGTTGTCGCAGGCTTTGAACGATGCTGCGGTCATTGCAGGCATCAATGGCGAGAACCCAACGAAGTATGTGTACGACAATAATGGTAAATTCGACTCAGTACTTGGCTTCCACGGATTGGAATTTGTACTCTTCCGCAATGGTCAGAACCGTACAATAGCAGCCTTTAATGCAGAAAAGGAAACCGAGACGGGACTTACATCGGTTAAGACCATAGACGAAGCAGCCTTTGCAGCTGCCGTGTCTGGCGACCTTCGCAATATGACTTATCTATTGGAATACGGCTGGTTAGGAATATCAACACCTCTTTCTCACCAAAAACAATTGGCAGATGCAATGTGGGTTATCAATGGTACACGCCACCAAGGACTATCACCTAAGAAGCTTCCATACCGCGATTACCTGAGATATACAACCACCGAACAAGGCTGGTTCCCAACATGGCACGAAGCATTACAGAACGTTTTCGTAGGCGGTTGTTCTAATATTTGCGAAGAAGTAGCTACCCAAAAACTTGGTCAGGCATACCGTGTCGCAACCGGAACAGGTACATCTGAAGATGCTGCAAACTACATAGAGTCTCCTTACAGCAAGCGTTCGTTCCAAGACTATCAGGATAACATCTACTCTATCAAGAACTCTTTGTATGGTGTTCGTGGCACAGAGATCATTTCAACTCCTGTAGACAACTCTATCATGAGCTTCTTAAAGAAGTACAATTATCCAAAATACAACGACTTAGACAATGCTCTCAACGAGGCAATTGGCGCATTGGAAGCTGCAAAGAAGAGTGGTGTAGCCTTCATCGATAACCCTGGAGCAGCACAAGTTAAGAACTGTATTGACAAGGTAAGTGCACTCAACGACGCACTCAGCGAGGCTGCAACATGGATTAACCAACAGGCTGATAAATAAGCAAATAAGTTGAATTCACCTGCCAAAGATATTAAAAGCGTAGTCTTGTCCTATGGCAAGGCTACGTTTTCAGACGTATATTAATTCAATAAAGCATTATGAAACACAACAATTATCTTGGCTATCTGCTTGCTGCAACGGCTCTAAGCTCGCTTGTTGCGTGCTCGGACGACGTTACGCCGCCCGGTCCCGACCAGCCACAAGAGCCTGAAGCACAATACGTAGGGCAAGCAGTTGGCAACTTTAAAGCGGACGAATGGTATCCGGGAGGCAAGCTCGGGACAACCGAAAACGTTTCTTCCAGCTGCTACGAAGACAATACTCCCGCTGTGGATCAGCAAGGATTGGCTGACCTTTTCAACCAAGGCGACCTCATGGCGAGTGCAAAATACACGCTAAGCACGCCTCCATACAAAGGCTGGGGACCCATTGCTTCGCGCCGTTCGTGCGAATATTGCCACTCCGGAGGCTATGCACACGGGCACAGTCGCAGCAACATGGAGCCTGTAAAGGGCAATGGCTACATCGTTTCAGTGTACTATCCAGACGCACCAGGCAGCAATAACGGTACGCCGATAGACCAATTAACCACCTTTACAATGCTTCAGGCAGTGGAGCCGTTCCTCCCACCGGTCGATCCAAAGCAGATTAACATCACCTGGCACGACGTTGCTGCCATGCCAAGCGGACTGCCCATGCAGTTCCCCGACGGCGAAAAGTTCAGTCTCCGCTATCCTTCTGTAACCATTCCAAAGACTGCTTTCAACACCGATCCTAAGCCAAGTGGCTACGAAGTGCGCCTTATTGCATCGTGCAACTTCCAGGGACTCGGTCTGATAGATGCCATTTCGAACGAAGATTTGGCTGCCCAATACAAGCAAGAGGGAAAATTTGCGGAGCTTAATCCCGAGTTCTGGGACAATGCAACCAAGACTTTGAAAGCTGATGCATGGGCAGAAGATGCTTTCGGAAACAAGTTCTTAAAGCGCTTCAACTACGATTTGCTCGATGGTTGCCTGGAAAACGACGTTGCATTATGGGACGAATTGAACGTGCTCCGCTCTGATATCAAGCACATTTGCTCTACCGAAGCGTGGGCAAAAGCCATGTCGGAGAACAGCAATGTAATCGACTACATACAGCAACATGGTGCCAACCCATCATCGTATGTGCACCCTTACTACAATGATGGTACGCGCGAAGGCATTAAAAAGGCAGTGGCTTACCTGCTCTCTCCGGGCGATAATGTAGACCTTTACAACAATCCTTACTTCAACTTCAAGCCCGAAATGAGCGACGATGCCTACCATGCGTTCATGGTTTGGCACAGAGGTATAGCCGTTCCACGTGCCCGAAACCTCAACGACAAGGCTGTCCAGCGTGGTAAGGAACTGTTTACGGGTGAGTTGGGCTGTGCCCACTGCCACCGTCCTTCGTGGACAACAGGTGCCGACAACCACGGTTCTTCCAAGATATTGGGCACAAAACAGCTGCCTAAATATGCTCATCAGACCATCTATCCATATTCCGACTTCATTCAGCACAAGCTCGATATGAAGAACGATATACACGGTTCGTGGTGCCGGACAACGCCTTTGTGGGGACGAGGACTATCTCTTCTCAATTCAGGAGCCGAAGACCGTCTGCACGATGCACGCGCCCGCAACGAGATAGAAGCCATCATGTGGCATGCATACAGCAAGAACAGCCAGGCATACAAGGCTGCCTTCAAGTTCTATAACTTGCCAAAAGCCGACAGAGATGCCGTGGTCAAGTTCATACGCTCTATCTAACAAACATTGGATTCGATCATAAATGACGAGAGGAAGATGGTGTCCTGAAAAGCGATTTCCATCTTCTTCTTTATCTTTTAGCACATGCAAATAAAGAAAACACTCCAAAAAATCTACGTACTCATTATTGTTGTGATGGCGGTTGCAACCGTTATTGGGAAATACACGGGCTTGGATTACGTATCGAATAACATCTTCGGAGCATGGTGGTTCAGCCTTTTGTGGGCTGTAGGCACGGCGTTAGGCATTGTCTACTTCGTAAAACAAAAGGTCCGCCGCCCCATTATTGTGCTCTTGCACCTGTCGTTTGTCGTTATTTTAGCAGGTGCCTTGCTTACCCATTTAACGGCAAAACGAGGAACAATACACCTTCGACAAGGCAGGGCAACAACCACTTACACAAACCTGGAAGGCGGAAACGGGGAGCTTCCTTTCACGCTTTTGCTCAACAAATTCAGTGTTTCTTACCATGCAGGCAATATGGCTGCCATGGACTACGCATCGAATGTAACCGTCAGCAAGGACGAAAGCAAGTCTCAACACAATATATCCATGAACAACATATACACCGGCTATGGGGTTCGTCTCTGCCAAAGCAGTTACGATGATGACATGAAAGGCTCCTACCTTTCCGTCAATTCCGACCCTTACGGCATACCCGTTACCTATACGGGCTATGCCCTTCTGTTCTTCTCTTTGGTGGCAATGCTCACCGAACCCAAGGGAAACTTCCGCCATTTGCTCCGCACCAATGCCGTAAAAGGCACCGTCTCGCTGTTGCTTTTATTGGTTGGCACTGCTGCAAAGGCACAGACGGCACTGCCAAAAGCCGCAGCCGACGAGTTCGGAAAGGTGCTTATAGTGTACAACGGGCGCATTTGTCCGGTGGAGACCTACGCCATCGACTTCACCAAAAAGCTCTATGGCAAAGCAAGTTATAAGAAATTCACTCCCTGTCAGGTGCTTACTGGCTTTCTGTTCTGGCGTCAGGAATGGATGCGCGAACCCATTTTGCGAATCAAAGGGAGCGAACTGCGAACCAAATTGCGCCTGAACGAATACATTGCACCCATCAGTTTGTTTGCACAGCAAGGCTATATTCTTGGTCCATACTTGCAAGATGCGCAGGGCGAACAAGACGAAATAGCGAAGCAGATACTCGATACCGACGACAAAATGATGCTTCTGATGAACCTGATACAGGGCGAAACGCTAAAGATATTCCCCTACACAGCCCCCAACGGCAGTGTAGATTGGTTCGCACCTACCGACAAGCTGCCTCGTTCCATGCCTGCGGCTCAACAGCAATACATACGCTCCATTCTCTCTTTAGCGGGGCAACTGGCTGTGCAAGACAAGGTTGGCATGCTCAACGACCTTATTTTTAAGTTGCGAAAATACCAATATCGCTATGGCGGATCTACCGTCCCGAGCCGTACAGAAATAGGTGCCGAACGCATATACAATAGTTTTCAGTTTGCAACGGTGCTTTTCATCGTCAATCTTACGCTCGGCTTGCTCTCCATATTCTTTCTTGCCCGTCCTCGTAGATATGCCCTTTTCACGTGGCTCATGGGGCTGTCGTGGTGCGTTCTCACCTTTACGCTGGCGTTGCGGTGGATAATAAACGGAACCATACCCCTTGCCAACGGCTACGAAACAATGCTTCTGCTGTCGTGGCTTATTATGATTGTGTCGATTGCAACCACACGTAAGCTACAGATTATGACCACTTTCGGACTGCTTGCCAGTGGCTTTATGCTCCTTGTGAGCCATCTTGGCGAAATGGATCCCGGCATAACGCCCCGCATGCCCGTGCTCAACAGTCCGCTGCTGAGCATACACGTCAGCATCATCATGGTGTCTTATGCACTGCTTTCGCTCACTTTTGTCTGTGCAGTGGCGTATTTCTGCACCCGACGAAGCACCAAGGCGAACATCGTTCAGATAAATTCGCAGCTCACAACCCTATCTCAAATCTTCTTATATCCTGCCATCACCACGCTCGGACTGGGCATTTTCATCGGTGCCATCTGGGCAAACATCAGCTGGGGCAACTACTGGGGGTGGGACCCAAAGGAGACATGGGCGCTCATTACCTTCATGATTTATGCCATACCGTTACATTCTTACAGTCTGCCACAGTTCCGAAAGCCAGACAAATACCACCTTTTCATGTTCCTGGCATTCCTTAGCATACTGATGACATACTTTGGCGTGAACTACATTCTGGGCGGTATGCACTCCTATGCATAGTTCTTCGTCCAACCGATAACTGTAAAGGGGGAACTTCACATAGGCACAACAGCATCCAAAGTGTAACTTGTTAATAAACAATGTGATTGCCGTACGCTTGCTCTTGAAATGCGACAGAATGCAGAAAAATCACAAAAAAGTTGATAATTCCATAAATATTTCCTACATTTGTAGCATTGAAAGGCGTGAACGGGCTATCTGCACAGAGGGCTGAAGCTCCCGACAAGGTAGATAAGAGGTTGCATTGAAGTGCAGGAAAGACTGCATACACGGCACTTCTCTGCTGTTTCCCACACGCATTGAATGACTATTTTCCTAACTTATAACAGAACATTAACAAAGCGTATGAAAAAGCCAGGCACTGCCACATCAGCCGAGAACTACACCAACGAGTCGAAAATCATCAAATGTTACAAACGCTACGCACCGCTCTACGACCTGCTTTTCGGTAGCGTATTCCAGCAAGGGCGTCGGGCAATCGTCAAGGAAATGAAGGCAATTGACACCAAAGACGTGCTCGAAGTGGGCGTAGGAACCGGGCTTATGCTGCCGATGTATCCGCAGGACGTAGCAGTTACAGGCATAGATATCTCCAAGGAGATGCTCGACAAAGCCCAAGAGAAAGTGGACAGAGACTGCACTGCCACCGTGTCGCTGATGCAGGTAAATGGCGAGCAGCTGCCGTTTCCCGATAATCACTTTACCTGCGTTACGCTGCCCTACACCTATTCAGTTACCCCTGACCCCTTTAAGCTTATCAACGAGGTGAGGCGCGTCTGCAAAAAGGACGGTTTCATCATCATCGCCAACCACTTTTCGGGCGTCCGCTCCCCGTGGGCTGTGTTTGAAAAGATAGTCAGTCCGTTTGCCACGAAGATAGGATTTCAATCCAAATTCTCTTATCAGACCTATGTGGAGAACCTCGACTGGAACGTAGTGAAGAGTTATTCGTGCAATCTCTTTGGGCTTTCGCGCATCGTCGTGGTCAGGAATGACTGACGGAACGGACTGCTCCGGCACTGCCTGCGAGGTGGACGGAGACCCCACTCGCCACCTTTTCCAGAGATGGAAGAGGATAGTTTGCTTGCTGAAAGGGCACTTTCCTGTATTTCGCAATGTTTTGAAATGAAACTTGTACCCATTGGCTATCAGTAGGCTGCGGCTTATCTGCAATGGTTTCGGCAACTGTATTGGTTGATAGGTGTTTATGTAATTTTGATGTTTTATCGGACAGCAATCAATCAATCGCTATGCTCTGGCATTTCAAAACCCATTGTTTTGCACGGCAAAAGAGCCTGTTTTGCATCGTAAAACAGGCTCTTTCGCAATGCAGAAACACTCCTGTCGTTCACAGTCCTATATAGAATAAGGTGTTGATGGCACGGAACGCTGACGGCAAGACAGGGCAGGAAGACCTCTATAAAACTGTTAAAAACAAATAAAGGAAGTTCAATACATTTGGAAAACTAATTAAATCTGGGTATATTTGCAGAGATATAAGATTGGTTTAAGTGGATAACAATAACTGCTTAATATCAGTTTTGGATAACATTTTTGTTTAATTCATAAGAGAAAAAGAATGGAAATACGTAAAATTGCATTATCGTTGATTGCGGTAATGGCGCTAAGCGCGACAACAGTACAGGCTCAGACCACAAACACCTGTAAGAAAACTCCGACTGCAAAGGCTAAGATTTGCACTGTTGGAAAGAAGATGGAAGGAGACTTTAGGTGCGACGAAGCGAAAGTAAAGAAGACTGCACATAGGGCAGGTTGCGCAATGAAGTGCGATGCTAAGAAAGCGTGCAAAGCCGTAAAGTGCGACGGAGCGAAAGTGGAAAAGGCTGCAAAGAAGACCTGTTGCAAAACAAAGAACGTCTGCCAGAGAGCCGAGAAGGACTGCAAGAATGCTATGCATAACGCTAAGGTAAAGTGCGAAGCAAAGGAAGCTGCCAAAAAGGCACAGAAGAAACGCTAAGAAACTGACGGCAAAAGAACAAAGCATCAGCTTGGTTTCGATAGGAATTGGTAGCTGCAAACAAATGTTTGTAGCTGTAACACAACAGATTTCCCCGAAAGATAGACGCATGTCTGCTTTCGGGGAAAACTCTTTACAAAGTCTAAACCAAACAAGCAATCTGACTAAAATAAGACTGACAAGACATAACCTTTGGCATACCATTTGCAAGGAAATACCACAGAACAGATGAAGAAACGAGGTGCGAGATGTTAATAAAAAATATATTATAGTCCAAAATTTTGTAGTTCGATAAATATTTAGTAACTTTGTACAAAATTACGTCTATCCTGACGTAACTTAACACCATATTTAATATTTAGGTATATTCTATCTAATGAGACAACTTAAGATTTCAAAAAGTATTACCAACCGTTCCAGCGAAGCACTCGACAAGTACTTGGTGGAGATCGGACGTGAACCAATGATTACCGTTGATGAGGAAATTGAGCTTGCTCAAGAGATTCATAAAGGCGGCAAAAAAGGCGAACGAGCAAAAGAGAAGCTCATAAAGGCAAACCTGCGCTTTGTGGTTTCCGTTGCTAAACAATACCAGCATCAAGGTCTTTCGCTCACCGACCTTATAGACGAAGGCAACATTGGTCTTGTAAAGGCAGCCGAAAAGTTCGACGAGACACGCGGATTTAAGTTTATCTCATATGCAGTTTGGTGGATCAGACAGAGCATTCTGCAAGCCATTGCAGAGCAAAGTCGCATTGTGCGCCTGCCCTTGAACCAGGTGGGAGCCATATCAAAGATAAACCAGGTAACCAACGAGTTTATTCAAAAACACAACCGCCGGCCGTCAATCCACGAGTTGGCCGAGCTGACCGGCATTGATGAGGCACGCATTCACCAGAGTCAGAACGCCGATAACCACCACATGAGCATCGACGCACCGTTTAGCGACGACGACGATAACTCCATGAGCGACATGTTGGCGTCGGGAGATGATTCGCGAACAGACCGTGGTGTAGACTTCGAATCGATGTCAGACGATCTTAAATCGGTGCTGCAGAACACGTTGAAGGATCGTGAACGCAAAATCGTAATCGAATGTTTCGGTATCGGTTGCCAGGAAAAAGGTCTGGAAGAAATAGGCACGGAGATGCAGCTTACACGCGAACGTGTACGCCAGATTCGGGAAAAGGCAATCGAAAAAATACGATTGAGCGGCAACGTACGAGTATTGATGAAGTATCTTGGCTAATATAATAAGGTGTAGAAACAAGACTGATAATCAGCAAAGCCGTTTGTCTCAAGACACCTGAAACTTGCCGATACACTTCAATATAAAAAGGCACAAACCCCATCATCAGTGCGATGATGGGGAATTTTGTTCTGAAAAAGTCTGTTGCTGCCATCATATTTTTATACAACTTACTTGTTTTTTCGTTGAAAATCATTATCTTTGCAAAGTCGTTACAACCTTTCTGCCGGCGTAAAAGGGCAGATGCAGCCACGTAATGACCGTAAGAATATTTTGAAAAAGCAGAAAAAATAACATCATAAACAAGAAATGACATCTTGCCGGACAGTCCGCAACGTACACTGGAATGTAGGCAGATAAAAGCTTTAACAGACAGATTAATGGAAGATTTTGAACTCATTGCCAAGACCTTTATGGGGTTAGAGGAGGTCTTGGCGCAGGAGCTCACCCAGCTGGGTGCCAACAACGTGCAGATAGGACGACGCATGGTGTCGTTCACTGGAAATAAAGAAACAATGTACCGCGCCAACTTCCAGCTGCACACAGCCATAAGAGTACTCAAGCCAATCGCCCATTTCAGGGCTACGAGTGCCGAAGACATGTACGAAGAAGTGAAGAAAATAGATTGGAGCAAGTACATCTTGAAAGGCAAGACATTCTCGGTTGACTCGGTGGTGTACTCCGAAGAGTTCAAGAACTCGCGCTTTGTAACCTATAAAGTAAAAGATGCTATCGTGGATCAGTTCCGCGAAAACACAGGCGTCAGACCGAATATATCGGTCAGTAACCCGGATATCAGGCTGAATATACACGTTGCTGAAGACAAGGCAACCCTGTCGCTCGACTCCAGTGGAGAGTCTTTGCACCGTCGGGGATATCGCCAGGAAAATGTGGAAGCACCCCTGAACGAAGTACTTGCGGCAGGTATGATTTTGTTGACAGGCTGGAAAGGTGAGACCGATTTCATCGATCCAATGTGCGGTTCAGGCACCTTGCCCATCGAGGCAGCCCTCATAGCACGCAACATATCGCCGGGCGTGTTCCGCAAAGAATACGCCTTCGAGAAGTGGGCAGACTTCGATAAGGACCTCTTCGACATGATATACAACGACGATTCGCAGGAGCGCGAGTTCGAGCACCATATCTATGGCTACGACATAGAGATGAAAGCAGTGAACACTGCAAAGATAAACGTAGCGGCAGCAGGGCTCTCTAAAGATATAACAATAGAGCACAAAGACTTTAAAAACTTTACCCAGCCAGCCCAAAAGAGCATCATTGTGATGAATCCGCCATACGGAGAACGCATCTCGACCCCCAATCTTTTAGGCACATACAAGATGATTGGCGAACGCTTAAAGCACCAGTTCGTTGGCAACGAAGCTTGGATTCTGTCGTATCGGGAGGAATGTTTCCGTGAAATAGGGCTGAAACCGAGCATCAAAATACCAGTATATAATGGGTCGTTAGAATGCGAATTCCGTCGCTATCAGATGTTTGATGGTAAGCTGAACAACTTCCGTGCAGAGGGCGGAATCGTAAAGACGGAGGACGAAAAGCTCGAAATGGCACAGAAGCATCGCTTCAAAAAGAACCGCGAATTTAAGAAACGCCTCGAAGAAACCGAGGAAAACGAAGAGGGAGATATACGTTCTTTCACTTTCCACAGCTTCGAACACAACGTCTCTATAGGCGGAAAGAGGTCTGAATATGGTAGGCGTGGCGGACGCAAAAACTTCCGGAACGATGACCGGTTCGACGATGACAGAAACTCGTTCCGTGGCAAAAAGAAGTTCGATGCCAAGCGATTCGACAAAGGAAACAAAGGCGGCAAGTTCCGTAAAAAAGACAAATATAATCCAAATGAAGACTAAAAACCTAATTGTAAGTGCAGGATTGGCAATCGCAACCATGGGTATTGCATTGCCAGACAACGTTATGGCACAGAAAAAATTCACACTCGAAGACCTCAACTTCGGCGGTAAAAACTTTCAGAACATGCGGGCAGAAAACCGCTACACCACGTGGTGGGGCGACCAGATTGTGCATTTAGACAAGGACAAGTGCACTATTGTAAACCCAAACACACTGAAAGAGACTACATTATTCACGCTCGACGACATAAATAACATACCTTCAAAAAGTAATATCGACAGAACAGTACGCTCGTTGTACCAAGTTTCTTTTCCATCTGCCAACCAACCATTGGTTCAAATAGCTACTGGAAAAGAACTTTTAACCGTCAATTTCAAGACCAAATGGATTGAAGACGCCATCGAAATAGTGCCTGGCACACAGGTTCAAGCATATAATAAGGTGTCGGGGGCTATGGCTTACGTACTGAAAGACCAGTTGTTTGTTTGCGATAAAGCCGGAAACATCAACCAGCTTACTACCGATGGTTCGCGAAACATAGTGTATGGAGAAGCCGTACACCGCAACGAGTTTGGCATTAAGGGCGGTTTGTTCTGGAGTCCGTCGGGAAATCGCCTGGCATTCTACCGCATGGATCAAAGCATGGTAACCGATTATCCGCTCGTTCACATACCGGAAGTAGACTGGAAACCCGCAAAAGGCGAGTCGCGCATAGCTACTCCGGAACCCACGAAATACCCCATGGCAGGCGAGAAGACCCACAACGTAACCGTAGGAGTGTACGACATTAATACCAAGAAAACCATTTTCCTCGATGCAGGCGACCCTACTGACCGCTATTTCACCAACATTCAGTGGAGCCCGGACAGCAAAACCATTTACATGTTCGAACTAAACCGCGACCAGAACGACTGTCGTCTGGTGTCATACAATGCTGAAAGCGGCAAGCAAATAGCCGAATTGTATCGCGAAACCGACGCCAAGTACGTCGAACCAACCCATCCTATCCTCTTTTTGCCATGGAATGCCAACCAGTTTGTTATGCTTTCGCAGAAAGATGGCTACGCTCATCTCTACTTATTCAATAAAGACGGCAAGCGAATAAAACAGATAACAAAGGGCAATTGGGTGGTTATGGACGTATTAGGCTTTAACAACAAGGCGAAATCCATCGTCTATGTGTCTAACGAATGCAGCCCCATACAGCGCAATACATGGGCAGTGAACGTTGAGAATGGTACTCGCACCCTCTTGGATAATGGCAAAGGCTACCACTACGCAACGCTTAGCGATGGTGGAAAGTACCTTGTAGACAACTATACAGAGCCTGCTGTGCCTCGCAAAATAGACATAATAACCATCGGAACCAAGCGTCCAGCTATAAAGAACTGGCTTACTGCGAAAGACCCATGGGCGGGTTACAGTGTTCCGGAGTATAGTTCCGGCTCGCTGAAAGCCGACGATGGCACCACCGATTTGTACTGGCGAATGGTTAAGCCTGTAGGTTTCGACCCATCGAAGAAGTATCCTACCGTGGTGTATGTATATGGAGGACCACACGCCCACAACGTTGATGCGAGCTGGCATTACGGTTCTCGCTCTTGGGAAACCTACATGGCGCAGAAAGGATACTTGCTTTTCATCATCGACAATCGTGGAAGTGAAAATCGTGGAAAGGCGTTCGAGCAAGCCACTTTCCGCCAACTCGGTCAGGTAGAGATGCGCGACCAGATGCAAGGAGTCAAGTATCTGAAGACATTGCCCTTTGTTGATGCCGACCGCATAGGCGTTCATGGCTGGTCGTTCGGTGGTTTCATGACGATTTCGCTCATTACAAACTATCCCGAAACCTTCAAAGTGGGCGTTGCCGGAGGTCCTGTTATCGACTGGAAGTGGTACGAAGCCATGTACGGAGAACGCTATATGGACACACCGGAAACCAATCCGGAAGGCTATGCAAAGACTTCGCTCTTGCCAAAGGCAAAAGAATTGAAGGGTAAACTGCAGATTATTACTGGTTTAAACGACCCTGTAGTCTTGCCACAACACTGTCTCACGTTCATTAAGGCGTGCATTGCGGCAGGCACTCAGCCCGATTTCTTTGTGTATCCGGGTGAGCCTCACAACATGAGAGGACATCAAAGTGTTCACTTGCACGAAAGAATTACACAATATTTCGAAGACTATCTGAAGTAAATCATCAGACAGACAGAACACGAAACAGTAAGAAAGACATTACAGAATAAAGGAGGACAGGCGCTTATGAGGATATTATTGTTGGGCAGTGGCGGTCGCGAGCACGCTTTGGCATGGAAGATTGCACAAAGCAAAAAGTGCGGAAAGCTATTCATTGCGCCGGGTAACGCAGGCACAGAAGCTTGTGGCGAGAACGTTGCGATAGGTGTAAACGAGTTCGAAAAGCTTAAAACCTTTGCTGCAGACAACGCTATCGACATGGTAGTGGTAGGTCCTGAAGACCCATTGGTGGGCGGAATATACGACGATTTCAGGCAAGACGCACGCACAAGCCACATTCCTGTTATCGGTCCGTCTAAGTCTGGTGCCGTGCTCGAAGGCAGTAAGGACTTTGCAAAGGGCTTCATGCAGCGCCATTCCATTCCTACGGCAGCCTACGCCACCTTCGACAGCACCACGATAGAGGCTGGATTGAAGTTCCTTGATACCTTAAAGCCTCCTTATGTGCTCAAAGCCGATGGCTTGGCGGCAGGCAAAGGCGTGCTGATAGTGCCTACCTTGGACAAGGCAAAGCACGAATTAAGGCAGATGCTCGGGGGTATGTTCGGCATTGCGTCAGGAAAAGTCGTCATCGAAGAGTTCCTGTCAGGCATCGAATGTTCGGTGTTCATACTTACAGATGGCACGAATTACAAGATACTTCCGGAGGCAAAAGACTACAAACGCATCGGTGAGGGCGACACAGGACTTAACACTGGCGGCATGGGAAGTGTCTCTCCGGTGCCCTTTGCAACTGCCGAATGGATGCAAAAAGTAGAAAATCGCATTATAAAACCAACGGTAGAAGGACTGAAAGCAGAGGGAATAGACTATAAAGGCTTTATTTTCTTCGGTTTAATCAACGTAGATGGCGACCCAATGGTGATTGAATACAATTGCCGAATGGGCGACCCTGAAACCGAAAGCGTCATGTTGCGCCTGAAGACAGACATTGTAGACTTGTTCGAAGGGGTTGCAAACGGTGCGCTCGACCATTGTGAAATAGAAACGGACGCCCGTTCCGTGGTGAGCATTGTGCTGGTTAGCGGTGGCTATCCAGGTGCTTATACAAAGGGATACCCCATCAGCAACTACGATTGTTCAGAGTTTTCGGTGCTCTTCCACAATGGTACAACAATGAAAGATGGGCAACTTGTTACCAATGGAGGCAGGGTCTTGACAGTCGCCTCATACGGTCCGACCAAAGACGACGCCTTGTTCAAGAGCTTCACAGAAGCAGAAAAAATAGAGTTTACAGGCAAATACTTCCGCAAGGATATTGGTTGCGACCTATAAAATCGTGCTTGGAAAGGAATGAGTATAAGGCGCAAACGACTGCAGAACAGGATTTCCGAAAGCCGATGGACGGTTGCCGCGACAACCATCATGGCTCTTTCGGTATGGGTCATCGTCTGTATCAACGACTCGCTGGCTATTGTTCCGTTGCTTTGCATGCTCTTTTCCACCTTTCTTATGATGGAACTTAACAACACGAATGCACTCATACGCATCTTCAGTCGTATGGTGTCGTGTTGTTATATGGCACTCACCACCATGGCAACCTTCCTGTTTGTGTCTATGCGTGCAGCCAGTGTGGCACTTTGTATCGTGGGTTCTTACACTTGTTTGTTTCGTTGTTATCAAGACAGACGGTCGCAAGGGTGGGTGTTTTACGCCTTTCTTTGTCTCGGACTTAGCAGTATCGTCTGGGTGCAGGTTCTCTATTATGTCCCCGTTGTCTGGATATTAATGCATACACGCCTCCAGGCAACAAGCTTCCGCAACTATGTTTCGTCGATTTTCGGACTGATTTTGCCAAATCTTGTGGCACTCGGCATCATACTTTATCAAGGCGAATGGCAGACAGTATCGCGCCATTTCGGTGAGCTATTTGCCTTTGGCAGCATTGCAAACTATTGGCTGCTTTCTGCAAATCAGTTCATTACGGGTGCATGGATACTGCTTTGTGCTCTCATCGGAACTGTTCACTATCTGCATAAGAGGCATTCCGACAGCATCCGCACCCGTATGCTTTACAGCTTTTTCATTCAAATGAATACGCTTTCCATTATTTTTCTATGTCTGCAACCGCAACATTTCGATGCCCTTCTTGGCATCATCATCGCATCGACGGCACCCCTTATTGCCCACTTCTTTGCATTGACCAATACCAAATTCACTAATTTCACTTTCAAATTCCTTGCTCTTGGAACCATTGCAATAACGGTTTTCAATCTTCTTTCTTATTTGCGCTAAGCAAGGAACAGTAGTTGCCGAATATCATTTTAATGGCAAATACAAAACCAAAATCGGCTTTTTACTCCCAATCTGGGCAGACTCTGACGGTCGATTTTGGATTGTTGCTTTGTAGAAATTGTTCCGTAAGAAAGCGGTTGCGTTATTCTTGTAACACATTGATATAATACTTGTTATGGCTGCAATGTGTTTTCGTAACGCAAAACAGGCTCTTTTACATGGTAAAAGGGTCTGTTTTGCATTGCAAAAGAGCCTGTTTCAAGAACTCCCGACGGTGTTGCCAGGAAGGCAGAGAGAAAGTATTGCTAAATGTTGCTTAATGTTGGGGCACAAATTGCCAGACCTTTTGTACGGAACATCAAACCTATCTGAACCTTGCAATGGCAGCACGCCCTTCCAAAAAGAACGATTGACTGACAATTGCAGTGCTGTATTTATCAATATGTTGTCCGTCTATTGTGATGTCGTCGAGTGCAAATACCACCGTTTCCCTGTCGTCGGTCAGCTGCACATCTTGCATAATGGCAACGTCGATGCCAATTCCGTGGCGCACTATAATGTTGAAATCTATCGCCCCCGGCGTGTTTTCGGAACTTATGGACTCGTCGCCTTCAAACCTGTACAACTCGTTGTGCGAAAGCGAAATGCGTCGTCCGTCTCTCAACAATGTTATTTCGCCCTCCAAAGGAAGTATGTATCGTGTAAAGCTGGAGAAGTCGGAGAAGTTGCTTTCGGTCTGTTCTATGATGGCAGACGATATGCGCAGGTCGAAACGACGGGCGGATAGGTCGCCATCGGCAGGACAAATAAATATCTGTCGTGTAGTCCCTCCCTTCCAATTGGTAGTCTTGTACTGTGCCGGGGTTATAATTTCCATGTCTTAAAAGTATATTTTTGTTTAACCATAGTAGTTGTTTCAATGCTGCAAAGGTATGGATTAAATTTTGAAAAGTCTGCCTTTCACGCAGATAATCGCTGCGCAACAGACAGGAAAAAGCACAGTCGATATTTGGAGTTGTACAGAAAATATGGTATATTTGCAGTTTAATAGGTTAGAAAATATAAGGCATCGTTATTTTTTAGAGGTGTTTTTGAACAATAATTGAATGGGAAGAAACAAGTTTTCGGAAAGCGAAATAAAGGCGATAGCAAAACTTCTGCGGCTAAAAAATGCAGGGAATAGATATCGCCAGAAGCTGGTGCGCCACGATTTACGGGTAAATTACGAGTTTAACATCTCCGATTTCAATCAGCCGGGAAAGGCTTTCGGAGAAGAAGAATTGCACGAAGCAATACGTCGTGGAGCCATTGCCATACTCGACGAACAGACCATTGCCGACATGAAAGCGAAACGAGCACGCGACAAGGAACGTGACAAGGCTCGGCAAGATGCTGAAGCCATTGCCGGCGGAGAAGCCACCGACTGGCGGAAAGCAATGGAAGAATGGGAGGCACAAAGCTGAAACACTCGTGCACAGATCCGTCTGTCGCCTCATAAGAGAAGCGGGCATAACGTCCGTTCACAGTTTCTTTTCTGTCTAATTTAAGCCAAAATGTATATTAATTTCTGAAAAACAACCACTAAAAAGCACTTTTTTCATGTAATTAATACAATATTAAATAATTATAATTATCTTTGCAAAAAAACAACATGAAGCTCATTCGTACATTGCAACAACAAGGAAGCACCACTTGTTTCACCTGCTTTCTTTGTGTCGAAACTGCGAATGAAATGGGCTGTATCACAAAAACAAGATAAACAAACAACAAAATGAAGAAACTATTAGTATTGGTATGTGCTGCCGTCATGAGCATTTCAGCATCAGCACAAAAGGGAGAAAAGGCGATAGGTGTAAACCTTTCGTACGGGTCAGAGATTAAAAATGCAGGTATTGGAGTAAAGGGTCAGTACTTCCTTGCGGACCGATTGAGAGGCGAAGCTTCCGTAGACTACTTCTTTAAGAAAGACTATACGTCTATGTGGGACATCAATGCGAACCTCCATTACCTGTTCGACATTGCCCCGAAGACAAAGGTTTATCCTCTCGTGGGATTGGGTTACACAAACTGGAACGTTGAACTCGAACTGTTAAACCATGAGACTATCAAGGCTACGAAGGAAAGGTTGGCAGTCAATGTCGGTGCCGGCATTCAGTACGAGCTTACAAATAAGGTAAACGTAGATGCCGAAGTGAAGTATCAAATCATAGACAACTACAACCAGGTGGTAGTTGGTGTGGGCTTGGCATATAAGTTTTAAGGCTGTCGTATAGAGACATTTGCGACACGCATTCGCCTCTGTTGAAATACAAAAGGTGTGGCACGAACTTTCGTTTGCCACACCTTTCTTCGTTTAAATGTATATGCTCATTGACTATATGCAGAGCTTTCAAGCCCTGCATATAGTTGTCTTGACTTTGCTTATTTGGCGTTTATTTCCTTAATCAGACGGTCGGCGTGTCCCCATTTGTCCATCATGAAGAGTACAAAACGAATGTCTACACCGATGCAACGAGCCAGTTCACGGTCGAAGTTGATGTCGGAACTGAGGCTGTCCCAGTTGCCGTCGAATGCAAGACCGATGAGTTCGCCCTTTCCATTGAACATCGGCGAACCGGAATTGCCCCCTGTAATGTCGTTGTTCGTAAGGAAACAGAGCTGCATCTTGCCCGATGTCTTGTCGGCATACTTGCCGAAATCGTTAGAAGAAAGCAGGCTCAGCATGATTGGTTCAGCCTTGTAGTCGGCAATCTTGTCGGCTTGCTTAAACTTCTTGACAATGCTTTCGGCTGTCGTATAGTAGCCGCTGTTGAAGCCACCAATCATATAACCGCCTACCTGACCGTAGCTTAGACGCATCGTGAAGTTGGCATCGCTATAATGTGGAAGGTCCATTTCCATTTGGATTTTGGCTTCGGTGAGTTTCTTTTCCTCTGCCTTAATTTCTCCATACAACTGTAGTGCTTTGGTCTGAACATCTTTATAAGCCTTAATAAGTTCTTCTCCTACCACTACACCAGGGTCTTTCAGGAACTTCTTACGGTCGTTGGGATAGAACTTCTCGCCCTTTTTCAGCAATTTACTTGTCTTGTAAAGCCAGTCGGTATATTTGTAGAAGTTGCCTCCAAACTTCTTTGTTACAGTTTGGAAGAATGCCGGGTGGTATTCGGCAGGCACCATCTTGGCATAGTTTTCCAGCATTGCGGCAGTCAGTTCCTTGTCTAATGCGTAGTTCCAATCGTTGCTGTTATCAGCAAACTCTACGTATTGAGCCTTCGGATTGGCTGCCGAGCCTTTCAAAGGCATGTTTGTTCCAACGTTTGTAGCACGTGTAAAGAACTCCGTAGTCTTCCAGAACGACTCTACCCAATAGCTTGTTACCTGAATGAGAGGACGGTTTTGCGCATAGAGTTGCTCCAATTTGTTGAAGTCTACATCTATTGAAGCGTCCTTTTTAGGCTGCTTTGCCAACCAGTTTCTTATCTTTCCTTCGTATTCAGCCTTCTGTCTGATAAGCCCGATGGAGTCGATACACTTGTTCATACCCATTGAATTTTTCCAGTAGTTGGCAGAACCAGCATACTTAGACTCGTACTGAATGCGCACTTTTTGGTCGGCATCCATGTACTTTTTCATAATAGCGAGCTTGATGTCGCGGCTCTCTATGCGTGCTGTATTCTCTATGTCGCGACGTTGCCGAATGCCATACGAAGAGAGGTAGCGGTTGGTGCTGCCCGGATAACCGATGGTCATGGCGAAGTCTTTGTCCTTATAGCCTTGCAAACTGACGGGTGCGAAGTGCTCGGGGTGGTACGGCACGTTGTCCTTAGAGTAGGGAGCAGGTCCGTTAGTCTTGGGATCGGCGTATATTCGGAACACTGAGAAGTCGCAAGTCTGGCGCGGCCACATCCAGTTGTCGGTGTCTCCGCCGAACTTACCCATACTCTTAGGCACTGTAAATACAAGGCGCACGTCGGTAAAGTCCTGATAAGTGGTGGCGTAATACTTGTTTCCTTCGTAGAACGGAGCCACTTCGATGTGCAAAGTCTTGTCGATTTTCTTGATGGAATCGTTCAGAACGTTCTCCACAGAGTCGATAATCGTGCCCTGTTCCTTCAGCGACTTGTTTGCAATAAGGGGAGCAATGCGCCCCGTAATGTCGTCTTGGGCACGCATGAACGAAACAAACATGTTCTCGTTCGGCAGTTCTTCGGCGAAGTTCTTGGCGTAGAAGCCGTCGCGCATGTAGTCGTGCTCCACCGTTGAGTGGGCGTTGATGGCACCAAAGCCACAGTGGTGGTTGGTGAAAACCAAGCCATCGGGCGATACGACCACGCCTGAACAGAAGCCGGAGAAGTTTACTACGTAGTTACTAATGGCATTCGGGTTGTTGTAAAGCATGTCGCAAGGCAACGAAAAACCATAGTCTACCATCTGCGTATAAACGGCATCGGGTAGATTGAAAAGCGTCCACATACCTTCATCTGCCTTGGAAGCAGTGCTCATGGCGAGCATACCGGCAAGGACCAAAGTCGATTTTTTCATAATTAATTATCTAAATGGTAAATATATTCTGGTTGTTTTTTACTTTCTGAACCGTTTTCCTACGATGGGAAGCTTGCTCAAAGGGAAGTCGCGTTTCACGATAATGGCAACAAAAACAAGTATTATTACAGTGTTTCCAGCCAGTGCAAGCAACGAGGGGAAGTATTTGTTGGAGGCAGTAATGGCTGCAAACAGCACCAGTGCCACCACTACGTAGAACAGAATGTCGCGCAGCGGATAGGCGATAGGGTAGTATTTCTGTCCGAAATAGTAGCTTATGACCATGCTCGCGGCATACGAAACGAAACCTGCCCAGGCACAAGCCCAGTAGCTGAAGGTTGGTATGAGCAGAATGTTCATGGCAATTAGCACCACAGCACCCACGCCGGAGAAGTACGCTCCCCATATCGTGCGGTCGGTAAGCTTATACCAAAAGCTCAGATTAAAGAAGATTCCGAACATTATTTCAGCCGCCATCACGATTGGAACAATCTCCAGTCCGTCCCAATAGCTGCGCCCCACCACATGGCGGAGCACGTCCATGTAGCCCATGACGGTGAGAAATGCCAGCAAAGTGAATATGATGTAGAACTTCATAGCCTTGGCGTAGGTGTCCTTATTGTCCCTGTCTTTCGACTTTCCGAATACAAACGGCTCGTAGGCGTAGCGGAATGCCTGCGTAATCATGACCATTATCATGGCTATTTTGATACATGCGCCGTATATTCCGAGCTGTGTTCGTGCCTCTTCGGCAGTGCCGTCGTAAACGTAAGGGAATATTATTTGCGACGCACACTGGTTCAATTGCCCTGCCAGACCCATTATCAGGAGTGGGAAAGTGTAGCTAAGCATGCGCCTGCACGTGCCTTTGTCGAAGCTGTAGCGTATGCCTGCAAGTTCTTTCCAGAGCAAAAGCAAGGTGATAATGGTGCAAATAAGGTTGATATAGAACACCCAAACCACGTCGAGCGTGAAGTTTGCATCGTATATTCCGAACGGATTGAGCTTTAAACTTGGCAATATAATAAGGTAAAGCAGGTTTAAAACAATGTTCAGCGTGATGTTCAAAATCTTCAATATGGCAAATTTTATGGGGCGATGCTTGCACCGCAGATAGGCGAAAGGTATGGCTGCAAAGGCATCTATCGCCACCGTAACATACATTATAGTAATGTATTCCGGGTGGTCGGCATATCCCAAGAGGTTCGCTATGGGCTGATTGAAGAGCAGAATTACTGCCATGAAGAGCAACGAAGTGGTTCCTACCATCTTCAGCGTGGTGGCATATACCTTCTCGGGACTCTCTCCTTCCTTGCTCATGAAGCGGAAGAAGGTGGTTTCCATGCCGTAAGTAAGCAGCACTATCAGCAGTGCCACGTAGGCATACACGTTGGTTATGATGCCGTATTGACCACCGGCGGCATTGAACTTGGTGGTTTGTATGGGCACCAACAAGTAGTTTACAAAGCGTGCCGCAATGCTACTGAGACCGTAAATAGCCGTATCTTTTGCCAGAGATTTTAAGTTTGCCATTCTGTTTCGTGTTCGTTTAGAAGAAAATATAGCATATTCCGATAGCCGCTATTACGCCGGCAAGGTCTGCCAACAGTCCACAAGCCACGGCGTGGCGTGTGTAGCGTATGCTGACGCTGCCGAAATAGACAGCCAGTATATAGAATGTGGTGTCCGTAGAGCCTTGGAATATGCAACTCAACCTGCCCACGAACGAGTCGGCACCGTAGTGGTGCATGGTCTCCAGCATAAGTCCACGTGCACCGCTTCCCGACAGTGGTTTCATCATAGCGGTTGGCAGAGCATCTACAAAGGTGGTGTCTATGTTGCATTGTTGCATTGTCCATCTTATGCCATCTACACAAATGTCCATTGCTCCCGATGCTCTAAACACGCCAACAGCCACAAGTATTGCCACCAAATAGGGGATAATGCGTACCGCAGTGCTGAAACCTTCTTTTGCCCCCTCTATAAAAGCATCGTAAACGTTTATTTTCCGGAACAGCCCAGCACCGATAAACGTAACTATAATCGACATTAATATAAGGTTAGACACCACCGACGTTACTGTGTCCATGGTGGGTTGAGGCATTTGTTGCAATCCCCAGATTATTAAACCCACAGCACCGAGCATTCCGAAGATGGCAAAAAACAGCACAGGTTGGAAGATGTTAATTCGTTGCCACGATGCTGTTATCATTATTCCCACCAGCGTAGCAATGGTTGTAGCGAGCAAAATAGGAATGAAAACATCGGTTGGTTGGGCAGCACCGCATGAGCTTCGCACTGCAAGAATGCTTGTTGGAATAATGGTAAGTCCACTTGTGTTCAGCACCAGGAACATTATCATGGGGTTCGTAGCCGTGTCTTTCTTTGTGTTAAGCTCCTGCATCTGCGCCATAGCCTTCAGTCCTGTCGGCGTAGCTGCATTGTCCAATCCCAGCATATTGGAGGCAATGTTCATGAAGATAGAGCCCATGACGGGGTGATTCTTGGGAATATCGGGGAAAAGTTTTGTGAAAACAGGACTTAACATTCGTGCCAATACGTTCACGATGCCTGCTTTTTCGCCAATCTTCATAATGCCAAGCCACAGCGAGAGTACGCCCGTTAGTCCGAGCGATACCCCGAATGCCGTCTTCGCTGAATCGGAAGTAGCGTCCACCATCTTCTCAAACAGCGTGGTGTCGCCCATTATCAGCCCTACGATTCCGAAGGCAAAGGCAATCAGAAAAAACGCTATCCAAATATAATTTAATACCATACGTTTGTTGTCTGCACAGAATTGATATTCAAGATACAAAAGTACGACAATTTAACGACACTTGCAAAACAAGCGGTTAATTATGCCTTTCTTTTGCGAAAATTTGTGTTTTCCATGACTGTCCCATCTCTTTTGGTGGCGCAAGAACTCGTTGCGCACGACCTTACACCTTATTATCATAACAACAAACGGAAGGGAGAAGTAGACTTCCTGATAGAAATAGGAGGACAAGTGCTGCCCATTGAGGTGAAGTCGGGGAAAGATTACGGGGTGCATCGCGCCCTTGCCAACATCATGGATTGCAGGGAATGCGGACTGAAGGAAGCCATGGTTTTCTGCAACGATAACCTGCACACGGTGGGGAAACACTGTGTACGCCCCCATTTATATGATGATGTTCTTGCAGAAAAAGCAACTTGGCAACTTTGTTTACAAGGTGGATTTGAGCGGCTTAAACATGTAAACAATTTTTAGAAGTGCCGTTGTTGCGTAATAGTTTGTATGTCAGTGTCGTCTACTGGAAAGTTGAAGTCTGCAAATAAAGTACCTTAAGTATACGTGAGTTCGATGAATTCAAAACAATGCAAGTTGTGTATCAATAGTCCTTTGCAGATTGATGCACGGCTTCTTTGGAAACAGGCAATAGGCAGCAATTGCCCCTAATAAGTTGACGATGAAATTGTCAAAGCATCTATGCCTGGAGTGTTCCACTTGTGCAATGTTCTTAAGTTCATCATTCACCGTTTCTATAATGGCTCTTTTTCTGAGTAAAAGTCTGTCTGAAACGCTCACTAAAGCTCCTTTCATGTTACTTTTCAATTTGGTAATAAGCTGTATTCCGTCAACGAAAAGCCTTTGAAAGAGGTTCTTGCCGATGTAACCCTTATCACCGACCAGCTTACCATAGATGAATTCTATGAATGCCTTGTACTCCAAAGGTTTACGGTCATCAACATCTCCCGGCGTTATCATAAAGTTGAGAAGCTCTCCTTTCTCATTGCAAATCAAATGCAACTTGAAACCGAAGAACCAACCCATGGAGCATTTTCCTCTTTGAGCTATGCCTTTGAAAACCTTGTGAATATGTATTCTTTGGTTTTTGCAGACACGCAGTGGTGTGCTGTCAACGAAGCTTATGCCCGTACATTTGCCCAACAGGACCTTCTTGATAAACAAGGTTAAGGGTACGGCTACCTCCCTTTCCAATTCTACTAAACGGTTATAAGAAACAACATTGGAAAACAGATGGTGAAGATGCTTGCATACTTTTTCAAGATAGAAATGTTTAAAGCAGCGATAACACAAGAATTTTGCCAAAGAAATATTTCTTGACTTTTTCAAGATAGAAATGTTTAAAGCAGCGATAACCGGAGCCGTGGAAAAGAATCATTATCAGCATGACTTCAGCCTTTGACATTGTAGAATTTCGATGATATTTTCTTTTTTCAGTAGCTTTTAACGTATATTTTGCTGTCATTGCATCAAAAAACTTGCAGAAGTCATCTGCCATACAAAAGATTTCAGTAACTTTGTCTTCGGTGATCATAGCGATTTTTGTTTGTAATTGTTTGTATGTTAGCACCTTAAAGTTACAACAAATTTCGCTAATCACCAAATTTATAGGCACTTACAATTCGTCGAACTCACGTTAAGTATGAAAACTATAATGTTTTATGTAATAATGTCACTTGTTCTTTGTCATTGCAAAGCACAAGAAGAACTATCATTAACTTATATTGGTTATCAGTATAAGGGAACTCAAAATAGAAGCTTCCTAAATAAAGAGCTAATATTAAAAATAGATGGAGATACTATAAGAATGAACCTTAGATTACCTTATGACAGTATTCATCACAATGTTATCGATCGAGGGCTTCTATATAATTGTCATTTAAAGAAAGGGGTAAAATACACTTTTACTTTACAAAAAAAATGTATTTTCGATATTCCCAGCTTCTTTAACAGCTACTATCGAACAAATACGATTCCTGACAAAAATGACTGTTCAAAATTCATAGAAATAAAAAAAGACACAGAGTATGACTACAGAGGGGATTATGGAAGATATGTAGACATTAAAGGCTGTTTATATGAGATAAAAAGAATATACCCAAACAATGGCGGTTTCTATCCACACTAAGAGAGTTACCAAACCATTTATGGCGAGCGTGGCGGATATCAGGACTTATGTCTATGGTGCTACCTATGACAGCTGGAACCGTGTGCGGACGATGACTTATCCTGACGGTGAAGTGGTGACCTACCATTATAATGCTGCCGGACAGGTTGAGAGTCTTACGAGCAATAAACAGGGACGTCAGAGCGTTATTGTTGACAGGATAGGTTACGACAAGGAGGGTCATACGGTCTATACGAAGCTCGGTAATGGCACGGAGACAACCTATACATATGACAAGCAGCGTGAACGTCTGCAGGTGATGAACCTTACAGCGGATGGTCAGACTGTGATGGAAAACAGGTATCGCTATGATGCCGTGGATAACATCCTCGGCATCACGAATGCCGCCGACCCGACATCGCTGACAAAACTCAACAGGGCGAAGCTGGGAGGAAGAAGTTCGCATACGTATGAGTATGACGAGCTGAACCGCCTTGTTCATGCAAGTGGTAAGGCTAAGCGTGCATCGTATGATATGGTGATGTCGTTCGGACGGATGAGTGAACCGCTGACCAAGGTTCAGAAGGTGGACTCAACGACAACTGCCAAGTCTTATAACTTTGCTTATAAGTATGAGGACAGCGACCATCCGACGGCTCCAACGCAGATTGGACACGATCATTACACATACGATGCCAACGGCAATCCAACGCTGGTAACGAACGATTCGACGAATACTACCCGCGAGATGTACTGGGATGAGGACAACCGCCTGATGGTACTCTCTGATAATGGCAAGACGAGTCGTTATACTTACAACGCTGCCGGTGAACGTATCATGAAGAGTTACGGTACGATGGAGGGCGTGTATATCAATGGTGCGCCGCAAGGAATCACGTTCCACGAGACGGACAACTTCACGCTCTACCCTGCTTCGATAATCAGCATCAACAAGAATCGCTTCACAAAACATTACTTCCTTGGTGACAAACGAGTTGCTTCAAGAATAGGAACAGGTCTGTTTAACAACGTTTATGGAAGAAACGGCTCATACGTAACCGCTGGTCAGCAGGACTATGCTGAGCGCATGAATCAGATTCAGAAGCAGAAAGAGGCATACTATAAGCAGCAAGGCATTGCACCTGGTGTACCTACAATGAAAGGTGCGTATGGTGATCCAGAGAATACAAAGCGAGGATATAACTCTATCATTGACACACTCGGCAACCACGATGTTCCACAGGGCTGGATTCAGACTCCACACCCCAACACCACATCGAATACCAACCCCGGTCCACCTGTAAGTTGGAATGACCCGAGCAACCCTGATGACCCGCAGGCTGGTTATGGTTATATTCTAAACGACACCACAAAGGAAGAAACATTCTTCTATCACAGTGACCACCTTGGCTCAACGTCTTACATCACAGACGAACACGCCAACATCACACAGTATGATGCATATCTTCCATATGGTGAACTGTTAGTTGACGAGCATTCCTCAAGTGAGGAAATGCCATATAAGTTCAATGGCAAACAGTTCGATGAAGAGACAGGTCTGTACTACTATGGTGCAAGATACTTGAATTCAGTCACAAGTCTGTGGTATGGGGTGGATCCTTTGACAGAAAAGTATCCTGATATTAGTTCGTATTCCTATTGTCATAATAACCCTATCTTACTAGTAGATCCAGATGGAGCTTATCCAAT
Organism: Prevotella nigrescens; assembly: GCF_031191185.1. Lineage (NCBI taxonomy): Bacteria > Pseudomonadati > Bacteroidota > Bacteroidia > Bacteroidales > Prevotellaceae > Prevotella > Prevotella nigrescens. The sequence continues at coordinate 66,474 of NZ_CP133464.1, read as the reverse complement.
TATAACAATCACAAAACAAAAAACAGGTAGGACAACTTGGCAAAGAATTATAGGTTATACGGGACAAGAAAGAGACGTTATTACAAGGGTAAACCTTTATAAAGTAACAGTCCGTGATACGGAGGATAAGGACTTTCGTATGGAATTCTCTGTCACAAGGGATGCCTTTACCGTGCGGAAAGGTGATAGAAATGGTAATAGATTGGTTTTATCTAATGTTGCTTATGAACCTAAAAAAGAAGAAGACAATCGTTATACAGCACAAGTTATAGAGTATCCTAGAGGAAATGGTACTAAAGCATTGAAGTTAAAACAACACGGCTCTGAGGTTATGTATGCAACTTCTAATAATGTTTCTGTTGAAATGGGGTATAGAAATAAAAGTGATGTTGCCGCTGGGGTTATGATGCATGTTGGTGGTATATATAATCTGAAAGGGGAGTATCATTATGCTGCCTCTGAAGGATGCTTCGGAATTACAAATAGCGACAAGTCTTCTTCTAACGATTCCACAAATAAAATATTAGATAGTATTATAAATCAATCTAGAAAAAGCAAAACAAATAAGAATAGAATAGATGTCATAATAGAGAAAAGAGATGTGAATAAAATACCGCAAACTAAAAATGTAGTAATAAAATGAAAAAAACAGATTGTTTAATTGCATTTTTCATATTGTTATACTCTTGCTCAACTAAAGAGCAAGAGTATGAATCTTTCAATGTTTTATACTGTAAGGAATCATTCCAAGGATTACATTATAATGTTAGTGATAAGATTATAACATATAAAGAGAAGATGTATTCCGTAAAAATGATAGGATATTATATAAATAGGAGATTAAACAATGTAGATATATATAGAAGTGATGGTATTCTATCCTATACAAATAATGAACTAAAATCCGACAAGCATCTTACAAAATATATAGACATTCCATTAAACAGAAGGATTATAATTCTACAAAAATCACTTTCTGATAATGGTACTGTTTTCACTTATGAACAAAAAGGAGATTCCATATTTGTTAATCGGGGAAATGAAATTATTATATATGTTAAGGAGATTCTGTAATCAACGTGTGGTGAAGGTCTACTATCCTGTAACCGAAGCAGAGAGAAGCAAGGTGGAAAAGAATATAGTAGAAGTACAATAAAACGGCTTTTATGTCAGTGGAGCTTTTAGAGTGTATGTCAATGGCGCACCGCAGGGAATAATGTTCCATGAAACCGATAACTTCACGCTGTACCCTGCAAGTATCCTCTCTGTCAACAAGAATCGTTTTACGAAGCATTACTTCCTTGGTGACAAACGAGTTGCGTCAAGGATAGGAACGGGTATGTTTAACAACGTTTACGGACGTAACGGCTCATATGTAACAGCTGGTCAGCAGGACTATGCAGAGCGTATGAATCAGATCCAGACACAGAAAGAAACATACTATAAGAAGGTGGGTGTAGCCCCTGGTGTACCAACAGAGAAGGGTGCGTATGGTGATCCAGAGAACACGGGTGTTGGTTATAATGCTGTTCTCACAGAACTCGGTAACCACGATGTGCCGCAGGGATGGGTACAGACTTCACATCCTAACACAACACCAGGCACCAACCCCGGTGCCCCCATCTCATGGAACGACCCAACCAACCCTGATGACCCGCAGGCTGGTTATGGTTATATTCCAAACGACACTACAAAAGAAGAAACCTTCTTCTATCACAGTGACCACTTAGGTTCAACGTCTTACATCACAGACGATCATGCCAACATCACACAGTATGATGCTTACTTGCCATACGGTGAGTTGTTGGTTGACGAACATAGTAGCAGTGAGGACCTACCGTATAAGTTCAACGGTAAGCAGTTTGATGAGGAAACTGGTCTGTACTATTATGGTGCAAGGTATTTGAATCCTGTAACAAATATTTGGTATGGGGTGGATGTGTTGGCAGAGAAATATCTAAATATTGGAAGCTATGTGTATTGCGCAGGGAATCCTGTAAAGTTGATAGATACTGATGGGAGAGAGATCTTCCTGCCTGGAAACAAAGCTCAAGAAGAATATATCAAGATGTTATATGCATCCACTGGAAACAATTATGCTATCGAAAACGATAAACTTATATACAAAGGCACTGATATAGATCTCAAGGGAAACAGGTCTCAGACATTAATAAATGTCATTCAGTCTGGTATAGATGCCAAAGAAACTTATACTCTTAGTCTGGTAGGAAACAAAAAAGATGACAAAGGTGTATTTATAGACAGTTATTCGGATAAGAAGATAGATGTGTCAGACCTGAAAACCCTAGGAAAAGCAAGTACAGCTTTACAAGGGGCTGCAATAGGACATTTTCTCAATGAAGTTCAGGTGGACGGTGATTTTAATACTGCACATCAAGCAAGTTTAAAAAAAGAAGGTCTAATTTACGGAGAACTTGTAGGAGATAATACCATTACTGAAAGAAGGGATTATCCACTGGGACCTCCTCAGGATGGTCTCCAGACAATAATCTACGAATACAATTCTAGAAATAAATTCCAGTTGCAGCAGGGAGCAATCTCTACGACAAAAGGAACAGGTCAATATATTGGACCTGTTGAAATCAAAGAAACGACAGTGTCGTCTACTGGAAAGTTGAAGTCTGCAAATAAAGTACTTTAAGTATGAAGACTATAATTTTTTATGTAATAATGTCACTTGTTCTTTGTCATTGCAAAGCACAAGAAGAACTATCATTAACTTATATTGGTTATCAGTATAAGGGAACTCAAAATAGAAGCTTCCTAAATAAAGAGCTAATATTAAAAACAGATGGAGATACTATAAGAATGAACCTTAGATTACCTTATGACAGTATTCATCACAATGTTATTGATCGAGGGCTTCTATATAATTGTCATTTAAAGAAAGGGGTAAAATACACTTTTACTTTACAAAAAAAATGTATTTTCGATATTCCCAGCTTCTTTAACAGCTACTATCGAACAAATACGATTCCTGACAAAAATGACTGTTCAAAATTCATAGAAATAAAAAAAGACACAGAGTATGACTACAGAGGGGATTATGGAAGATATGTAGACATTAAAGGCTGTTTATATGAGATAAAAAGAATATACCCAAACAATGGCGGTTTCTATCCACACTAAGAGAGTTACCAAACCATTTATGGCGAGCGTGGCGGACATCAGGACTTATGTCTATGGTGCCGCCTACGACAGCTGGAACCGTGTGCAGACGATGACTTATCCTGACGGTGAAGTGGTGACCTACCACTACAATGCTGCTGGACAGGTTGAGCGTCTGACGAGCAATAAACAGGGACGTCAGAGCGTTATTGTTGACAGGATAGGTTACGACAAGGAGGGTCATACGGTCTATACGAAACTCGGTAATGGCACGGAGGCAACCTATACATATGACAAGCAGCGTGAACGTCTGCAGGTGATGAACCTTACAGTGGACGGTCAGGCTGTGATGGAGAACAGGTATCGCTATGATGCCGTGGATAATATCCTCGGTATCACAAATGCTGCCAACCCAACGTCGCTTATGAATATCAATAAGGCGAAGCTGGGAGGAAGGAGTGCGCACAGCTATCAATACGATGAGCTGAACCGCCTTATTCATGCAAGTGGTAAGGCAAAGCGTGCATCGTATGATATGGTAATGTCGTTCGGACGGATGAGTGAACCGCTCACTAAGGTACAGAAGGTGGATTCAACGACAACTGCCAAGTCTTATAACTTTGCTTATAAGTACGAGGACAGTAACCATCCGACGGCTCCAACGCAGATTGGGCACGACCATTACACATACGATGCCAACGGCAATCCAACGCTGGTAACGAACGATTCGACGAATACTACCCGCGAGATGTACTGGGATGAGGACAACCGCCTGATGGTACTCTCTGACAACGGTAAGACAAGCCGTTATACTTACAACGCTGCCGGTGAACGTATCATGAAGAGTTACGGTACGATGGAGGGTGTGTATATCAATGGTGCGCCGCAAGGAATTATGTTCCACGAGACGGACAACTTCACGCTTTATCCTGCTTCGATAATCAGCATCAACAAGAATCGCTTCACAAAACATTACTTCCTTGGTGACAAACGAGTTGCTTCAAGAATAGGAACAGGTCTGTTTAACAACGTTTATGGAAGAAACGGCTCATACGTAACCGCTGGTCAGCAGGACTATGCTGAACGTATGAATCAGATTCAGAAACAGAAAGAAGCGTACTATAAGGAGCAGGGCATTGCACCTGGTGTACCTACAATGAAAGGTGCGTATGGTGATCCGGAGAATACAAAACGAGGATATAACTCTATCATTGACACACTTGGCAACCACGATGTACCGCAGGGTTGGATTCAGACCCCGAAGCCGAACACCACACCGAATACCAACCCTGGTCCACCTGTAAGCTGGAATGACCCAACCAACCCTGATGACCCACAGGCTGGTTATGGTTATATTCCAAACGACACAACGAAAGAGGAAACTTTCTTCTATCACAGCGATCACCTCGGCAGCACGTCTTACATCACAGACGAAAAAGCCAACATCACCCAGTATGATGCTTACCTACCGTATGGTGAACTGTTAGTTGACGAGCATAGCAGCAGCGAAGACCTACCGTATAAGTTCAATGGCAAACAGTTTGATGAAGAGACAGGCTTGTACTATTATGGTGCAAGATACTTGAATTCAGTCACAAGTCTGTGGTATGGGGTGGATCCGTTGGCGGAGAAATATGCTAATAACCTGAACTCGGGATAAGAATAATACTCAAAAAGTTGGTAATCTCGTTATATTTTTGTAACTTTATAGTTGAATATCAATAACTTACAATTAATATAGCGATGATTACCAAAGACAAAATTACCGAAATCTTTTGTATTGCAGATGACTTTTGCAAAGAATTTGAGTCAGAAATTGATAAAATAGGGCTTCCCAATGATTCCAAGTGCAAGCATCGCCGCCGTAAATGGCGTATGAGTAAGTCAGAAATCATAACCATAATGATCTGTTTCCATTTTAATTCTTATCGTAACTTTCAACATTATTATATGTTCTTTGTAAAGGAGCATCTTGCAGATATGTTTCCTCATCTGTTATCCTATAATCGTTTTTTGGAGCTTGAAGCTAGAGTATCGGTAGAAATGATGATGTTCTTGCAAATATGTTGTTTTGGCAGATGTATTGGTATTAGCTTTATTGACTCTACCTGTATTCCAGTCTGCCATAATAAACGTATTTACCGCAATAAGGTTTTTAGGGATTATGCTACCAGAGGCAAAAGCACAATGGGTTGGTATTTTGGATTTAAACTGCACCTTATATGTAATGAACGAGGGGAAATTCTCAACTTTATGCTTACCAAAGCCAATGTAGACGATAGAAATGAAAATATCTTTAATAGGCTGACTGACAATGTATTTGGAAAGTTATTTGCCGATAAAGGATACATCTCTAAAGGACTATTTGAAAAATTATTCAATGATGGCATTAACTTGGTAACAGGTATAAGAAGTAATATGAAAAATAAGTTAATCCCAATATATGATAGACTGCTTTTAAGAAAAAGATCTGTAATTGAAACCATTAATGACGAACTGAAGAATGTAGCTCAATTGGTCCACTCTAGACATAGAAGTGTCCTTAATTTTGCTATGAATGTATTATCAGCAATGGCTGCATATAGCTTCTTTGAAAAGAAACCTGAAGTCAATTTAGATTTCTGCATAGAACAACACAACGGTCAACTTTCTTTGTTCTAAAGAAACAGTTTGTATTTTGATAAAAAAGATTAGCCTCAATCTAAGACGATTGAGGCTAAATGGGTTTTAGGATAAATAAATTAGAGTAATAAAAAGAAACTTATCCCGAGTTCAGGTGAATAGCCTTCCGTCAGTTACCGTATCCTGCCTCTTCGTTACCATTCGGAGAATAGACTAACGATTTGGTAACGGAACTTCTGCATAAATCCGCGCTTTCTGCACTTTTACCACCTATGCAAACCATAGAGATATACTGCAAATCACCCTCATTTCCATTTACTTACCTCTCATCCTCTCTCTAATGCTCTTTCCGCTTATAGTTCCTAAGTAATCATTAAAAAGCTCTTAAGCTTTTTTCTGTCTATTCTTGCTCTTGTGAAACTTTATTACTATCTTTACTGTTGGTTGTCCATGACAGCCTCCTTTGTGGGTCTTATGGTCTCGAACTCACGTAAGGCTAACAATGCAGACCAACTTTGTATATACTATGGCAAACAAGCCTTTACAATTTATCCTGACTGAGCGCAAGCTCAATGTGGGCAAGGCGGGTGAGAAAACCGTACAGATTGCCCAGCCTACGGGACGACACCGTGTGGATTTCCGCAACTTCTGCGAACGGGTGGCTAAGTCTACTACTTTCAATCCACAGGAAGTGGCGGCAGTTCTTAATCTTGCTACTGAAACGGCACGCGACATTGTGGCTAATGGCGACATCGTGGACTTTGGTGACCTCGGTACGTTGAAGCCATCTTTCAAGAGTAAAGCCGTTGAAGTTGGCACACCTTTCCGCACAGGTGCATATTGAAAAGCCTGTGGTGCGACTGGTGGCATCAAACAAGTATTTTACGCTGACCGATGTTACTTATGAGCAGGTAGCGAAGAAGGAGGCTAAGAAGAAGGAAGGGAATGGCAACGGGAAAAAGGAACCTGAGTCTGAGGCTCATCCGTAAAGCGTGCTAATGCTTCTTGGAAAGAAATTACAAACTTTGTGAGTAAAAAGAGAGGCTGCTCTAGCAAGTTGATTGCTGGAGCAGCCTTTTTCTGTTTAACTTCAAAAGTTGCGCACCCATGCCCATAGATGGGTCTAAACATCGTCTTACCTGCAGATTTGTGGAAGCAAGTGCGTCTGAGATAGCAGAAACGATGCGAGTATCGGTATAGAAGGAGGTCAGCACACTTGCCTTGATGCTTTCCCAGTACCGCTTGGCAGTGTTGGCATCTACGGCTTCACGATAAATCATCTGTTTGAGCTGCTGTGTCGGCTCAAAGAGATTCTGCTCTGACTTGCTCCAATAGCGTATGTCATCGGGATTGTCCGTGCGGTTGAGTACACATTTCAAGCCACCGAAGCCCTGATAGTTTCGTAAGATACTTTTCTCAGCTTCGGTGGCTTCGCGGCGTTCTTTTTCTAATCGTAAGACCACACGGATAGCTTCCGTGTTGGCTTGCAGGACTGATTTTTTATTGTATGTCATAGTGTTTTCTTTTAATAAAGTGGAGGTAAAAAGGTCGGCAGGTAATACTTATATCTCTCGACCTATATCTGTTCCTCTCTGTTTCTGTCGGGATTATCTCCCTTTTTGTTTTCCTTTATTGTTCTCAAATTCAAAGGAAGTGGCGTAGTCTTCACCCAGAACAAGTCGGGCATTGAATTTCTTGCCAGCCTTGCTGGTCAGTCCTTTAGGGATAGGCGTACGACCAGAACTTATCAAGTCACGGATGTTATCTTCAGAGAGAAGTATGCCGCAGACTTCACGAAACACGTGAAAACCATAGGTTTCATGCCTGCACTTGGCTACCTTGGCATAAATGCCGACACTCTGCTGTCCGCATTTTGGGCAGCGGTATACAGGATAGGACTTCTGCTCTGAAGAAAGCGAGAGGAGTTCCTTGCAGATTGTTTCCACGTATGAGTTAATGCCTTGCGCGAACTTCTCCGCCGGCATCTGACCTGCCTCGATAGCGGCAAGAGCCAGTTCCCAACTGCCAGTCATCTCCGCATTGGCAATCTTCTTGTCCTTGACAATCTCATAGACTGCCAAGCCTTTTTCGGTAGGTATGATAGCTTTCTTATTCCTGCGGATATAGTCACGGAGAATAAGCGTTTCGATAATGTTGGCACGGGTTGCAGGTGTGCCGATACCGCACTCTGCCATCGCCTTCTTGCTTTCTGCATCTTCGACATCTTTCCCAGCGTTCTCCATTGCAGAGAGCAGAGTTGCTTCTGTGTAGAGTGGTTTCGGCTTGGTCTTATGCTCGGTAATCTCTGCATTGAGAAGTGACAGGACTTCACCTTCCGTTAAGCTGGGCAGGGCGGATAAGGTCTGTTCCTCGTTTTCCTTTCCATTTTCATTTTGAGTGTCAGCGCCTTGCTGCACGTCTTTCCAACCCAAAGAGATTTGTCGGCACGCCTTCCAAGTAAAGGTATTGGTGCCGTCCGTGAACTTCACCTGCATACGTTCTTCCTCTGAGTCGGGAGAGAAAGCCTCTAAAAAGCGAGTTACTATCATTTGATAGATGGTCGCCTCGTCCACCGACAAGCCCGAAGGGGTTTCTCCTGTGGGGATAATAGCGTGGTGGTCGGTAACTTTGGCATTGTCCACAGAATAGCGGTTAAGCGGATTGGATAGCGCCTTGTCTATCTTGCGAAGCAGGGCGGGTACTTCCTCAAAGACATCCTCACTGATGTATCGGCTGCCTGTGCGGGGATAGGTCGTGATTTTCTTCTCATAGAGGCTTTGGGCAATCGAAAGGGTCTTGTCTGCAGAAAAGCCGTGGCGTCTGTTGGCTTCCTTCTGCAAGGCAGTAAGGTCGTACAAGAGTGGTGGCGACGTATGTCCCGCCTTTCTTGCGACCGACTCTACTTTAAGCCGGCTCTGACTGCGGAGCGTAGCGAGAGCAGTCTGTGCCGCTGCTTCACTCTCATAGTCTTTACTGCCAATGGCTTTCAGTGACATGCCCTCTTTCTCTACTTCTACGGAGAGTTTCCAATAAGGCACGGAAGAAAAATCACGATTCTCTATGTACCGGCGGCAGACCATAGCAAGGGTTGGGGTCTGTACCCGTCCCAAGGAATAGCCTCCCTTGCGGGCAATGGAAAGCGCACGGCTTGCATTGATACCCACGAGCCAGTCGGCTTCGCTTCTTGCCTTGGCGGAATAATAGAGATTATCGTAACAGTTTCCAGGTTTGAGATTGGAAAGTCCCTCACGAATGGCTTTATCGGTGAGGGAGGAAATCCACAAGCGGTCGAAAGGCTTATGGCAGTTTAAGTGTTGGTAGATATATCTGAAGATGAGCTCACCCTCTCGCCCTGCATCGGTGGCGACGATGATGCGGTCTGCCTTATCAAAACAGGAGCGTATCACCTTTAACTGCTTCAATGCCACAGGGTCGTCGTGATACTCTTTGTCTTTGCGTACTTGTCGTACCACTAACTGAAAGGGATTAGGACGGATGGGTAAGTCCTCACGCTTATAAGCGGAAAAGCCGTATGCTTCGGGCATGGCAAGGGCAATGAGGTGTCCCATTGCCCAAGTAACAAGATACCCGTTACCTTCCAAGCATCCGTCCTGCTTGCTATTTGCCCCTACGATGCGGGCAATATCTCTGGCTACCGAGGGTTTCTCGGCGATAATGCAAGTTGTCATAGTGTGATTTGATTTTAAGGTTACATCTTACGTCCACGGGACTTCTTCTGCTTGTTCTCGTCCTGCTTTTGCTTTTGGGCGGCAGTGGGCTGTGTCTGACCAGTCTTTAGCGGTTCGTTCACATGTTTGGTGGCTTCATTCGTCTTGCCGTGGTTGTTCACGGCTACCTGTGTTTTGTGTTCTTCGGCTACGGCAACCACCTTTTCTTTGCCGGTTTCCTGCTTCTTGTCAGGATTCCACTTGTAAAAACGTGGTCTATTCTGTTCCTTATCCATGCGAACGTATGCGTTGAAAGGTTGTCCCTGCTTGTCCACCATATTCTTTAGATATAGTGTGCGACCGCTATCCAAGGCTTCACGCTGTTTTTCTGATAACTCTAAGCCGCAGAGCTTATGAGGTACACCTTGCTGCTGTGTCTGCTGCTGGCGTTCCTTAAATCCACGATTATTGTCAAAGATGAACTCAATGCCTTTCTTCTCGGCATTGACCTGCAGGGTGGCATTGAATATCTTACCACTCTTGGCAGTCATGCCTTCCACCTTCACGGCTTTGCCTTCCACGAGGTCCTTGTACTGGGCATCGGAAAGTGTCACGCCTTTGATTTCCTTGGGGATGTTCACACGGTCGGCACGCAGGGCTATGATTTCATTCGTTTGCGGATCGATGGAAACGTAGGCGGCAAACGGTTCTCCGTTCTTTGGGGTTACCTCGATGGTCTTGCCGAGATTACCGGTAGTGAGGAGTTGCTCCTTTTCTTCGGGAGAGAACTTGTAACCCATATAGGGAAAGTCGAGCTGTGGCTCTTTTCTCAGAGGATGAATAGCCAAACCGATATTACCGCTATCGTCCGTGCGAAACGCTAGACGTGCTTCAGTGTAGATGGTGGTGTCGCCGATAGGAACAGCAATTGTGATGAGATTGCTCTTCTGCCAATTGAGCATCTTTTCCAATTCTCCACTCTGCTCCAATCGCTCACGGGTAAGCCCGAGAGTGTCGAGCTGCTTCCAATCAATCTTCGACTCGTCAATGGCGGTGGCGTTCTTCTGCTTGGGCAGGAAGTCGTCAAAGCGCACCTGACTGTCTGCCAACTGCTGCTTATTCTCAGGCTTCTCACGGTTCTGCAGCATGGTATGGAGGGATGCCACACTTTGCTCCACGTTGTTAGCCACTACCTTGTAGAGTCCAAAACGGGACGGCTCATTAAACTGCTTGAGGAAATTGGTCATGAAGTTCTTCAGCAAGCCGTCTTTGTTGTTGAACTTCAAGAAGGCTGCCTGATGCACATCTTTGGCTTCCGTTGTTTGGAGTTTGCCCTTGTCATCAATGCCAGAGACTACTGAGAGCTTTCCTGCATCATTCTCGTTCTTCACTTCCGTGCGGTCTTCCAATACCAGCACATAATTGTCATTGCTGTTTGATTCCATTTTTCTAAATTTTAATATGGTGAATACTGTAATCAAGCAGCTAAATTATAGGTATATGAAGAGATTGAAAAACTTTTGGGAAAAGCGGGAAATACAGGGAAAAAACAAGAAGCCATCATCCGAATCTGTATGGAAAGCGGATAATGGCATGTTATAAATAAATATGAACGTTTCCGGTAGAGGAACTTATTTATTTATTTCCTCCTTTTTCGAATATTCTTTTTCTATCAATAAATTGATGAGAAATTTCTGCAAGTCTTGGTCAGTGGGTACATTGAGTTTCTTGCGGATGTGGTTACGCGTCACGTCAACGTTGTTTTCGGTTTTGTCAAGTAGCAGGCCGATTTCGCTCCGCTTCTTTCCTGCGAGGATAAGGCGGCACACATCCGTTTCTGATTTAGTCAGACAGGGAAAGTGGTGCCCCAGATTGCAGTCATCCATCAAGTGTTTTTTCAGATGCAGGCGCACGGCGTTGATAAGGTTGCGTTGCGATTTCGGTTTGAGCATGGAAAACAGGTGGTCTGTGTCCTCGGGTGAAGGGTGGCCGTTGCCGCTCATGCGCAGATAGGCCTCTATCTCCTGCCTGTTCAGCCTGACGGCGTGCATCAGTGCCGTCTCACGGTGATGTAGGTCGGTATTCTCCTTCGACACGCTCATCACATTGTGTCGCAGCAGTTCGCCCAGCGCACAGAGGAAAAACTGCACGAAGAGGAAGAAACCGAACAGGCGCCAAAGCGAAGGCTCTTGAAGATAGGCAGCCACACAACCGTAGCTAACCACACTGATAGCAGAGACGATAAAGGGGGTGAGCCGGACAAAGCTCAACACAAGGAAGAAGACGGCCAGCAGCGACGTTACCTGATTGATGAGGATGAGCTGCAGAAAATGGTCGGGACGCACGGTGGCGAAATAAAAGAAGCGTACGGCAATGGTACACTGCGCCACGAGCACCGTGAGTGAAAAAGCCTTGGAAAGTGTCAGCCACTGCGTGAGGTAGAGCAACAGCGAAAGAAGGCATGCCGCAAGGTGTATGCCGCTCATGGAAAGCGGCAGCCAGTCGTGCGAGCCACCCAGCCTCATGAACTGCAAGGAGATGACGGAAACAACGAGAAGGGAGTGGAGCAAATACACGATGACCCGGTGCCGCTCAATGGTGTTTGTAGTGCGCGACCGTAGGAATGCCGATACCTTTTCTGTGAGAGAATGAATGATCATTGTTGCCGTTTTTACTTTTTATAACGACTGCAAAGATACGTTTTTATTTTCTCTTTCCCAAACTTTTTATTAAGTGTTTTTAAGGGGATATTAAGGCTTTTAAGGGGCGGAAAAACCTTTAAAATGCTCTTTTCTGTCATAATCCTTAAAATAACAATTCGCTTTATGTTATTTTTGCATCATCTTTTGCTGCTCTCGCAAAGATTTTTCTTGTGGAATTGCTCAGAAGAGCACCATTAGGCATGCGAAATTCAGCAGAAAGGAATGCGAAATGAGAAAATGAGAACGTAGAAATATATTTAATTCATAATTAGCAAAAAGAGTTATTCATAAAGAAAATGAGATTATGGCAAATGAAAAACAACAGGCATCATTCAGAGAATCAGGCTCAGCACCTGCCTCTTCGTCCTGATACTGGTGGCACGGCAGGGATAGAAAACAGCTCAACAGAGCAGTCGTTGCTACTACCTGCGGGATATACTTTAGGGGGAGGAAGGACAAGAAACCTGTTATGTCTATGAAGCTGTAAAACTGAATATATATCGGAAATGAAACATTTTATCACATTACTGTTTGTCATTACACTCTCCACAGGAGAAATGTATGCTGCCACTCCGTCAGACTCCATCCGCAAAGAGATGAAGCACCTCAAAGGAGAAAAACTTTTGCGGGCCTACAATAATCTTTGCCGATTGGCAGCCGCCGAAGATAACATGGGCTATGAATTACGTTGCATCCGCGAATATCTTGCCGAAGCCCTGCGCCAAAAAGACAAGGAGGCGGAAGCCCAGGCACGCGTCACCCAGTTGTATTGCTATTACAACTACGAGATGACCGACAGCATAAAACACTATTTGCCCGAAGTCCTCAGTGCTATGAAAAAGAACGGCACATGGGATTATTACTACAATGCGTGGAACGTGCTCATTGAGAGTTATCTCTACGAAGACAAGGTGCAGACCGCATTGTTTGAAGCGCAAAAGATGTATGCCGATGCGCGAAGAAGAAAGAGCAACTATGGCTTGGGCACTTCCACCTATGGCTTGGCATGTATCTACCAGACCATGGGACGCTTCGCGGAGGCCGAGAAGACCATCGAGGAGAGCATCGCCGCCCTCACGAAGGTCGATGACGTCTCACAATTGCTCTCTGCCTACAACGTCTTGGGCGAAACGCTCGACGGACAGCACAAATACGAGAAGCTGAGGGCGATCTGTGCGGCGTGGAAAGCGGTCATCGACAAATACAAGAAGGAAGCCCTGCGAAAAGGCTACACACCCTCGCTCAACGGACGCTATCTCTACTGCACGCTGGCAACAGCCGTCGCTGAATTGGAAACAGGCCATTACGACCGCGCCAAGGGATTGCTGCAGCTCGCCGATAAATATGCCGAAGGGCGTAAAGCCGTCGCCCGATTCAAGCTTCTGCAAGTGAAAGCCCGCTACTATGCAGCCATCAAGCAGTACGACCGCGCGATTGCCTGCAACAACGAGAACATGGACATCATGACTGCCGCCGGCGACTCCGTCAGCCTGCTTACCGTGCAGATGCAGCAGGCCGACCTCTACACCGAGGCCGGACGATACAAGGAAGCCGCAGAATTGTACAGAGTCATCATCCCACACAAAGACAAACTGCGCAACACCGAGCTTGCCAAGCAGCTCGACGAACTGCGCACCATCTTCGAGGTTGACAAGCTCACACTCCGGAACGAGGTCATCACAACACGACTCTATCTCTCACTCATCATCGTGGCATTGCTGCTTGCCACCGTCGTACTTTACATCATCTACACCCGCCGCTTGCGCCGTAAAAACAGGGCGTTGTACGACTCCATTCTATTATACCGCAAGGCGGAAAGCGACATGGAGACCGCGGCAAGGCTCGTTCCCGAGGAAGAACTCGACCGTGAAGGAAAAATCTATCGCCAGCTGTGCGAGCTGATGCAGAAAGAGAAAGTCTATAAAGACACGGAGTTGAACCGCGACATTCTCTCAAAGCGGATTGGAACAAATGCCGTCTATATCACCAATGCCGTGCGCAAGTATGCCGATGGAGCCACAGTCAACGAATTTATCAACGGCTACCGGTTGCGACATGCGGCATCGCTGCTCACCAACAATCCCGACTTGAACATCAACGAAGTGGAATATAGGTCAGGATTCAATTCACGAGCCACATTTAACCGTTGTTTCCGGGCTTTCTTCGGGATGTCGCCTTCAGAATACAAAGCTGTTTCCAAAGAAAAAAAGAAAGCGCAAAAGGGCTCATCCGAAGAGAGGGCATAGGTGTTCCGGACATTTATAAATCGTCAATTCTTAGTGAATTACAAATATGATACAAGTTTTTTCAAATATGAAACGCCCTGTTGGGCTTCGTAGAATAATTTTGCAACAGAATCAACAAATAGCAAAGATGAAAAAGAACTGTTGGGTATATATTTTAAGAAATGAAAGCGGAGAATTCATCATTGGCTTTTCACTTGAGATGGATAAAAAGTTCACCGAAATCGCCACGCGAAAGGAAAAGCTGTATTATCTCCGTCCGTTTGAAGAGCCGTTCGACGGCTTGGCGCACAAGCATCTTTTGGATTCCCTTTCCCAAGAAACAATCAGCCTTCTCGTACAACGTAATCGGGAGCGGACAGAAATATACAAGGAAGTCTTCCGGAAAACGTAGTAACTACGCCACGCCCCCCGATAACCAAAAGAATATTTAATTTTTCAAATTCAATTTAATATGAAAACAAAAAACATTATTTATCGGCTCAGCCTTTTGTTCGTCGTCTTTGCGATGACGACATCGGCGTGGGCGAAGAGCGACGCCAAAGACGCGAAAGCGCCGCCCTTCTTTAGAACAATCAAAATCTATTCTGAGTCAGACTGGAAACATTTATGCAAGCGCGTGGAAGACGGAGAGAGTGACCTTGAGGTCTTTCTAATGAGAGACATCAGCCTCAGCGACCCACCGTTGGTAGGTGAACATCGTCCCTTCATCGGTAATTTCCACGGCAACGGACATACGATTAGGTTTAACCATGGTATTCCAATAGGTTGGCGTATTGCCCTCTTCAAAAGTGTGCAGAACGCCACGATTGAGAACCTGAACGTCAAAGCGAGCATCTGGGCGAGTTCTTACAAATTGTCGGGCTTGGTTTGCGATGCCGCCGGCAGGACTACCATTTCAAACTGCGTCATCGATGCTGACATCAAGTGTGCTTATGAAGGTGGGGCAAGCGAGATAGCAGGAATGGTGACGTATGTATTGCCAAACGCCAATGTGACGATAAACGACTGCATCGTCAAGGGAAAGTTTAACGCCACGACAAGTGCGGGGCAGAGCGGGATGAGCGGATTTGTTCACACCATGAAAGGCAGCTGCACGCTGAACAACTGCCTTTACTTCGGCGAGAACAACGCCACCGCCGGAAATACCTTTGCGCCCAGTGGCACAACCCTCAACAACTGCTACTTTACAAGAACTTGCGGCACGACGCAGGGCATGATGACTGTCGACTTGCAACTCGAGAGCGGCTACTTGACGTATCTCTTGCAAAAGGGAAGAAGCAACATGGTGTGGGGACAGAAGCTCGGCACCGACAGCGAACCGATGCTCACCACCGACGAGTCGAAGCGCATCTGCAAGGTGGCGTTCACCTACAACGGCAGCGAGTCGGCCACGCGGTATGCGAATAAAGGCGGCACCGTGGCCAGCCTGCCCATCTTTATTGTAAAAAACCTCGTGGGCCTGGGCTACAACGAGCACCATTATTACGCCATCGCCTTTGCCGACAATTTCTCAACCGCTACCATCGTGACAGCCGACATGCAGGTGGCTTTCAGCTTCACCGAAAAAGACCACTACGAAATCACATCGGCAGCCGACTGGAAAACGTTTTGCGACGCCGTAAACGACGGACAGAACAAGATCGACGCCAAGCTCATGCGCAACGTCGACCTCGGCTCGGAAATCAACATGGTGGGAAATGATTCGAAAGAGTACGGCGGCACGTTCGACGGGCAGAACCACACGCTCACGCTCAACTGGAATGCCACCACCAACGACATCGCCCCCTTCAGGTTTCTGAGGGGCGCAACGATCAAGAATCTGCGCACCGAGGGGACAATCAAATCGAGCAGTTACTTCCTGGGAGGACTGATTAGCGAGGCGTATGGCAAAAACAGCGTCTCGAACTGCATCAGCAATGTGAACATCACGAGCACCTATACTGACAACAGATGCGGGGCAGGAGGATTGATTTCCTATATAGGCAGCAAGAGCAGCGTCAACATCACCGACTGCCTCGTCAAGGGCACAATCAACGGCACCGGTGCAGGCCGGAAAGGAATGAGCGGCTTCGTGTTTGTGCAGAACGGCACCTGCACGCTGAACAACTGCCTCTACCTCGGCGAGAACAATGCAGACAACAGCGACAACAGGCCTCACACCTTCGCCTACAACGCCACTATCAACAACTGCTACTACCTCAACGCCTGCGGCTCAACGCAAGGAACGCAGATTTCCGACGCACAGCTCAAGAGCGGCGAGGTGGCTTATAAGCTGCAAGCCCGCAGAAACAACATGGTGTGGGGACAGGATCTCAATAAGGACACCGAGCCCCTGCTCACCGCCGACGGCGCGAAGCGGGTCTGCAAGGTGGAGTTTACCTACAACAACCAGGTAAAAGCCACGCGCTACGCCACCCACGGCAAGGCCATCTACGGCTCCATGCCTACCTTTACACCAAAGGACCTCCTTGGCAGCGACTACAACGAGCACCATTATTACTCCGGAATCGCCTTTGAGGACGGCTTCAACGGCTCAACCACCGTCAACACCGACCGGACCGTGGCACTAACCTTCAACAAAAAAGACTACTACGAAATCGCATCAAAGGAGAACTGGAAAGAGTTCTGCGACCTCGTCAACGGCGGACAGAACGCCGTAGACGCCAAGATGACGCGCAACATCGATCTCGGCTCGGAAATAAACATGGTGGCCTATGACACCAAATACTCCGGCACATTCGACGGGCAGAACCACACGCTAAAGCTCGACTGGAGCAACACGAACGGCTTATTAGCCCCCTTCTTCAAGGTGGAGAACGCCATCATACGCAACCTGCGCACCGAAGGCAATATCAAGTCGAGCTATCCTAATTTGTCAGGATTGATACTTACTGTCTCGGGCAAGACCACCATCACAAACTGCGTCAGCGATGTAAACATCACGAGCAGCCAAAAAAGTGGTTCATGCGCCATGGCGGGCATGGCTCTATCTATAATATACGGTGCCGTTGTTACCTTCACCGACTGCATCGTCAAGGGAAAGTACAACACCATGCTCAAAGACGGTTCTATATCCGTGAGCGGGTTCGTATCTGATCATAGCGGCACCAGCACCTTTAACAACTGCATCTACCTCGGAGATAACGTCCCCGGCGGCTATACCTTTGCGGCGTACACTTACTTAGGCCCCACCCTCAACAACTGCTACTACCTCAACGCCTGCGGCATAGCGCAGGGCACGAAGATAACCGCCGAGCAGCTCAAGAACGGCGAGGTGACAAAGAAGCTACAGAACAACCGCACCGACAAGTGCTACTGGGCACAGCAGTTGGGTGAAATGCCCGACTTCTACAACGCAGCCGACAAGAGCAAGGCGAACTACGTGTATTACGACGCGGCAAAGAAAGGCTGGACGTGTGACGACTTCCGCCTCACCGACGGCACGGCAATGCCCATCGGGCTCGACTTCACTGCCGCCACCGTTACCTACGAGCGCAACTTCAATGGCGCGCAGAAAGCCACGCTGTGTTTGCCTTACGACTTGTATGCTCAGGGCTTCAAGGCCTACACCCTCTCGGGAGGCAACAAAAACGAAGTCCATTTCAAGGAAGTGGACGACAAGCTCACGGCATACACGCCGTATTACATCACGGCTAACGGTATGCCACAGCTCGGCGGCAGAAACATCAAGGTGAAAGCCTACAAGGCCGACAAGATGACGACCCCCGCCGCAGGTTACAAATTCACGGGTACGGTAGCCGGCGTGAGCAACGCCACCGCTGCTGCCGCAAACGCCTACATCCTGCAGGACGACAGCAAGTTCCACAAGGTAACGACGACCAATTCCGCCGCCACCATTCCTGCTTATCGTGCCTACATCATCTGTCCACCGCAGGCGTCAGGTGCCAAGCAGCTCTCTGTCGTCCTCGACGGCGAGACCACCGGCATCGGCAGCACGACGAACGAGGCGACCGACGGAAAGAACGGTCCGGTGTATGACCTGCAAGGCCGCCGCGTGGCCGATCGCCTCGATGACGCACGCCACCGGCTGCCCGCAGGCATCTACATCGTAGGAGGACGGAAGGTTGTTGTGAAATAATGTCTCTCTTCTTATCGGGGGGGCGCTCGCCCACAGGCGGTGTGCTCCCCCGATACCCCGCAACCCTATATATATAATAAGGTGAAAACGACAAACGCCAACATCAAGCGCTACAAGGAGCAGGTGATGACGCGCGGCAAGAAAAAGGACGACGACCGACCCGAGAAGTACGGCGGCGACAACACGACGACCGCCCGCACGGCCGACACGCTTACGGCAGCGGACGAGAATTCATAAAACAAAACTTTTACCAAAATAATAAGCAAAATGAAAACAAAAAATTTAATCGAGAGGCTCAGCCTCTTCTTGCTTGCCCTCGTGCTGACGATGCCGGCGTGGGCGCAGGGCAGTAGCGAAGTCAGCATCGGCTCGGTGGCAGACTGGAAAGCGTTCTGCAATCGGGTGAAAGCCGGAGAGCCCGGCCTCAACGCCAAGCTGACGCGAGACGTGGACCTCGGCGAGGAAATCGTGATGGTGGGCGAAGAATTCAAAATGTACGAAGGCACGTTCGACGGGCAGAACCACACGCTCACCGTAAACTGGGATGCCAGCTTTACCAACGACGTCGCCCCCTTCGCGTATGTGAAGGACGCCACCATCAAGAACCTGCGCGTCAAAGGGCATATCACGGGAAAGAAGCAATTGGCCGGATTGATTTATACCGTCCATGGCAACACCACCCTTTCAAACTGCGTCAGCGAGGTGGATATCAAGGGGAAATCCTATTTATCGGGCATGATTTATCGGGCAGAAAATATTGCCAAGGTTACCTTCACCGACTGCGTAGTCAAGGGAGCGTTGAACTCCGACGCGACTAACAACATGGCGGGCTTTGTATACCAAATGTGGGGCGACTGCACCTTCAATAACTGCCTCTACCTCGGCACGAACAACGCCACCGCCGGCAACACCTTCGCCTTGGGTGCCAACGCCACCAACTGCTACTACCTCAACGCCTGCGGCGAGGAGCAAGGCACGCAGGTAACCAAGGCGCAGCTCGAGAGCGGCGAGGTGGCTTACAAATTGCAGGCCGGCAGAAGCGAAAATGTGTGGGGACAGAAGCTCGGCACCGACAACGAGCCGATGCTCACCGCCGAAGCCGAGAGGCATGTCTACATGGTTGGCTTCGCATACAACGGCGAAGTGAAGGCCACACGCTACGCCAACAAGGGCGGCCATGTCAGTCTGCCCACCCTGCAGGAGGCACTGGGCACAGACTACAACCCACACCATTACTATACCGGATTCGCCTTTGCCAACGGCTTCAACGAAACGACCCCCGTCGAAGGCAACATGACCGTAGCCGTAACCGTAAATGAAAAGGACTGCTACGAAATAGGCTCAAAAGAAGACTGGAAGACTTTCTGCGACCTCGTCAACGACGGACAGGCCGGCCTCGATGCCAAGATGACCAAGGACGTCGCCCTCGGCGAGGACATCGCGAAGGTAGGAACTTCCAAGAGCCCTTATGGCGGCACCTTCGACGGGCAGAACCACACGCTCACCGTCAACTGGGATGCCGGCTCGGCCAACGACGTCGCCCCCTTCGGGAGAGTGAAGGGCGCCACCATCAAGAACCTGCGCACCGAAGGAGCCATCCGGTCGGACGGTTACTATCTGGGCGGACTGATTGACGAAGCCTATGGCGAAAATACCATTACGGGCTGTGTGAGCAATGTGAATATCACGAGCTCTACTGTCTCCAACTGGTGCGGGACAGGAGGCTTGATTTCCTATATAAGCACCGATGGCCGCGTTACCATCAACGACTGCCTCGTCACAGGCGACATCAACGCCACCACCGACGAAGGACAGAAAGGCATGGGCGGATTTGTATATGCCAATAACGGCACCTGTACCATGAACAACTGTCTCTACGCAGGCACGAACAATGGGAACAGTAACGCCAGCAGAAACGGTACCTTCACCACGAACACTTCCACCTCCGCCACCCTCACGCTCAACAATTGCTACTACCTCAACCCCTGCGGCAATGCGCAGGGCACGCCGATAACCAAGGAGCAGCTCAGAAGCGGCGAGGTGGCGCATCTGCTGCAGAACGGCAGAAGCAAAACCGTGTGGGGACAGGTGCTCGGCACGGACCATGAGCCGCAACTCACCGACAAGATAGAGAAGCGGGTGTACAAGGTGAAGTTCATCTACAACGGCAGGGTGAAGGCCACACGCTACGCCAACCACGGCGGCACCGTTGGCAGCCTGCCCACTGCGCAGGAATTCTTAGGCGAGGCCTACAATCCTGCCAACACCTACAAGCTCATCTTCGACGGCGACTTCTCGGCTTCCACCCCCGTCAATTCCGACCGCACGATAGATGTCGTCGTAGCCGAAAGTTGCGAAATCAGCTCCAAGGCCGACTGGCAGGCATTCTGCAACCGCGTGAACGGCGGAGAGACCGCCATCAACGCCAAGCTGATGAACGATGTCGACCTCGGCGAGGAAATCACGATGGCGGGCACGAGCAGAAACTACAACGGCACCTTCGACGGACAGGGCCATACGCTCACGCTCAACTGGAATAGCCAAAGCGGCGAGGTAGCCCCCTTCAAGTTTGTGAACAACGCCACCATCAAAAACCTGCGCGTAAAAGGAAAGATCAAGTCGGACGGCCGCACGCTGTCGGCACTGGTCTGCAATGCCGTGGGCAATGTTACACTCTCGGGCTGCGTGAGCGAGGTGGACATCACGAGCAACTATCATGGCGTATGCGAATTGGCGGGCATGATCGCGTATGTAAACGACAGAGCCGAGGTTGCCATCACCGACTGTGCTGTCAAGGGGGCGTTCAACTCCATGGCGGCAGACAAGAAAGGTATGGCCGGATTCGTATATCTTCAGACCGGATACTGCACCCTTACCAACTGCCTCTATGCCGGCACTAACAACGCCACCGCCGGTAGCTACACCTTCGGCTCCAACACCATCCGCAAGAACTGCTGCTACCTCAACACCTGCGGCACAGCACAGGGCGAGCGGATAGTCGAGAAGCAGCTCAAGAACGGCGAAGTGGCCTATAAGCTGCAGGGCGACCGCACCGACGCTTGCTACTGGGCGCAGGTGTTGGGCGAGACGCCGAGTCCTTACAGCGAGGCCGACAAGGAGAAGCCGAACTATGTGTATTATAACAAGGAGAACAACGGCTGGACGTGCGACGATTTCCGCCTCACCGACGGACAGTCGCTGCCCATCGGGCTCGACTTCACCGCCACGAAGGCTACCTACGACCGCACCCTCGCCGCCGGCAAGGCCACGCTCTGCCTGCCCTACGAGCTGCCCGTGCAGGGCTTCAGGGCCTACACCCTTGCCGACAGACAGGAAAGCCGCACCGCGGTGCACTTCAAGGAGGTGAACGGCACGCTCGGGGCCTACAGGCCCTACCTGCTCGTGGCCGACGCCCCCGCACGGCTCGACGGCGAGAACCTGCAGGTGAAGGCCGACCGTAGCAGCATCGTCCTCTATTCCGGCGAATACGCCTTCAGTGGTGCGGTGCAAGAGGTGGTGAACTGGTGGCTATCTTCCGCCCACGCCTACATCCTGCAAGCCGACGGCCTGTTCCACAAGGTAACGTCCGACAACCCCTCCGTCACGGTGCCTGCCTACCGCGCCTACATCAGCTACAACAGCCATGAGGGTGCCAAGCCGCTCTCCATCGTCTTCGACGGCGAGACCACGGGCATCTACGGCACGGCAGACGGTGCGACAGACGGTGCGGCAGACGGTGCGGCAGACGGTGCGGTGTACAACCTCCAGGGACAGCGCGTGGCCGACCGCCTCGACGACAGCGTGCGCCGACAGATTCCCGCCGGCGTGTATATCGTCAATGGTCGAAAGGTGATAGTGAAATAAAAAAAGAAGTCTCTCTTCATCGGGGGTGCGGCACGCCGCAGGGGCGTGATTCATCACGTTCCGAATCCCACGGAAACGGGCGGTGCGCTCCCCCCCGATGATTTAAAACAAACAGTTAATTAATATAAAATGAACAATTACATCAAACCGGAAATCAAAGTGGTCCCCATCACATTAGAAAACTCTATCCTCGCCGGCTCCCTCAGCGTGGGCATCAGTGAAGACCCCGCCACGGGGCCTGCACTCTCGAAAGGCAACAACTTCTTTGACGGCGAGGAGGACGACGATGACTATGACGCCCCGAGCCGCCGCCCGTCATCGCTGTGGGATGATTAAATCCATTTTCTTCGGGAGGTGCGCAACAGGTGCCGCACTCCCGATGATAAAAAAATGACGTACATATACAGTCCGAAAGATATTCTCTCGAACATATATCTTTCTATTCCCAATAGTAAGGTAACTTTTCTCGGAAACCTTTGCAAGGAACAGATGCTTTGAGACATCGGTTGGCAAACGGTCTACTCCTTAGACAAGTGAGCAAGAGCCGGGTCGGCCTTGATGCGTTCCTTCTCCGATTCCACAAGTGAGATAATCTCTTGTTTGACACGTTTATAGTTGGCTTCGATAGTCTCTTTGAGATTGTCGGAGCCATCTTCGTTTGTAAAGTCCGCGATTATAGGGATTGGTTGATAGGCTTTCATCTCGGCGGAGATTTTGGCACTATCCACGACTATCTCCGCATGGAAAATCTTTTGGTCAATACGCTCGTCGAAATTGTCCGACACAGCACCGACAAACATTCCCTGTGTGAGATTACTGATTTTGCTTGCAGGAATAAGGCTGTCCATCTGTGTGGAGATAGACGTAGACTTGTCATTGCGGTTGATGGTCATAGACTGCCGTTGTTGAAGTACTTTACCAAAACGCTCTGAAAGGGTCTTAGCTGTTTCGCCTACGACCTGACCACTAAATACATTACCTACCGTGTTCTGGATTACCTTGCTTTCTTTGTCTCCATAGTCACGGGTAAGCTGCGAAAAGTCCTGAAACCCCAAACATACAGCCACTTTGTTGCTTCGGGCAGTGGCAATGAGATTGTCCAAGCCTCGGAAATAGATAGTCGGCAACTCGTCGATAATCACGGAGGATTTGAGTTGCTTCTTCTTGTTGATGAGTTTTACGATACGGCTGTTATACAGTCCCAATGCCGCTGAATAGATGTTCTGGCGGTCGGGATTATTGCCCACTACAAGTACTTTGGGCTCGTTGGGATTGTTGATGTCAAGAGAAAAATCATCGCCCGTCATCACCCAATAGAGTGCTGGTGAAATCATGCGTGAAAGCGGTATCTTGGCACTGGCTATCTGCCCCTGCAACTGGTCCTGCGCACCGCCTTCCCAAGCGTCCATGAAGGGAGAAAGGTAGTTGGCAAGCTCATCGTAGGAAGTGAGTATCGGGAATATCTGAGCATAGGGGCGGTTCAGAAACTCAATGGCATGAGGGAAGGTGCAATACTTCCCGTTCTCGTATATCTTCAGAAACCAGATGATGGCTGCCAGCAGAATGATTGGTGACTCCACAAAGAAATCTCCCTGTTTCTGAATCCACGAGCGGTTAAGGTTGAGCATTATCGTATAGGCACTCTCGTAGGCATCGGATATATCCGTCATAAAGGCGGGATTGATGGGATTGCACCGATGCGACTTTCTCGGATCATCGAAGTTGATGACATAAAACTGCGGCTTTACCTTATAGGCATCCAAGTGATGAAGCAGGTGATTATAGGCAATCTCGGAAAGGTCGGGAAACTTGTAATCATAGATATACATGGCAAAGCCTTTCCGAATCTGTTGCTTGATATAGTTGTTCACAATGGCGTAGGATTTACCCGACCCCGGAGTACCCAGCACCATCGAGGCACGAAATGGATTGACCACATTGATCCAACCCTTGTTCCACTTCTTCTTATAGTAAAAACGTGTAGGGAGATTGACAGAGTACTCATTTTCCATCAATCGTGTTTCCTGCATGAAACTCTCGTTCTCCATATTGAATACATCGTCCATCAGGTTGTTTTTAAGCAGTCGGCTCATCCATACGCCACCCATCAGCAGACAGATATAGCCAACGGACAGCGTGAAAATGTAGAGCGAAGCTGCTCCGATCTTGCCGATAGGCAATGCTAAGAGCCACCAGTTGAGAAAGAAAAAGATAAAACCTGCGAAAAGCACTGCCCAAATCTTTGGCCATGTGATTTTCTCTTCTTTCACGCCTTTTGTCCCAAGGCAGGATAAAGCAAGAAACACCACACAAAAGAGTTTCGTCCAAAGGATGGACGAAAACAAGCCTGTGGTACGTTGGAAGTTCATCAGTATCTTGTTGATGATACCGAGCGTGAAGTGCCACTCGTGAAACGCTTCGTAGCAGAACCAATAACAGTTGATAAGGAGAAATATCACTGATATACCCCGATAAAGTCCATGACCTTACCTAATGCCCTTAAATCGTCTTCTTGTGCCATAATCGTATTGTTTTTGGAAGCCTCCCCCAACCCCTCCGAACCAACGGTCTCTGACCAAAGGGAAGAAAGGGAGGGGAGATAGAAATGCTCGTTTATTTAATGTTTTCTTCGTCTAATATTTACCTTGCTTTGCTTGCGGAGCTTACGCTGCCATGCCGCCTCCTTCCAATCATCGTTGCCCGTAGATAGAAATGAAACATCTGCCATACTTTCGATAAGTTCATCGACAAAGTTGTCGCTTTCCTCCGTATTTGGCTGCGAGGGTTGAACGATTGCCGATTGTTCCAAACGGACAGACAGACTGCCATACAATGTTTCGTCCAAGAATGGGTTATGGGCAGGATTGGAGAAATAGGCATTAAAAACATTGGCGGCATATCCCTTACCCAATCGTGAGCCATTGAGTGCAAATCCTCCTTCATCGTCAATGAAAGTGATACCATAGATACGACCGATTTCGTTTTTTCGGATTGCCACACGCAAGCCCTGTTCCTCCAACCTTTGTCGAAGTTCTTTCTCTGTCTGGGGAGAGGTACGCATTGTTTGTAATACCTTGTTCCTGATAATGGGTATCAACGGTTTGATTTCTTGCTTCGATTTCTGTATCTTGTTCTGCATGGCAGTATAGCCCACACCACGGCCGATGTCTGAGGCATGGATGGGTGTGCTTACCTTGTTACCTTTATCATCAGTCGGAACATAGACAAGTCCATCGTAATTCTTTCCCCGAAACTCTGTCTTCACTTCTTCCACGGCAAGATTGTATGCGGAAAGGATGGCGTTCAGTTCGCCCAAGGAACAGAAGCGATAATGCTTCAGCACCATGCGGAGGGTGCTTGCGACCTGCTCCTTAATGTTTCCTTTGCCAATATCCACCTTGGGCGTTTCCGCTGCTGCCTGTTCGCTAACCTTTGAACTTGGAATGAGGTTATACTTTCTCTCCAAGGCGTCGGTAATCTGCTTGCTCCTTCGCTTCTCGAAGCGGTCATTGATTTTTCTTCTATTACTATCCACTCGAAGCGACACGATGTGTATATGCTCACGGGCGATATCATTGTGCTTGAACACGATATAGGGTTGCTTGCCATAACCAAGTGCCTCCATATACTCCTTGGCAATCTGCACAAGAAGTTCATCGGAGAGCTTCTCATCCGGGTGCGGATTGAGCGAGCAATGGAACACCGTTTTCTTTGTCCGGCATTTCTTCGGTATCAGAGCCTCCATGTCGGCAAATACTTCCTCCATTGTATAACGACCTTCCTTGTTTTGATACAACTCAGCAGCAAGGAGAATACTCGCTTCCCCTTTCCCCACCTTTTTGAAGTTGTAACCGAGTGCACCTCCAAGGTTCTCCGTTGCTGAAATTTTTGCTATCATTTTTCTAACTAACGTGAGTTCGATGAATTATAAGAGTCTATAGATTTGGTGATTAGCGAAATTTGTTGTAATTTTAAAGTGTTGATATACATAGAATTACAAACAAAAATCGCTATGATCACCGAAGACAAAATTACTGAAATATTTTGTATGGCAGACGACTTCTGCAAGTTTTTGACGCTATGATAGCAAAATATACGCTAAAACCTACCGGGAAAAGAAAATATCATCGAAGTTCCACGATATCAAAGGCAGAAGTCATGCTGATAATGATTCTTTTCCACGACTCCGGTTATCGCTGCTTTAAACATTTCTATCTTGAAAAAGTATGCAAGCATCTTCACCATCTGTTTTCCAATGTTGTTTCTTATAACCGTTTAGTAGAATTGGAAAGGGAGGTAGCCGTACCCTTAACCTTGTTTATCAAGAAGGTCCTCTTGGGAAAATGCACGGGCATAAGATTTGTTGACAGTACACCATTGCGTGTCTGCAAGAATCAGAGAATACATATTCACAAAGTTTTCAAAGACATAGCCCAAAGAGGAAAATGCTCCATGGGTTGGTTCTTCGGTTCCAAATTGCACTTGATTTGCAATGAGAAAGGAGAGCTTCTCAACTTTATGATAACGCCGGGAGATGTTGATGATCGTAAGCCTTTGGAGTACAAGGCATTCATAGAATTCATCTATGGTAAGCTGGTCGGTGATAAGGGTTACATCGGCAAGAACCTCTTTCAAAGGCTTTTCGTTGACGGAATACAGCTTATTACCAAATTGAAAAGTAACATGAAAGGAGCTTTAGTGAGCGTTTCAGACAGACTTTTACTCAGAAAAAGAGCCATTATAGAAACGGTGAATGATGAACTTAAGAACATTGCACAAGTGGAACACTCCAGGCATAGATGCTTTGACAATTTCATCGTCAACTTATTAGGGGCAATTGCTGCCTATTGCCTGTTTCCAAAGAAGCCGTGCATCAATCTGCAAAGGACTATTGATACACAGCTTGCTTTGTTCTGAATTCGTCGAACTCACGTTAAAATAAATTTAGACATTCAACACACATAAGTGTTTATTGCAAAATACTTATTTTTGGGTATTGCGGTGTTTTTATATCTTTGCTACTTTTGCAAAATAAACATTGCAGCTATGCGAATACACAATATTTATATAGTAAGAGCGCAAATAGGCTCGTTCAATAAATCGCACCGTTCGATTACGAAACGGTGCGATTTTTTTATGAACAAAACAGAACTTGGTTCATTATTTAAAGTTTTCATGGGCGTATGCAGAAACTGAAAGACGACATTCGGCAGCGTATCGTTGCCGTAGCGCGCGAGGAATTCATCGCTCACGGCGCACGCAGCACGTCTATCCGCACGGTGGCGCGGCGTGCAGGCATTGCTGCTGGCAACGTGTACAACTACTTCCGCAGCAAGGACGAGCTGTTCTGCGAGGTGTTGCGGCCGCTGCTCAACGAGCTGAACCGCTACATTCTGTCGCACAACGAGGAGCGGCACCTCTGCATCGAGGTGTTCGACGCACTCGATTTCCAGAACGAATACATCGGCGCAATGAAGCGAATGGTGAGGCTTTACCGCCCCGAGCTTCGCCTGTTGCTGTTCAATGCTGAAGGCACATCGCTCGCAGGGTACAAGGAGAGAATAGCTGAACACCAGCTGAAAGCAGGCACGGAATACCTGCGACTGATGAAAGCGCGCTATCCGCATATCAACATCGACATATCGCCCTTCTTCCTGCACATTGCGAGCTCTATGTGGGTGAACATCTTCTGCGAACTTGTGGAGCACGAGGAGTACGACGAAAGCGAGGTGAACCGTGCGCTCGAGCAGTATGCCGCTTACAGTATGGCAGGGTGGAGAGAGCTGATGAAACCGTAGAAACAAAAACCTTTTAACATATATAGAAGAAGATGATAAGAATACTGAAACGCTTAGGACGTTACATGGGAGGGCGCAAGCCGTTGCTGCCCTGCTCGGTTGTGCTGTCGGCAGTGAACGGACTGCTGTCGCTCGTACCCTTTATTTTCCTGTGGTTGGTGGTGCGCACGCTGCTCACTGCCGACGGAGACCTTGCCGATACGCCCGTATGGGACTATGCCATTGCGGCGTTCGTGGTGTCGGTGGCGAATGTTCTGCTCTATTTCGCCGCCCTCATGCTCTCGCATCTTTCCGCTTTCCGCATCGAAACCAATATGCGGCGCACTGCCATGGAACGGCTGATGCGTGTTCCGTTGGGCTTTTTCGACACGCAGAACACGGGGCGCATGCGCAAGATAATAGACGAAGATTCGAGCCAGACCCACACTTTCGTGGCACACATACTGCCCGATGTGGCAGGCAGCGTGGTGGCTCCGATAGGCATCATAGTGCTTCTGCTTGCCGTAGACTGGCAGTTGGGCATTGCCGCAATGGTGCCGATAGTGTGCGCCTTCGGTATCATGGGCTACATGATGAACCCTAAGAACAACGATTTCCAGCGTATGTACCTCGACGCACAGGAGAAAATGAGTGCCGAAGCCGTGGAATACGTGCGCGGAATACCCGTCGTGAAGGTCTTCCAACAGACGGTATTCTCGTTCAAACGCTTTCACGACAGCATCATCAACTACCGCGACCTCGTCATCAGGTACACCCTTCTGTGGCGCACGCCCATGTCTGCCTACACCATAGCCATCAATGCTTTCGCCTTTCTGCTTGTGCCTACGGGCATCATACTGATAGGGCACGGCGGCGAGACTGCCATCATCGTTTCCGATATGGTGCTGTATGTGCTCATCGCACCCATCATTGCAGCCAACGTAATGAAAGCCATGCACCTCAGTCAGAACCTCTTTCTGGCAAACGAAGCAGTAGACCGATTGGAGAAACTCACCGCCACGCCACCGCTTCCAGAGAGTTCCAAGCCCGAGAAAGCGGCAGCCTTCGACGTCAGTCTGCGCAATGTGTCGTTCCGATACGAAGCGGCGGAGCGCGATGCCGTAAGCCACATCGACCTCGACATACCGCAAGGCAAGACCGTTGCGCTGGTTGGAGCATCTGGAAGCGGCAAGACAACCATCGCAAGACTTATTCCACGCTTCTGGGACGTGCGCGAAGGCAGTTTGAAAATAGGCGGTGTGGACGTTCGGCACATGGATAAGGCAACGCTGATGCGCAACGTGTCGTTCGTGTTTCAGAACACCCGACTGTTCAAGACCTCCATTTTGGAGAACATACGCTACGGCAATCCCGATGCAACCATCGAGCAGGTGAACCGTGCCGTAGACCTTTCGCAGAGTCGGGAAATCATCGAGCGGCTGCCACAGGGGCTGAATACTGTGATAGGAGCGGAGGGAACGTACCTCTCTGGCGGCGAACAGCAGCGCATAGTGCTTGCCCGTGCCATTCTGAAAGATGCGCCCATCGTGGTGCTCGACGAAGCTACTGCCTTTGCCGACCCCGAAAACGAGCACCTTATCAGGCAGGCATTTGCCCATCTGACTTGCGGAAAGACCGTGCTCATGATAGCCCACCGGCTGACCACCGTGCAGGATGCCGACAACATTGTCGTGGTAGACAATGGCAGAATAGCCGAACAGGGCACGCACCAACAGCTCATGGAGCAAGCCACATTATATTATAAGATGTGGAACGAATACCAAAAGTCGGTGGCATGGAAACTATAAACCTAAACAGAAAGGACACAAGATTATGATAAAATATCTTCAACAACGGTTCGCCCTCACCGAAAAAGGAGCGAAAGACTTGCGGAAAGGCATCGCCTGCTCTACATTGATGAACATCGCATTGATGCTGCCGCCCACCTATTTGTTCTTCTTCCTCATGGAATACATCGACGCCAAGCCCTCCACCGAGCCGCACACGCTGTGGTTCTATGTGCTTGTGGCAGTGCTCTTGGCAGTGCTTATGTTCTTCATAGCCCTCCGACAGTACGACAGCACCTACACCACCGTCTACAACGAGAGTGCGCAACGCCGCATCGGAGTGGCAGAAAAGCTGCGCCGACTGCCCCTTGCTTTCTTCGGCGAACGCAACCTTTCCGACCTCACCTCTACCGTGATGGAAGACTGCACGATGCTCGAGCAAACCTTCTCGCACGCTGTCCCCCAGCTGTTTGCGTCGGCTCTGAGCGTCGTCATCATCGGCGTGGGTATGTTCTCTTACAACTGGCACTTGGCTTTAGCCCTATTTTGGGTTGTTCCGCTCGCCGTAACCACCCTGCTGCTGTCGCGCCGTCAGCTCCACAAAGCCTTCGTTCAGCACTATAAAGTGAAGCGTGGCGTAACCGAACAGATACAGGAAGGGCTGGAATGTATGCAGGAAATAAGGTCGTACAGTGGCGAACAGGCATACTGCCGCAGCTTCGACAAGCGGCTGAAGGGCTACGAACGCGAGCTGGTGCGCGGCGAACTCGTGGCAGGAGTCTTCCTCAACCTCGCCGGAATGCTGCTCAAGCTCGGTATGCCCACCGTTATATTGGTGGGAGCGTGGCTGTTGCAGCAGGGCGAAGTGTCGGTATTCACCTACTTGGCTTACCTCTTGGCATCGGCAATGGTCTACAATCCCATTATCGAAGTGTGCAACTACCTTGCCCTTCTCTCCTTCCTCGACGTGCGCATCAACCGTATGAAGGAAATAGAAGGTATGCCCACGCAGGAGGGAAGTGCAGCCGTACAACTCGAAAACTACGACATCGAGTTCCGCAACGTAAGTTTTGCCTACGAAACCGAGAAGCAAGTGCTGCACAATGTTTCGTTCACGGCACGCCAAGGCACCGTTACCGCCCTTGTGGGACCATCGGGTGGGGGCAAAAGCACTACTGCCAAGCTCGCCGCACGCTTTTGGGACATCGCCGAAGGACAAATTCTTGTGGGTGGAAACGACATCTCGAAGATTGACCCTGAAACGCTGCTGAAACACTATTCCATTGTTTTTCAGGACGTATTGCTGTTCAATGCCTCTATTGCCGACAATATCCGAATCGGCAAGCGCAACGCCACCGACGAGGAAGTGCGCCACGTTGCCCGACTGGCACAGTGCGACGACTTCATCAGCCGAATGCCGCAAGGTTACGATACCGTTATCGGAGAAAATGGCGAAACCCTTTCGGGTGGCGAGCGGCAGCGCATTTCCATTGCCCGCGCCCTGCTGAAGAATGCCCCTATCATACTTCTCGACGAAGCCACCGCAAGCCTTGATGCCGAGAACGAGACGAAAATACAAGCGGGAATTTCCGAACTGGTACGTAACAAGACCGTTATCATCATCGCCCACCGTATGCGCACCGTCCGCAATGCCGACCACATCGTGGTGCTTAGCGGCGGTACGGTGAGCGAACAGGGCACGCCCGACGAGCTGTTGGCTCGCAACGGCGAGTTCGCCCGAATGATTCGTCTGCAACAGGAAAAACGGCAATGATGCCTCTACACCAATCGCTCGCAAAGAATTATGGCAAACAGCAACAGCATATAGCTTACGACGCGTATGGTGACCGTGCAAATTGGACGCGCTTATCCAATAAGTTGGACAGACGAGTCCAATGAGCTGGACAAATTAGTCTAATTAGTTGGACAAATTGGTCCAATTACATAAGTATTAAAGGTTTTTGGCGACCGTTCAGAGATAGTAATAATGATCGTTCTGAGGTAGTAATAACGACCGATCAGAGATAATACAGACAACCGTCCAGAGATAGTAATAACAACAAAGATAAAACAACAATGAAAATCGTAAAAATCAACAGTAAGTTCAAGCAGTTGGCAGACTGGATACTCTGCCACCGGCTTGTGGTCGGTGCGTTGTTCGCAGTCATCATCGCCTTCTCGTTTGTGGGAGCGAAGCGCATCGTGATGAAAACTTCGTTCGACGACTATTTCGTGAGCGACGACCCGATGCTGCTCAAGACCAACGAGTTCAAGTCTATCTTCGGCAACGACTACTATGTGGCGGTGCTGGTGAAAAACAAGGAAATCTTCTCTCAACGCAGCCTGACGCTCATTCGCGAACTGAGCAACGAACTGAAAGACAGCCTGTCGTATGCCGACAAGGTAACGTCGCTCACCGATATTGAATTTGCCGTAGGCACGGAGGAGGGTATGACCATCGAACAGATTGTCCCTGACGAAATACCGTCT
Organism: Prevotella nigrescens; assembly: GCF_031191185.1. Classification (NCBI taxonomy): domain Bacteria; kingdom Pseudomonadati; phylum Bacteroidota; class Bacteroidia; order Bacteroidales; family Prevotellaceae; genus Prevotella; species Prevotella nigrescens. Next base: position 34,090 of record NZ_CP133464.1, on the reverse strand, counting down.
GATGCCGCTTCGCTGAATGTAATCCGGCAGAAAGCGTACAGCAAACCGTATTTGGCAAAGAAGATGGTGTCGCACGACGGTACGATGACGTGGATTATGGTGAAACTGCGCCCGTTCCCCGAAGACAGCGTGTGGAAGAAGACGAGCGACATTGCGCCCGACATGATTACGGGCAAAGAAGCGGGACACATCATCGGCAAGGCGAAATACGCCGAACTGTCGCCCAACGCCGCGGGAATGCCCTATCTGGGCTACGAGAAATTCGTTTATCTCAAAAGCGAACTGGGGCGGCTGTTCCTCTTTGCTTTCATCATCTCCATCGTTGTGATGCTCATCGTAACCCGTTCGCTGCGCGGCGTTGTTGCACCACTGCTCACGTCCGTGTTCGGGCTACTCATCAGTTTCGGCATCATCGGCTGGACGGGCATCTACATCGACATGACCACGACAATGATAGCCGTGATACTGACTTTTGCCTGCTCCATCGCCTACAACATTCACCTGTACAATTTCTTCAAGACGCAGTTTGTAGAAACAGGCAAGCGCAGGGATTCCATCAAGGAAGCCGTAGGCGAAACTGGTTGGGGCGTGTTGCTGTCGGGGCTCACCACCGTGGCTGCCATGATGACGTTCCTGTCAATGAAGATAGTACCGATGCGAGCCATCGGTATCAACACCTCGCTCTGTCTGCTTGCCGTGCTGCTCACCTGCCTGCTGCTCACACCCATCCTGTTGTCGTTCGGCAAGGACCGCGAGCCTGCCGCCGATATGTCGAAGAGTTTTGAAGGATATATCGGCAAACGATTCGAACAGTTCGGCAGTTTCGTGATACGCAACCATCGTTCCATTGTCGTTTCGTCGGTTGTGCTGACTATCTTCTGCGGTATCGGACTCTTCTCCATCGAGCCGGCGTTCGACATCGAAAAGACGATGGGGCGGAAGATTCCCTACGTAAAGAAATTCCTCGACCTCTGCGAAACCGACCTCGGTTCGATTTATTCCTACGATCTTATGATTACCTTGCCGCACGACAACGACGCCAAGAAGCCGGAGAATTTGCAGAAACTCGACCGACTGGCAGAGATTGCGGGTGGCTACAAGCTGACGAAACGCCACAATTCCATCACCGACATCGTGAAAGATATGAACTGTACGCTCAACGGCAACAAGCAGCAGTTCTACCGTATTCCCGACAATGCCGATATGGTGGCGCAGTTGCTGTTGCTCTATGAGAATGCGGGCGGTACGGAGTCGGAATACTGGATGGATTACGACTACAAGCGGCTGCGGTTGCAGTTGGAGATGAAAGACTACAACTCCAACGAGGCGGAAAAGGAAATGAACGACTTGCAGGCGGAGGCGCGCAAACTCTTTCCCGGCGCACACGTCTCGGTGGTAGGCAGCATACCGCAGTTCACCGTGATGCAGCAGTATGTGGAGCGCGGGCAGATGTGGTCGATGCTGTTGTCGGTATTGGTCATAGGCGTTATCCTCGTGCTTGTCTTCGGCAACTGGAAAGTGGGGCTTGTGGGTATGATACCAAACATTGCCCCCGCCATCATCGTGGGCGGTATGATGGGTTGGTTGGGCTATCCGCTCGATATGATGACAGCCTCGCTCATTCCGATGGTCTTGGGTATTGCCGTCGACGACACCATTCATTTCATCAACCACAGCCATGTGGCATACGACAGGTGCGGCAATTATGCAGAAGCCATCAACCGAACCTTCCGCACCGAAGGACTCGCCATCGTCATGTCCACAGTCGTCATCTCGGCTACGTTTACGGGCTTCGTCTTCTCCGACGGCACACAGATGCGCAATTGGGGCATTCTGGCTGTGGCCGGTATGATGTCGGCACTGCTGGCAGACCTCTTTCTCGCGCCAATTCTTTTCAAGTATCTCCGTGTATTCGGGAATGATAAGCGGACTTCCTCGGAAGCGGTAAATGAACTTCCCAAGGAACGACAAACGAACTTCCTTAGTAATAACAAAACACCATAAAATATAACGATATGAAAACAAAACATTTCACATTGCTGCTCATCTCCATACTGGCGGTGTGCGGCGCGCAGGCAGCAGGGCTGTCGGGCAGAGACATCATGCAGAAAGTAAGAAACCGCGCAGACGGCGACACACGTTATGCCACCATCGAAATGACGCTCATTCAGAAGAGCGGGCATAAGCGTGTGAGGAAACTCGAATCGTGGGCAATGGACATAGGCAATGATACGAAGAAAATCATGTTCTTCACCTATCCCGGTGACGTAAAGGGTACGGGATTCCTCACTTGGGACTACGACAATACCGCCAAGACGGACGATAAGTGGCTCTATCTTCCGGCAATGAAAAAGACGAGGCGCATCAGCGGGAAATCGTCGAAAACCGATTACTTCATGGGCAGCGACTTTACCTACAACGATATGAGCGCCCGCAGCGTGGACGAAGAGAAGCATACGCTTCTGCGCGAAGAAATGTTGGGCGGTCAAAAATGTTGGGTGGTAGAGTCGGTACCCAACGACAAGGATGAGATTTACACACGCCGCGTCACCTGGGTTCGGCAGGACTGCCTGATGGCGGTAAAGGCGGAATACTACGATAAGCTGAACAAGCTGCACCGTAGGCTCACGATTTCCAACATAAATAAAGTGCAGGGCTTCTGGACGATGCACCTTATGCAGATGGAGAATGTACAGACGGGACACAAAACCATTATCCGTATGGACAATCAGAAGTTCAACATAAAGCTATCGCCTAACCTTTTCACTGTTTCCCAACTGGAGAAAGGACTCTGATATGAAACTATTTATGCTCTTGCTTGTGCCGATACTCTCGGTGCAGGCAGCGGCCCAAATCGATAATACATTACCAGCCGGTAGCGACACCGTCAGATCGGAATGCACTCCGCAGGAAACGGTCGAAGCATCGGACGATAACGCCTTGCAGGTGCAGGTGAAAGGTTTTCTTGATACCTACCATGCCGTCAGGACGGAGGGACGCGCCGACTGGATGGCTTCGCGGACTCGGGCGCGGGGAGAACTCAAACTCGAGAAAGGGGCGGCTTCGCTCTTCCTATCCCTAAACGCCACCTACAACGGAATATTGAAAGAACGCACAGGACTGGAATTGCGCGAGGCTTATCTATCTTATGCAAAGGGCAACTTCGACCTGCGCGTCGGGCGGCAGATTGTCGTATGGGGCGTGGCGGATGCACTGCGCGTTACCGATTGTGTGTCGCCGTTCGACTATACTGAGTTTCTCGCACAAGACTACGACGACATTCGCATGCCCGTCAACGGACTGCGTGCAAAATACACAAGAGGTTCGGTCACCCTTGAAGCCGTGTGCAATCCTGTGGCAGACTTCTTCGTGTTGCCGACAGACGAGCGCAATCCGTGGGCAATACGCCTGCCATCTGCTACACTACCCTATACCACCGAATTGGAAAGCGGCAAGCCGGAGAAGAAAATCAAGAATATGGAGTTTGGCGGACGGGCAAGCGTCAATCTCAGCGGAATAGACTTCTCCGTGAGTGCCTTGCGGACGTGGAACAAGCTGCCCGCCCTTTGCCCGGCCCTGTCGGGCGATGGAAGGACGCTCCACATCAACGGACAGTACCGCCGTATGACGATGTTGGGTGCCGACTGCTCATTGCCCGTCGGTCAGTTTGTCCTCCGCGCCGAAGTCGCCGAGTACATAGGCGAGGCACAAGGAAGCGGCTTGGGGCAGAATGCCGTGCGGCGCAACACCCTCAACGCCCTTGCAGGGGTAGACTGGTATCCGGGTAACGACTGGAACATCAGCTTGCAGTATTGCCATAAATACTCATCGGGCAATCTCGCAGCGCTCTCCGTCTATCGCAATGCCGGGCTTGCCACAGCAAGACTCTCGAAGGAACTGCTGCACAACACGCTGAAGCTCTCTACCTTTGCCTACATCGACGTGGCAAGCGGCGGCATCTTCAACCGCCTTTCCGCCTCCTATTCTCTCAACGACGATATAGAACTAACCGCTGGCTACGACTATTTCCATGCCGACAAAGGAAAGTTTGCCATGTATGGTAAGAACTCCGAAGCGTGGGTGAAGATGAAGTATAGTTTCTGATTCCATTTTAATACATGAAATGATTATACTCAAAATAAAAATAACTTGTGAAAGTGCGTAAAGAAGAAAAATAGAATGTAATCATAGGGTAGTAATGCTTGTCTTTCTCTAACTACATTCTAATTTTCTTTCTATCACAATTTTATATCTTTTGTAGTTATGTCGTAGGTTGATATCGGTGAAAGAGAAAAGTGTATCAATTGATACTGCCACGTCCATATAGGAATATCTGTTCTACCATAGGTGTAGGATGTGTACGTTGTCAAGCAAAAGTGCACAACTGCAAATATAGTTATTTACTCTGATATTTCATTGTTTTATTATCAAAAAATTCTTTTGTTGATTGAATTCTGCTTTATTATTTCTCTTATCTTTTTGATTTTCTCCCTTTGCCCTAAATATACGTCTCTAGGTGTAAGATTGTCCAACGATTCATGAAATCTTCTCTCATTATAATATTTCACCCACCCATCGATAGCCTTTTCCAGTTCAGAGGGGCAGAAAGAATGATTTAGCTTAATTACATTTTTCATTGATCTGTGATATCGTTCTATCTTTCCTTGCGTCTGCGGATGCAAGGGTTTACTATGGATATGCTTGATATTATATTCCTTACAGAGATACTGTTTGAGAGAGGAAGCAATATAACATGGTCCATTATCTGATAACAGACAAGGAGGATTCTGGAATGTAACTCCAGCCTTTTCAATCGCTTTATCTATTGTTCTGGATACATCATCAGAAGTCATACTCGAACATAACTCCCAATGGATAATATACCTGCTGTAGTCATCAATTACCGTAGAGAGATAATACCAGCCCCAACCCTTGACTTTGAAATAGGTAAAATCGGTCTGCCACATCTCATTAGCGAATTTAGTCTTATGATGGAACTCATCAGCTGCAAAGATAAAATCATGCTCCATACGTTCCAATAAACCTCTTTCATGTAATATAACGTAAGTTCGATGAATTATAAGTGTCTATAGATTTGGTGATTAGCGAAATCTGTTGTAATTTTAAAGTGTTGATATACATAGAATTACAAACAAAAATCGCTATGATCACCGAAGATAAAGTTACTGAAATATTTTGTATGGCAGACGACTTCTGCAAGTTTTTTGATGCTATGACAACAAAATATGCGCTAAAACCTGCTGGAAAAAGAAAATATCATCGAAGTTCCACGATGTCAAAGGCAGAAGTCATGCTGATAATGATTCTTTTCCACGACTCCGGTTATCGCTGCTTTAAACATTTCTATCTTGAAAAAGTATGCAAGCATCTTCGCCATCTGTTTCCAAAAGTTGTTTCTTATAACCGTATAGTAGAATTGGAAAGGGAGGTAGCCTACCCTTAACCTTGTTTATCAAGAAGGTCCTGCTGGGCAAATGTACGGGCATAAGCTTCGTTGACAGCACACCACTGCGTGTCTGCAAAAACCAAAGAATACATATTCACAAGGTTTTCAAAGGCATAGCTCAAAGAGGAAAATGCTCCATGGGTTGGTTCTTCGGTTTCAAATTGCATTTGATTTGCAATGAGAAAGGAGAGCTTCTCAACTTTATGATAACGCCGGGAGATGTTGATGACCGTAAACCTTTGGAGTACAAAGCATTCACAGATTTTATATATGGTAAGCTAGTCGGTGACAAGGGATACATCGGCAAGAACCTCTTTCAAAGGCTTTTCGTTGACGGAATGCAACTTATTACCAAATTGAAAAGTAACATGAAAGGATCTTTAATGAGTGTTTCAGACAGACTTTTACTCAGAAAAAGAGCCATTATAGAAACGGTGAATGATGAACTTAAGAACATTGCACAAGTGGAACACTCCAGGCATAGATGCTTTGACAATTTCATCGTCAACTTATTAGGGGCTATTGCTGCCTATTGTCTGTTTCCAAAGAAGCCGTGCATAAATCTGCAAAGGACTATTGATACACAGCTTGCTTTGTTCTGAATTCGTCGAACTCACGTTAACTAAATTCTCAATACTTCTTCTTTCTATAATCAATGGTTAGATTGATAGCCTGCTCTTGCAAGGCAATGATTTGAGCCGACAGTTTTTCTAACTTTTCAAGCAGAATCTGAGCGGTCTTGACCGAATGATAACTGTTGATGGCACGCACGGTTTGGTTATACAGCACGCCAATCTTATGGATTTGCGCCGTCAGTTCTGAGAGCTTTCGGTAGTATTCCACGGCGGATTTATCCATTGTTATCACCTTAAAATACTCACCAAGAATACGCCCACGCACAAAGTCCGATTTGGTTTCCGCTCCTGATTTCTGGAATAAATCGATAACCCTTTGCTGGTCTTTGGGATTAGGCAGGCGTACATGCCAGTTATCCCAACGGGGCTTTTCTGCTTGTTTCGGTTCTAAACTATGTTTCGTTTCCTTTTCCATTTTAGCTTCTAATTACGACTTTGGAGTGATTATTCCCTCGCACCGAGGCAAGGGTCTTTGTGATACAAACAGCGGTTTGTGTTACAAAGACACACCTTGCTTCCCGGATACACGCTATCTTCTGATGCCACGCTTAGTGGTCGGTAATAAAGGCTGTTTGCATTTGAGTTGGGATTGGGCAACGAGCCATTCGTTGAGGTCCTTATGCTTTCGGTAGCGTGCTGCGCCATCAACGATCTGCGGAAGCATTTGCTTCAAAACGGCAAAAGATTTGCGCCCGGCATCGTCATTATCCAGAAAACCTTCTACTTCTTGATAGCCCATTATTTGCTCTTGAATGCGTGGCAAAAGTGCCAAAGAGTTGAGAACAATGGCATCGCTCTTTGAAGATGGATTGAGTGTTTTCCATGAAAGAAAGTCCATAAAACCCTCAAATATTTGCAAGCGACCAGCACCTCTTTTAATCGTCGTAACAGCCTTCGGAGCGACACATCCTTTGAAATACATATTGCGGATTTCCCATCCCAAAGCATCGTTTGCAAATCCAATGGCATTGTATGTTCGTTTCATATTTTGGAATAGTACTGGTGCAATAAAATTGCACGGTAATTAAATATCATCAAAAAGAGATCGTTCTTTGACATATTGATTATGAGATGGAAGAGGGTCTTGCTTCGTTATAAGCTCTTTCAAGTTTACTTTTTCAAGTACTGAAATTCTTGTTAAAGTAGCCACCTCTGTTATTGAATATGGGCTTTTGTACTCATGCTTCATCTTGGCAATTAGAAGATATGTGATAATTGCAACCCACAGATGGGTGCTTACCGCATTCTTTGAAAATCCCCATAAAGTCTTGACAACAATATTTTGTTTGATCCATTTGAAGAAGACCTCAATATCCCATCTGTGTCTATAGAGATTTGCAATTTCTAATGCTTCAATCTCAAAGTTATTGGTTATGAATTCGACTTCTTTACCGTTGTCTGCATCATAGTAACACACTTTTCGGATATGTTCAGGATATAGCTTTCTGGATTTGCATGTAGTTAGGCGTATTGTAAAATCGCCTCTTACTCCAGTGCTTACATCAAAGTCTTCTTTGTGGTCTACAATCTCATATCGCATGTTGTCTTTTGGACGGCAAATCCAAAATGCACCAGCCTTATGAAATCTGTATAATGCATCAAAGTCCACATATGCCTTATCCATCATATAAAATGCAAGTGGCTCTGGCTCAATCCTATCCAGCTCGTTACTGTCATGCCATTTGCCGTCTGTAATATGAATGCTGGCAGGAATGCTTCCACGTAAATCAAGCAATGTGTGCATTTTAACTGCTCCCTTACTGTATTTACCCAAAGCCCAGGTTGCAAGCACTATGCTTGTTGATATTGTTGTGGAGTCTAAAGCATAAAGTACATTGTCAACAGATACCTCTGACAATTTTGTCTCTGAATACAATGGACGTACTTGTTCAATGAGATATTTGCCCAGTTCCTCGTATATGTGATAGTTGCGGTTCTCATTGGCTCGAGATAACGAAGAATGAGTGACTGTTTTGCGAATTCCTAAATGATACAATATATTATGATGTGCTGTCAGGCACATACATATGTCTCTTAAGGAATCACAGCCAGTAATCTGACCGAACAATAAATGTAACAGATGATTATAGCTGTTTAATTCTCTTGAATGTCTATCACCTTTATATTTCGTGACAAGTTTATCAAACTGGTAACGAGGAACAAAGTCTATGACTTGAGAGAATATGTACTTTCCAATATTCATAATCTTGCAGATTTAGGCTGCAAAATTACTCTTACCATTTCAAATCAAAAAAACTAAGAACGTTATAACTGATTAAATATCAAATCAATATAGAAGTGGCTTCAATTTTATTGCACCACTAGTAATTTTGGAATAGAACTTCCGAGCAGTAGGCGCTGGCTACGGGAAGAGGAATAGCACGTGCTGCGAGATAGCGGAGCAAATAGGGATTGGAGAGCGGTTGCGCAGATAGGATTTCCAACTTGCGCTCAGAGAATTTTCTCTTACCGCCAAAAGAAAATTCTTGATGCGCTACTTGTTTAGCGCCACTCAAAAGCCTGATGGCTTCGCTGGTAGTGCAACGATGTAAAGCGCATACAAGGTCGATGATGTCGCCATGTTCGCCCGAGCCGAAGTCGTACCACTGGTTGCGCTCTGTATTGACTTTGAAGGATGGTGTGCGCTCATTGCGCAGCGGAGAGTAGTACCAATAGTGAATGCCTTGTACTCGTGCAGGCGCATAGCCCTGTTGTTGCAAATAATCTGTGATAGAAATTTGCTTGATATTTTGTATTTCCATTGTGATTTTGTTTTAAGTTGAAATGAAATTAACGCCGCCTTTTTCTTTTGGAGGCTGGTTGATAATTGTTTGGTCAGACGGTCGTACACTATAGACACCCATTTGCAACCGACCAAACTCGTTTCTCTTTGGTCGGGTTGGTTCAGGTATATATAGCCTGCGTCCGACCGACCAACGGTTTTAGGGCAGAGAATCTCTGTTGAACCGATATTTCCCTCGCTCTTCCTTGACCACCATACCTTTATTGAGCAGAAATTGTAGGAGTTCTTTGAGTTTGGTTTGCCCGTAGGATTGTCCCACCATCTTAGTATAAGCCTCTTTGAGAGTTACGATTAGTGTACTATATGGCAAGACTTCATTCGTAGAGAATACTTGTTTCAATGCCATTCGATGTTCATTACCGCTTAACTCTTGATAGGAGACGCGATGTGGTTTTCGCTCATTGTCCGAATACGAGAGGTCTATTTGGGGAATACAAACCTCATCTTCTACCTCCTTGAGCGAAAAGCGAATTTGTTAAAGGGTTTAGAACGGATGATGGCTGGAGCAACGATGCTTCGGTCTGGCAGCGTGTTGTCTTTCGTGATTTGCAAGACTGTCTCTGCCTTGTTGTTGAGTTCCGTGCCGATATGCCCTCGCGCGTTGTCGTCTCCTTTGTTGAGGTGAAGCACAGTCTGAATGTGAATATTCTGTTCACTCGTCCATTGCATCAGGTCGCCCACCAATTTGGTAGCCTCCGTTGAGTTGTTGATGTCGAGCATCAAATCTCGAATGCCGTCAATGACTACCAGTCCCACGTTGGGCGTATGGTAGATGGCATAACGAATGATTTCTCTACGCTCGTTAGGGTCGGCAATGGCTCTGAGATGGCTGAACTTCAAATGCTCGGGTTCTCTATCAATTGGCAGTCCTGCCAATCGCAGAATGCGCTGCATCACGAGTTGGCAATGATAAGGGCTTTGCTCCGTGTCAAAGTAAAGAATAGTGCGTTTACTTTCAGGAAATGATGCTTTATATTCCAGCACCTGCCCATTGACAAGAGCTGCTGCAACGATAGCACTCACATTGAAAGTCTTCTTGGCTTTCGCCTTACCTGTCGATACACTGAAATTACCCAGCGTACCGATGATGGCTTCGCCTGCTTGCAGTACAACAGGAGGAAGTGCAAACTCATCGGTTACATGAATGAGAGACTTTCGCCAAATGTATTCATAATCAGTTGTATTCATCATCGTCCTCCTGTCTTTCGTCCTGCCAATTCCAGCGCAAGGTCGGCATCAACAATAATCTTACGACCGACTTGTGTAATGGCACGATTGATTTTACCACTCTGCTTTATACGGTTAGCTGTAGGCAAACTACACCCGAAGAGGCGTGCAATGCCTGCCAACCCATACACATATCGCTTTTCTTCTTTGGAGGAAGAAGCCTTTGTTGATTCCATGCTCGTAGATATATTACCGTGTTGTGCAAGGAAAAGCAATTCTTCACCAGTCATCTGCCAAACAGGTTTTCCCAATAATTCGTTTATCGTCATAACTCGATTGTTTTGAAATGAATAACTCGCCCTTGTGCATAGGGCATTCAGTCAGGTCTGACGGTGCAAAAGTAGAGGGCTTTTAATGTTCTACCAAGAGGTTAGGATATTGTGGGAAGTATAGGGAAACACAAGGATATCAGCGACTATTAAAAACGCTCAACATGCATTTTTAAAGTAGACTATTTCGGGCAAACACATTGTTTTTCAATCATCATTGATTGTTTAAGAGATTCCTTTTGGTATTCTCGCACAGGAAAAACTATTTTCAATAGCATGAAAGTTCCATTTTTCTTCGTTTTATTCATTATAAGTTCATATCTTTGTAACTAATATTGATATATAATCATCTAATGGGACAGAAGAAAGAGCATAGCAACCTTATCAAGGTGCATTTGAAGAAGCGAGGCATCACCCAAACATGGTTAGCCAAAGAACTTGGCATGAGTTTCAGTATCACCAATGCATATGTTTGCAATCGCAAGCAGCCTAATCTTGCTACCATCTTCAAGGTGGCAGATTTGCTCAATGTTTCACCCAAAGAATTAGTAAAATGATGCACAATAACCTTATAGATAATTCTTCTGAGGCACTCTCTATGCAAAATTACATCAAGAGGTGTATTTTGGCAGAGGGTATTGATAAAATACAGATTGCAACTGGGTATTGGGACATACCTGGTATGACGCTTGTTCTCAATGCACTTACAAGTTTTTTGGAACGTGATGGGACCTCGCTTGAACTTCTTATAGGTAAAGACCCTGTAGTTTATACCTCGTTACTTGCAAACCCAAAGTATAAGGATGCAAGCTATCCTTATGATTTTATACGGACTGACATACACGACCTTAAAATAAATGATGAGTACAAGAGTGTTATCAATCTGCTGCTTCAGTATTGTGGGAATGGTAAAATACAGATACGCATCTATTCGAAAAATGCCAAAGGTGAAGACGAATTCTTACATTCTAAGTGTTATATTTTTTCAGGTCCATCTTTTTCTTATGGTATCATTGGTAGTTCTAACTTTACGCAGAAGGGATTATTGGGAAATGCCGAATTGAATTATCTTGAGACCGACCCCACACGTATTACAGCTCGCCCCACTCATGGATCAAATTCAAAAGGACATATTTGTTGGTTTGAAGAGAAGTGGGAATGCTCACAAGACTGGATACAGGAGTTCTTGGAGCAGGTTATCAAGAAGTCGCCTATCTACATTGATATACAAAAAAATGCTGTTCAAGAGTTTACCCCCTATGAGCAGTATATCAAATTGTTGCAAATTCAATTTGGGGATGTCGTAGATGCATCGCTCGGACAACAGATAGAAGCCTATTTACCATCAAAGATTCACAAATTGAAATATCAGATAGAAGCCGTCAAGCGATGTCTTAGTATTATGCGCGAACATGGTGGTTTTATGTTGGCTGACGTGGTTGGACTTGGTAAGACAATCATTGGAACGCTTATCATCAAGCGTTTTCTTTCCGTACCAGAAGATGATGGTAGAGAACGTAAGGTGTTGGTCATTACCCCTCCTGCCATTCAGTCGGGTTGGAAGAAGGCTATTACCATGTTCGACAAAGATTCTGACGATAAGATTGCGCCATACATTGACTTTATAACAACAGGACGAATCGGAAATGTTACCGAGGATGAAAGTTGGGAAGATAACGACGATGACAGTGCTGATACTGGTGAATTTGAGGGAACACTTCAAGATAAGGATTATGGACTCATTATTATTGATGAGAGTCATAAGTTCCGCAACAGCAACACACTGATGTATCAGTCGCTTGACCAACTGATACAGAAGATTGGCTCTAATACAGGCATATACCCCTATATTGGACTTCTGTCTGCCACACCGCAAAATAATCGTCCGAATGATTTGAAGAATCAAATTTACCTTTTTGAGCGCAACCATAATGATAGTACGCTAAAGAAGGCTGAAGGAGGAAATATAGAAAAGTTCTTTGCCGACATAAATAGAGAGTATGACCTCCTTATTAGTAAGCCGAAAGTAGACAAGGAAACAGGGCTACTTATCCATGACATTCCAACTGACGAACGTCGGGTGCGGCTCAATGCTGCCTCAAAGAAAATACGTGATTGCATTCTAATTGATATCCTTGAGCGCAGAACAAGAACTGACGTTAAAGAATATTACGGCGACGATATGAAGGCAGAAGGGCTGATCTTTCCTGAGATTGTTGGACCAAATAATCTTGAATATGTTATGGAAGATGAGTTGGCTCAGCTCTTCTCTGATACAATGACGATTATTGCTCCTACGGAAGTAGAAAAGTTACAGACGGATGAGTGGCTGAAGTATTTCCGTTATCGTGCCATAGAATACTTTACCAATCCTGCCAACGAAAAGAAACATACGGGTCGTGGCAACCGTGGTGTGAGTGATGTGGCTAAACAACTTTCTACCATAATGCAGAATCTTCTTGTGAAACGTCTTGAAAGTTCGTTCTCGGCCTTTACACAATCTCTATTGAACTTGCGCTATTACACTGAGAACATGATTAAGATGTGGGAGAATGATACTATCTTTGTATGTCCACAAATCGATGTAAACAAAGAGCTTGATTACGAGGCAAAGACTAAAAAACGAGGAAAGAAAGTATCATTTAGCGATTGTGTAGAAGACATCAGGGGCAAAATACTGAAACTGACAGAACAAGGGCGCAACGAGAAAGGACAAAATGCTGAATATACGCGTAAGGACTTTAAAGAGGAATACTATACCCAACTGAAAGAAGACTTCCGACTCATTTCTAAGCTCTATGACCGATGGGCACGTAACTCACAGGACCCAAAGTTTGATGCCTTCAAAGAAAATATCAAGCCTGAACTGTTCAATCCTCAAAAGAATACGTCAGGAAAATTAGTTATCTTCTCCGAAGCAATAGATACGGTTGAATCGCTTGTTAGAGCTGTTAGAGCAAAGGGCTACAAAGTTCTTGCCATTACTGCTGCTAACCGTGATGAAATGGAACATACGATTGAGGAAAATTTCGATGCAAATTATGATGGTGAGTGGAAAGATGACTATGATGTTCTTATTACGACAGAGGTTTTAGCTGAAGGCGTAAACCTCCATCGTGCCAATGTCATTCTGAACTATGATACGCCCTGGAACGCCACCCGCTTAATGCAGCGTATTGGACGTGTAAACCGTATTGGCAGTAAAGAACCATTCGTTTATGTGTATAACTTTATGCCAAGTGCTGAAGGTGATGCTCAAATACAGTTGGTTCGCAAAGCACACACTAAGTTGCAATCATTCCATATACTCTTTGGTGAGGACAGCAAGATTTTCTCAGAAGAGGAAACGGTTGTGCATCATGAACTTGTCGAGGCGATTAACGGTGAGGAGTCGCCTTTGCAGAAGTATATCTTTGAATTAAAACAATACAAGAAGGCACATCCTGAACGCTATCTGCAGATAGAGCAAACTGAGAGCGAATGGAAGATGGCACAGGCAACAAGTGGCACCGCTTACTTTGTTGTGAAAGCTCCTCGCTCTGCACGGCTGGCCATCAGAATGCGTAAAGAGGAAGATGGACGAAAGGGTACTCAGATAATATCTTTACTTGAGCTGCTTGAGGAAATGCGAGTAGATGAGAATGCTAAGCGCATACCACTGCCCGATGACTGGCAGCAACTTTCGGATGAAGCCTTAAAGACGTATAATCAATATTTCGTTCGCATTAAAAGATCAAGGGCTGGAGATAAACGTACGCTGGCACAGGGAATCGTCGTAAAACTCTATGAGAACGATACTATCTCAGCAAAGTCAAAGAGACTTCTGGAGAGTGCACGAAAACTTGTTGACAAAGGTAACTTTGATGTCATTAAACAGATGTTGGCAATAGAGCACGAATTAGAACATCGTAACCAAAGCCTTTTTGCCATCAAGCAACAGGATATTGATGAAATTTTGGAACGTGAGATTGGTAAACTTGTTGCGCAGGTAGAAAATAAGCAGGGCGTAGCATCTATTGTTTTAGGAACTATCAAGTAAAGACAAACTTATGAAAAAAGAAATATTAAGCGTAGAGACATTAAAGGGGTATTTAAGCAGTAAATATAAAGGCTGGAGTTCATTCGTAGACAATGTTATTTTCCCCATTTTTGGTGAAGATAAATTTGAATCTCTTTCTGAGACAGAACTCTTGGAGAATAGTCCTGAAGAGAAACCATTGGCTGAAGCAACAGGAATATGTAGTATCAAGCAGGTGGGACAGATAGACGTAGGAGTGCAGCCACTACAGATTTTCGATGTCACGGTTAGTGATCGTGTGATGATGGAGCGAAACCGCGTAAATATTCAACGCCTTATCCGTAAGGTCATGGAGAATTATTCCAGTGCCTTTATGCTCTTTCACTATGAGAACGATACTCGTTGGGATTGGCGCTTCACTTTCTGTCATAAGAAAGGTAGTCAGAAAGAAGTCACAGACAGTAAACGATACACCTTCTTGCTGGGTCCTGGACAGTCTTGTCGTACTGCAGCTGAGAACTTTAAAAAAATATATGATAAAAGAGATACTTATTCGATAAAAGATATCGAAGATGCGTTCAATGTTGAAGCACTTTCAAAAGAGTTCTTTGGGAAATACAAAGCTCAGTATGAGGCTTTTGTCAATTATATGGTTGACCCAGCCAATGGAATGCGACAGAATTTCATCGACACAGATTTTGACCATGCTGGTATGACGGCAGACAAAATTCGTGACCGTGAGGAAAAGCCTATTCGTGATTATGTAAAGAAACTGTTAGGTCGAATTGTTTTCTTGCATTTTCTTCAGAAAAAAGGATGGCTCGGTGTTCCAGCAGGCAAAGATTGGGGCAAAGGTGATTGTAACTTCATTTTGCACCTTTTTGAGAATGCTTCTGAAGAACAAAAGGAGAATTTTCTTGATGCCATATTAGAGAATCTTTTTTCGGAAGGTTTAGATAAGAATCGCTCTGAAAAGAACGACCTTTATGACACAAAGGTGGAGGGCTTTCGCAATTGTCGTATCCCTTATCTCAATGGTGGCTTGTTTGAACGTGACTATCTTGATGAACTTGCAGTAAAATTTCCTGCGGAATACTTTGATAGTTTACTTACAATGCTCTCACAGTACAACTTTACCATCGACGAGAATGACCCTAATGATGCAGAAGTAGGTGTTGACCCTGAAATGCTTGGGCGCATCTTTGAAAACCTGTTGGAGGATAATAAGGATAAGGGCGCATTTTATACACCAAAGGAAATCGTACAATATATGTGCCGTGAGAGTTTGATAGCTTATTTGCAAACAGATCAAAACGAGGAAGATAAGGAGGCTATTCGCAAGTTTGTTACAACGCATGATGCTGAACTGCTTGGCGACTTAAAAGCAAATATTGAACAGAAACTTTTGGACGTTAAAATATGCGACCCTGCTATTGGCTCGGGTGCTTTCCCTATGGGTTTACTGCGCGAGTTGTTCTTCTGTCGTTCTGCGATAGAACCAAACATTATAGAAAATGCAGCTAATATCAAACGCTATATCATTCAAAACAATATCTATGGTGTTGACATTGAACGAGGTGCCGTTGACATCGCCCGACTACGCTTTTGGCTTGCTCTGATTGTAGACGAAAAGACACCAGAGGCACTCCCTAACCTTGACTTCAAAATAATGCAGGGAAACTCCCTACTGGAAAGTTATGAAGGTATAGATCTAAGCAAACTGGCAACAATGTCGGACTTACAAATATATGAACCTCAACGCAATCTGTTTGGAGAATTGGAAGAACAGCAGATAAAAAAGATTTTTACTCAAACAGATAAATTAAAAGAGTTTCAAGCTAATTTGAAACGTTATTTTGAGGTGACTGATCACGATGAGCGGGCGTGTCTCCGCCAATCTTTTGATGACAATGTAAGGCATACTATTACTTATACACTTGATACGTACAAGCGAGGAGAAGAGAAGAAAATAGAGCAGATTCTTTTATCTACGACCCTAACGGACAAGCAAAAGAAAACCATTGCAGGAGCTGAGAAAAATATAGAACATTATAAAAACGTGATAGAAAGTGTTCAAAATATGGAATTGCCTAACTCGCAGTTCTTCCTCTGGCACACTTGGTTTAACGATGTCTTCTCACGACCCTCAAAAGAGGGCTTCGATATTGTTATTGGTAATCCGCCGTATTTAGAATCGAGAAGTCCAAATTTCCCAGAATCATTAAAGGTGAGTTTGCAGAGTGAGATTCAAAAAAGAAGATTGTCAGATGCGAGAGCCTTTCCCCGTGGTGCAGATTTATTGATTTTCTTCTATGAATTATCGCTGAGATTATTGAGCCCAAATGGGTACAACGTCTTTATCACTGAAAATTCGTGGCTTTCCACAGACTACGGAAAACTGTTTCAGAATTTTTTATTGAAGAAGTGTAAAGTTCATGCAATTATTGATTCTGAGTACAAATACTTTGAAACAGCTGATATAAACACTATTATAACCATCATCAGTAACAGAAACGAGAGCAATGATAAATTTCCTGTTAAGTTCTTTCATTGTAATGGGAGTCTTGAAAAATATCCATGTAATACATTTTCCATGCATGATACGGAAAATGTTACTCTAAAAGAATTCTTATCAAGCGATCAATTATTGCATAACTACAAGTGGGGGGGTATCATTAGAGCTGAACAGAAACTATTACGGATTATAGAAACTATAAGCCAACTTGAAGATAAAAGTCTTTCTTCAAAGATAAGCATTGGACAAGGACTAAATCTAACTAAAAGTCATATTGTTTATAGTCAATCTTCTCGAACTTATCCGTATTATACATCAGAGATTGGTCCAACCTATAGTTGGAATAATTCGTCTTGTTATGTCAGTAAAGACGACATCTCAAGCAGTAGGAAAAAACCTCTTCTTATAATGCCAAGAGGAATAGGGACACATTTCTGTAGCATTAACGAATGCTCTGGCTATACATCAAGTTATGTTGAAATTTATGGTGATTTGTCGCAAGAAGAAACCTTAAACATATGGCTATTTTGTAACTCATCATTGTTCTGGCTTTTAAGAGAAATTACAGGAAGAACAAACTTGGGAGGCGGAATGTTAAAAGCAGAGGCAACAGACTTGAAGAGCATACCTATTTGCTACAATTTTAACAAACCGTCTGAAATTTTTGCCCTATATATGACAGTTAAGGATAAAGTGATAGATACGAGTATATCAGCAACGCTCAATGACAATCAACATAAAATGATAGATGCTATTGTCCTTAAATTCTTTGGATTAGGCAAAGAAGAAGCTTATATTGTAAATACGCTTCAAGACATGGTATTTAGGCGTATGAAGAAAAGTAAGACCAAATGATAATTGGAGGAATTGTCCTCCAATTATCATTTATTCTGGCTCTATAACGAATCGTGTGGGTAAATATTTTTTTCTTGCCAGCGTTCCTATGTTTAAAGGCTTTATGACTGAACAGAAGAAGACGGATTAATCTACAAATATAAAGGAGTTTGAGCTAAACAAGCTTCTACACACCTCCTGTTTATTCTTAGTATTACAACGTTTTGCTCACAATTCATCCCCTGTCATTCATATATCATAGTAAATTTAACCCTCCGCATCACATGTGCAGAGTATCCGCACCACAGCAAATGATGGTAAACATTCACAAACATAGTATGAATTAAGACCTTAAAAACATCTTATTTCGTTGGCTAAAGAGTAAAACTAAACTGAACAAATAACTTCTTTCTATGAATACAGTAGATATTATTCTAATTGGGTCAAACAACCCACACGAAACGTTATAGAGCCTTTATTCTCCTGCCAGCCTGAACTGCAATTCGTAATTTTTGACAAAGTCCGTTTCTTTCTGGGTCAAGCCGTATAGTGGGCAAATGTAGTCATCTATCTCATCAATGATGCCCTTGGAGCGTACAATCTTGTATTCCTTGAATGAATCAACATTGTAAGTGGACTCTCCAGATGTTGTTCTGACATTTGCCTTAGACTCTATGTCCGTTAGATACCGAGAATATAGTTTGTCAAGATACTCAATGTTTTCAGTTGTAAGCTGTGGAATGGTGAAGTTCTCAATCTCGTATGTCTTCCAATCAAGGTTGTTGGAATAGATTTGGTAAAACCAAAAAGCCAAAGAACTGCTAAGAATGCAACCAATAGCATTCGATAGTCGTTTTTGAAAATATAATGGCTTTTCTTTAGTTGAACCAGTCGGATAATTGGTTACAACCTTAAAGTACCTACCGCCAGTTGTCCTATAATAGATAGGATCACCCTTGTCGTCATAAAGAGTCCTAATCGGAGTATTGTTGAAGATTTTTATAAGAATGTCTTTTTCCATTTCACAACCAATCTTCGGAATGCGACCTATCATAGTATAACCATACACATTAGAAAAATTAAGATTGTCAATAAGCTTTTGTAAATCAAGCTCATTTCCTCTTCTGTACATCTTTGTGGAATAAAGATGTTGACAAGGTGTTTCCGTTTTTTGGAATAGCAATATAGAAGTATTCACGACGGCATTCTCAAATACAGGCTTGGGGCGAACTGAATATGATGAAATATGAATGGTGTCACAGTTATTCATCAATAAACGGTGTACTCCTGTGAGGGAATCACTTGAAGTCAAGGATATTGGAACGATATAGGCAAAGCTGCCATTCCGTCTGAGTAGGTTATAGCCCAATTCAATGAACAGTGTATATGTGTCGAGTGACCCTTTCTGCAAGCCACGAATGCTATTTGCGGTTACATAAGTATTCTTGTAATACCTCTTTGTTTGGTTATCATATTTAGCCCCATACGGTGGATTCCCAATAACAATATCGAAGCCCTCTTTTGAGGGTCACAGATTCTGTCCACTTCTATTCAGCAGAAAATCAAAAATGTTCAGGATGAGTATGCCGTCATCGTTGCGGAAAGTGGGTTGCATGCCTCCTACAATAACAACTTTCTGAAAACTATCTTTAATCTGTTTGAGAGATCGTAGTTCTTGTTCTGTTTTTTCTTCAGATGGCAAAGCGTAAGCCGACTGGATGTAAATTCTGTCCTGTCCTCTGTTGCATACGAAGTCCACTTCTAACTGCTTGCGTTCACTTATTCCATTTTCGTTTTTCGTATTTTGCGTAACCTGCCCTACATCCACAGAATAGCCACGCATCCGTAACTCATTGTATATAAGATTCTCTATCAAGTGTGTGTGTTCTGTCTGACGGAAATTCAATCGGACATTGCGTAATCCTAAGTCTTCAAAATAGTATTTTGCTGGAGTATCAATATATTTACGACCCTTAATATCGTAGCGAACAGCACGCTCCATCAGGAAAGCGTCCTGCATATAGTCCAGATAAGTCTTGACGGTGTCTCTGGTGATGGTGCTCCGCTTTTCGGAACGGAAGGTGTTCGCTATTTTCTGTGGGTTGGTAAGGCTTCCGATGCTGCTTGCCATGACATCAATGAGTTCTTCCAGATCATCATCGTTTCGTATGCCGTACCTTTCTTTGATGTCGATAAGGTAGGTATTGGAGAAAAGCTGTTGCAGATAGCCCTTCTTCTGTTGTTCTGTGGCCATCGTTACCGTTTGGGGCAATCCTCCCAAAAGCATATATTCATTAAGGTGTGTTTCCAAGAAAGGCGCATCTGGCTTCACCGACATATATTCGCTGAAGCTCAATGGGTGGATACGTAACTCATCGCCCCTACCACGGAAAGTCGTCACAACATCTTTTGACAGGAAGCGTGCATTACTGCCTGTGACATACACATCTAATTGTGGATTCTTCAGCAGCGTGTTCAGCGCCTCCTCAAAACGGTCAAGCAATTGTATCTCGTCTATGAGTATAAAGTATTCCCTCGTATCTGTTACCCTTTGGCTAATGTAATCTAACAAGGGTAAAGGCTTTCGATAACGTTCATTATAAATGTTCTCCAAATCCAACTTAATGATTTGGGTATCATCTATCCCTTGTTCTTTAAGATACTGGCAGAAAAGTGTAAAGAGCAGATACGATTTGCCACTCCGACGCAATCCAGTAATGATTTTTATCATTCCATTGTGGCGTCGGTCAATTAACCTTTGCAGATATATGGGTCGTTCTATATTCATTCCTATTAGTTATTTATGCGTAAAAACGCAGTCTTTGCGACTACAAAGATATGGATATTTTCTCACAACATCAAGATTCTATTCGTTTTTTTTGCGTAAATACGCGTTAATCAGGAAATAGGAAAAATGCATTATATGTATAGTATGGAAACTATCTGATTGACTTTCTGTTGCTCCGTTTCACAGTCTTGCCCATCATGTATCTTTTCCATAATGATTCTGACGAGCTGAGCTATCTCCTCTTGCTGCTTGGAAGTCGCAATAGGGATAGGAAGATTGCGTATATGCTCGGGGTAGATGTGATAATCGCTGCCTCGTTGGTCAGCCAACAACTGACCAGCCATTGAGGAATTGAGGACACCTAACAAATAAAGCAAGTCTACTTCGCTTGACAACGCTTCCATCTCAGTACGAGTGTGCTTGCAGAATTTCTTAATGCTTGAGGATATGCTCTTGTTGTTAACTCCCTTCAAATCCTTCCATAGAACAGCAGAAAACATAGAGTCGCTATGCAAGAAATGCGTGTCCATATCAAGATGTACTTTAAGAAAACCTAAACGATTTATTAATAGTTTTGGACGATTATACAATTCACGAAAGGTAGGGCGCCGCAACTTATCAGGGCATCGTTCTGTATTCCATTCAAGATAACGAACACGTTTTACCCGATACTTGTCTATGTCTTTAGCCTCAATGTATTTGCGACTATGAATTTCGTCGTAAGTTTCACTTATAAGGTCATCTTTCCTAAATTCTCCTTTTGCTTTCTTTTCATCTGCATTAACAACCATTCCTACACTGATATAGCAGAAGTCACCCAACACATTCATGTTGGCAAAACGATTTCCAGACCTTCTTTCTTCTGTTAAGTTCCAGACATATTTCTTTTCGTCCTGTTTTAACGTTTCTGGAGACTTATGCAATACTTTATGGAATGTCTTGTCCGCATATATTTGAGTTATGCGAAGATCACCTTTTGGTGATGAGTTCTGAATGAATGGTATACAGTTGCTCACAGTTGCATTCTCAAAAATCTTTGTACCGTTCAAATCTGCAATTTCCAATAGGCGATATTCTTCTATAATCATCTTACGGAGTTTCTTGCCATATTTCTGATTTGTCAAAGGATATGGAACAATCATAGAGAATACTCCATTGGGGCAGAGGAGTTGCAATCCAAGTTCCATAAAGGGAATATATAAATCCCATTTCTCATTGAGTGATTTGTATTTCTTGCACTCGATAATACGTTGGCGTTGCTCATTTAGTTCTGGGGATGCAATTTGCGTTGGCGCACTAATGTATGGAGGGTTGCCAATAGTAATGTCGAAACCACCCTCTTTTGAGGGTCGTCTCAGACATACGCAGAAATCAATGATAGATGCCATAATCTTTCCATCCTTCCTGCAGGCAATTTGTAGGTGTATGAAGCCCCGTATAGACAAGATATCGGTAGAGGGTGGTTTTTGATATTCTCAACTTTTTGGCAACAACTGTTTTCTCCGTTCCTTTATTAAGCTCCTTGATAATCCACTCATGCCTGTTGGCACATTTGGGGTTAAGCCTACAACGAAATCCTTTGGTATGCCCAAGTTTTGCGCCTTCTGCCTTCTTTCTTGCCAATGCTTCCTTGGTTCGCTGACTGATAAGATTGCGTTCTATCTCTGCCGAAAGTCCGAAAGCGAAAGCGAGGACTTTGCTCTGAATATCATCCCCAAGCCGATAGTTATCCTTGATAGTCCACACGCGACATTCTTTTGTCATGCAGATATTCAGTATCTCCATGATCATAAATAAGTTACGCCCAAGCCGGGACAATTCACTGCAAATGATAATATCATCTTTATTCACTTTTTTAAGTAATTTACCCAGTTGACGTTTACTATAGTTTTTTGTACCACTGATAGTTTCCTCTATCCAGTCGTCAATTGAAAGATTCTGAAGTTTACAAAAGTTGCTAATCTCGAAGCGTTGATTTTCCACTGTTTGCTTATCGCTGCTAACTCTGATATATCCGTAAATCATATTTGTGTGTAATAGTTATTACTTTCACGAATACAAACGAATATTGTAATAAAAAAAGTGCGATAAGTTTCTAAGACAATGAATTTTTGGGTGTAATAAAGGGTGTAAATCACGTAATTCGTTGATTTACACCCTTGTTTGCGGAGAGAGAGGAAAATGAACCTTTTTCTCAACTCCTTGTATCATAGCAATTTATACTTTCCTGTTTTCTCTCTGTAACCAAATTGTAGCCACAAGAGAGTATTTTGAGAGTACCCATAGATACTGTTATGAGAAATACACACTTGTATTTATCGCGTTCAAAGGTACAAAAAATATGAACTGCCGCCAAATATTTGATTGAAAATCTTTTAGAAAGATTCCGGCTACAATTTCAGTGCACGGTGCAAGCCCTTATATATAAAAGGGACTTGCACCGTGCACTGACGGTCTATCCGTGTGTGAAACAATAAAAGATACAAATGGTATCATATTGCCAACATTGGCAATCCAATATTCTTAAAAAAGGTTTATTTCTTTGGAACTTTGCACCTATAAATCAAATTAACAAACAAATATGGATAAGAAGATGATACCTCAAAAGGGAGAGGGACGCTTGTTTATCGTGCTTCCCACTCTTGAAATCATGCTGTCTTCTTGCGATAACAGCAAGATGAGAGCCCAAGTTGCCGGCATGGAGAATTCCAATTTCAGGAAGCATTGCAAGATGCAGACAGATTTGAGAATTGACACCTATACCAAATGCGCCTCCGCATTCGACATGGATGTACTTCTTTTGCATCTTCCCAAAGGAATGATAGAATCTTTGGTACATACCACCGAAGACAAAGACCATCGTTTCTTCACAATTGAGAAAGAAGACCTCATCTTTTTGTTGAACAGGCTCTGTCAGGTAGATCACAAAAGAATGATTCAACATATCATACTTCTTGCCAACCGTATAGTAAAAAAGCAAGACAACCTATCTACATTTCGTGATTTAATGGCAGCTATTGAGGAACTTATCCAAAAACTGATGCGTGATGACAGAGAATAACATGCTTCCTTCCGCCCTTTTGGAAGAAATACATTCCTTGAAAGAAAATATGGAACGGATTACAGGCTTCATCCTTGAACTGAAACAGGACTATGCCGTGTTGGAAGAAAAGATTGAGCTGAATTCTTCTGATGTCCTGCGACTTCTCGGCATATCCAGAGCTTCACTTGCGCGATGGAGAGACAGCAAGGTTGTCCCTTACCGTTATGTTTCCTGCAATCACGTGGTCTATCCCTTCAAAGGACTGTACATTGCAATCAAGACGGGACGCGCTTCCTTCAAAGGCTTTCGCAGGGTGGAAGCCCTTCAAAGGCTCAATGCCTACAAAGACGGTATATTGAAAGGCTATATGGGAGACTCACAAATTTTGTTTGAGGAACTATGAACATTAAGGAAGAAATCTTGGAACATACAAACAGGGGATTGGAGATCTTCAGTTTCTATATGCCGATTGACTTTGTTCCGAAACGGAATTTTCGAAATCCACTATATGAGGACAGACGGGCTTCCTGCAATATCTATTTTGACACGAGATCGAAGTGCTATCGGATGAAAGACTTCGGTAACGAAATGTATTCCGGCGATTGCTTTTGGTTCGCAGCCGCAATACAAGGCTTGGATATGCAGAGAGACTTTATGAGGGTATTGAAGATGATTATCAATGACCTGCAACTGAACATTCCATTACCGTACCATGATTGGAGCGAGAAAAGCAAGTCGAATGCCAATATTCCTCCCAAACCTCCCATATCCATGAATGCCAGTAAGCAGGCAGGCTCCAAGAAATGGTTCAGGATCGCAGAACAATCTTACAAGGATAACGAACTTGGATTTTGGGCACGGTATGGTATCGGAACGAAAACCCTGCAGCGCTTTCAGGTCAAGTCCATAGCCCGTTTTGAGTCGGTTTCAAACCAAGGAAAGGCATATACCATTCATTCTTCTTCGGAAGAACCTATGTTCTGCTATTCCATGAGGAATTTTGTTAAAGTGTACCGTCCATTCAGTAAAATGCGGTTCTTGTATGGAGGAGAAAAGGCAGAAGATTATGTGTTCGGATTCGAGCAGCTGCCCAACAAGGGCGACATACTCTTCATCACGGGTGGAGAAAAAGATGTGCTTTCCCTCTCCGCCCATCATTTCAATGCCATCTGTTTCAACAGCGAGACTGCACAAATCCCGGAAAGCATAATCGAGAGCCTGCTGCTTCGTTTTCGCCACATCATTCTCTTATACGATACGGACGAGACCGGACTCAGGGAGGCTGAACGGCAAACGGAAGTCCTGTCCGCTTATAAGGTACTTACCCTGACGCTCCCCCTTCAGGGCATCAAAAGCGAGAAAGACATATCCGATTACTTTGCCTTAGGGCATACTGAAAAAGAATTGAGAGGGTTGCTGTCAGCCATGCTCTCCCAAATTTATACACAGACCATCATGATGTTACGTTCATGTGAAATAGACTATGACAATCCTCCTGACGCTTCAATGTCCGTTGTAGCAGTGAATGGAGTGCCACTTGGTACACAGGGCAACTTGTTTTGTATCACAGGTGGTGAAGGAACGGGCAAAAGCAATTATGTGGCTGCCATTCTTACCGGAACATTAGGAACAGAACGGTTACCTGCCGAGAGGACATTGGGATTGGAAATTACGCCCAACCCTAATGGTTTGGCGGTATTACACTATGATACGGAACAGTCCGAGGCACAACTGCACAAAAATTTGGGTAAGACCTTACAACGTGCTTCATTGAAAACCGTACCAGAGTTTTACCACTCCCTATATCTGGCTTCGCTCTCCCGTAAAGACCGACTGAAACTTATCCGTGAGAGTATGGATTTGTTTCATCACAAGCATGGAGGCATCCATCTCGTGGTGATTGACGGCATTGCCGACCTGATACGATCAGCCAATGATGAGACGGAGAGCATTGCCATCGTTGACGAGCTTTATCGCTTGGCAGGGATATACAATACCTGTATCATCTGCGTGCTACACTTCGTGCCGAACGGTATCAAACTTCGCGGGCATATCGGCTCGGAGCTGCAACGCAAGGCGGCAGGCATTCTCTCCATTGAGAAAGACGACAATCCCGAATACTCAGTGGTGAAAGCTCTGAAAGTCCGTGACGGAAGTCCGTTGGATGTGCCGATGATGCTTTTCGGCTGGGACAAGGCAGAGGATATGCACGTCTATCACGGCGAGAAGTCCAAGGAGGACAAGGAAAAGCGCAAGACCGATGAACTTATTGGTGTTGTTAAAGAGGCTTTCCGAAGTTCTCTCAAACTCTCATACCAAGAACTGTGTGAGATTCTGATGCGTGAAATGGAAATCAAAGAAAGAACTGCGAAGAAATATATTGCCTATATGAAAGAACAACGTATCTTGGCACAAGATACCAATGGTAACTATCAAAAAGGGGAACTATGCCGTACTTAGACCATCAGCCTGAAGACACATGGCAGAAACGCCTGTTTGATAAACTGAAGAATGTGGAAGACAAGCTCGACCGTCTGCTTGTCCTGCGGGAACAGGAAATAGATACAACAATCCGTCCTCCATTGAAACCGGAATACTTGGACATCATAGATGTCTCCAAAATCTTGAAGGTAGAGCAAAAAACCATTTACAACTGGGTTTGGGCAGGGAAAATCCCTTATCTTAAAGCCAATGGCCGATTACTTTTCCTTCGAGAAGAGATAGATGAAATGTTGCAGAAGCGAGACTTATGGTAAAAGCCAGTTTCATACAATATGTTGGGAATGTCTTCATGTTCCATTTCATCCTCCTTTTTCTCACAATGGTTGTAATTTTATCCTGTAGGTCAACTATTAGTTTACTTTCAGGAAAATAATTCAACCGTTAGGCTGTAATCACCAAAGTCTTTTGTACCTTTGCAGTTGGTTTTAATGACAGCAAGTAAACTATGAGTGTACTAAAAGGAAAAAAAATAAACCAAATGCTTCAATCTGGGCAAAAGAACGGATTGCTGTTTGCGACATGGCTTGTAGAGCATGGCTATTCCAGGCAGTTGTTGAGCAGGTATCGTTCTTCCGGTTGGTTATCCTCTCTATGCAAGGGAGTCATGTACCGCACAGGCGACACGCTGTCCGCTTTTGGTGCTTTGCAGTCCTTCAACGAACAAGTAGGAAAGAGTTTTCGTGTTGCGGCGCATTCTGCTTTGGAACTTTGGGGTTTCAATCATTATGTACCTATGGGCAAGCCTTTGTTAATGATATCAACGGCAAGTGATAAAATGCCGCAATGGATGAAGCATGACGTTTTCGACCGTGAATTTAAGTTCTTCAAGACAGAAGTATTTGTCCGTGCACAGATAACAACTTTAACATACTTGGACTGGAGGCTGCTTATATCCTCCCCTGAGCAGGCTTTTATGGAATGTCTGTTGCTTACACCGCGACAATATGATTATATGGATTTATTTTATATCATGGAGCAGCTGACCACTCTGCGTCCAAATGTTGTCCAATCGTTATTGGAAACCACAAAACATTACAAAATGAAGAGGCTGTTTCTATATATGGCTGAAAAAGCGGGGCATTATTGGTATGAAGACTTAGACCTTACAAAAATAGATTTGGGGACACATAAACTCCAACTCGTCAAATCCGGTATATATATCAGCAAGTATAAGATGATTGTCCCAAAAGAATTAAACGATTATGAATAATCAACAATATAAAAAACAGGTGGCATTGTTACTACGCATTATGCCTTTGGTTTACAAGATAACGGATTTTGCAGTTCATGGAGGCACAGCTATTAACCTGTTCCACCAAAATTTGCCACGTTACTCGGTTGATATTGACCTTACCTATATTCCGATAGAGCCACGCACGGAAAGTTTGGAAAAGATAAATCAATATCTCGGAGAGCTGAAAACAAGTATAGAACGTGCCATTCCCGGAATACACGTGATACATAAATCCAAAGTATGGAAATTGCAGTGCACGTATGATGGCGCCACGGTGAAAATAGAGGTAAATGGTACTAAACGGGGCATACTTGGAGAGGTTGAAATCATGGAACTCTGTCCGAGAGCGAAGGAAGAGTTTCAAGCCAACTGTAAGGCACGCATAGTTCCTTATTCTCAATTGTATGGAGGGAAGATTACAGCTGCCCTCAGCCGCCAGCACCCACGTGACATGTTTGACTGCAAATACATGAAAGACCAAACACTTGAAGATGTAAAAGACGGGCTCATCTTATGCTTATTGGGAAGCGACAAGCCTATCGTAGAATCTCTGTCTCCTAATAGCATAAACCAAGAGGAGGCACTTGAAAACCAATTCAGGGGAATGTCAGATATTCCATTTACCTATACAGACTATGAGCAGGCTCGCGAATCCATCATTAAAAAGGTAAATGACAGCCTTACAAATACAGATAAGGAATTCCTCGTTTCCTTTGAGGATGGAACACCACAGTGGGAGAAATGTTGCGCAGGGGATTTAAGCCAATATCCATCCGTACAATGGAAATTGCTGAATATAGGCAAACTCAAGAAACAGGCTCCCGATAAGCACAAAGAGGGAATAGATAAGCTAAAAGGTTATTTACAGGTATAGTGATAAAAGTCAGACATCCATATTGAATGTCTGACTTTTATTTAGCCCCTCGACATGTGTTTAGTGTCTCCACTTGGGTCTGAAACTCTGTAAACGGCTATCCTCTTCTTTATCTTGGACAGGATTGTTCTCATTTTTCATTTCGACAGAATAATTATTGTTGGGTAAATTCTCTTCTTGCTCCTTTTCTTCCGTTTCATCTTTTTCCTCCTCCGGTGGTGCAAGCGTAAGCGCAATCTTTCTGTCAAGTTCTGCTGCCTCCCTCTTGAGCGCACGCAGTTCGTCCTCTCTCTTCCATGATCCGTTGGCTATGTTGATGTAAACGTCCTTATTGGCTGCGACCTTTGCCATTTCCTTCTCATGCGACTCTATTACCTTTGGAATACGCTCCAAGGCATTAACGAAGTTCTGACATGCAAGTTTCGGGTCTGTTGCCAACTTACCGTTATTATAGGTATAGTAGATGCTTTCCTGTCCCTTGACAAAGAAGCGGTTCACAGAACAGTCGAACAAGTCCTTGGAAGTGCTCTCCGTCTTGACCATGACGGAAAAGCCGTATATCTCACCGATTTTGTTGTACTCGCCCTTGGTTCGTGCTTTCTCGTCTATCTCCTGCAGGCGTGCAGCAATAGCCTTGATGTCGGTACTGTCTTCCACACCCTTGATTGTCAGTTTATTGACAGGTAATCCCTCGGTATCACGCTCCACGCGCTGCTCAAAGAGAGCCAGGTCAGACTGTGCCTCCTTGATTTTGTCCGTATGGAAAGACACGGAACTCTCAATCTCTGCCAGCTTGCCCGTTGCGGCATCACGCTCACGGAGGAAGTTCTTGCGCTCTGATTCCAAGGTGGTAATCTTCTTGTCAAGTCTTGCTTTTTCCAAAAGGTCGGTATTACCCGAAAGTACGGCCACGTACTCTGAGAAGTTCATGCCGCTGTCCTCGTCCATTGAACCCTCGTCAATGGTACGACTGCCAAGCTGGTTACTTTTTAGCTGATTGATGAAGAGTTGCTTGTTATGCAAAAGGTTGAACTTATAACTGTCCAAGGAACGTTCCACGGCATAGATAATCACATCGACCTTGTTGTCGGCAAACTCCTTGGCAACAAGATTTCCTTTACGGATGGCACGCCCGTTACGCTGTTCCAGATCCGATGGTCGCCACGGCGTGTCAAGTTGATGGACCGCGACTGCCCGCTGCTGTGCGTTCACACCTGTGCCCAACATGGAAGTAGAACCGAAGATGATACGGATGTCGCCTCGGTTCATGGCATCCACCATCGCTTTCTTGGCTTTCTCATTCTTGCATTCCTGAATGAAGCGTATTTCATAGGATGGAATATGATAATCCTCTACCAACTTTCTCTTGATTTCCGAATAGATGTTGAAGTCTCCGCCGGGCTTGTAAGTACCCAAGTCAGAGAAAACAAACTGTGTACCTTTCTGTGCATCGTACTTTCGATAATAGTCATTGAGCATCTTGGCACAGTGGCTTGCCTTGTTGTCTATATGGTCTGAGTACCCATTTTCATCAATCATGCGTAAATCAAGGCTCATCTTTCTGGCGTAATCCGTTGCGATGAGCATCTTTGCCCTTTCCTCACTCTCACTGAGCGGCGCACGTCCCAAAAGCGTGGCATCACCACTTTTGGCAAACTCCATCAGTTTGCCAATAAATTCCTCCTGTTCGGGCGTAGGTGGTATGTTATGCAGTATCTCGTTCTTCTCCGGACGGTCAATACCGATGTCCTTTGCCGTACGGAAGTCGCAAATCTCCGCATAGAAGGCGGCAAGTTCGGGCACCTTGATAAACGTCCTGAACCGCTCTTTCTGAATGATATCGTTCGTGATGGAGAACTCGTAATCTGTGGATTTCTTGGCAAAGACTGCCGCCCAAGCATCAAAACTGTTGATACCCTGCTTTTCCAAAGCCTGCGGGCGCAGATACTTGAACAGAAGATACAACTCCGTCAGACTATTGGAAATGGTCGTTCCCGAAAGGAAAGTGGCTCCCAAGTCCTTGCCCGACCGTTCCTGTATGGTACGAATGGCAAAAAGCATATTTAAGGCACGCTGTGAGCCATCGGGATTGCCCAAGCCCGACACACGGTCATGGCGGGTGTTGAACATCAGGTTCTTGAATTGGTGCGATTCATCTACAAAGAGGTGGTCGATACCCATCATCTTGAAATCCACGGCAACGTCCTTACGCTCGGCGATGCTGTCCTGTATGTTCTGTAACTTGGCTTCAAGGGTCTGCTTACGCTTCTCCAGTCCTTTGAGCATCCCACGGGAAATGTCTCTTCCTTGTTGCCGCAACACTTCGAGATTCTCTTCCACGGAGTCCAGTTCCTTTTGCATAATCGCTTCCTGTATCTCCAAGGCCTGCGGTATCATACCGAACTGTTCGTGCGTAAGTATGATACAGTCCCAGTCGTTGTTCTTGATGTCGTTGAAGATACGTTGGCGGTTCTGCTTATTAAAATCGTTCTTACCTGGATAGAGTACCTTAGCATTGGGATAAGCTTTCCTAAAGGTGTCGGCAATGTCGAATACGTTTGCTTTCAGTCCGATAATCATCGGCTTGTTTGCCAGTCCCAATCGCTTCATCTCGTAGGCAGCCGTACACATGATGAGCGTCTTGCCTGCCCCCACCTCGTGGTCGCAGATTCCGCCACCGTTGGTTTTGAGCATCCACACGGCATCCTTTTGGCTCTTGTAAAGGTCGGCAATACCCAACCTTTTCAGGTCAAGGTCGGGAAACGTCTGATGCGTACCGTCAAAGTTCGGTCGCACAAAACAGTTGAAAAGGCGATTGTAACGGTCGGATAACTGCTGCTTGAACGCGTCTGGTGTGCGTCCGAGCCAATCGACAAAGCCCTGTCTGATTTCCTCAATCTTGGCATTCGCCATCTGGATGGCATGTCCGTCCCTTACTTTGATGGTCTTGGTCTCTCCCGTAACCTTATCCGTCACCTCCTTGCTCTTGTTGATGTCGGGAATGGTATTATGTAGGGCATGCTTCAGGAGATTAATACCGTCATAACGGCGGAACTCGCCCTGTACGGCGTACTTGTGCCATATATTGGCGTTTTTTCGGTCGCAGACAATGCTGTACTCGTCCATATTGGAATGGTAGGATACGCCAATATCCGTCCCGAAAAACTCCGAAGCGAACCTGCCATAGACTTTGGCAGGTATCCAGCGTTCACCGAGATTGAAGTCAAGGTCCGCAAAAGGAATGGGTGTTGGCGTGGCTGCACGCAAAGCGGCAAGGCTCTGCTTTACCTCTTCGTGGTCGGGATGGTCCAAGAGCCACGACTCTATACGCTCCGCCTTTTCTATTACATTGCCCGAAATGAACTTGTCCGCCACTTCATAGGCATTCTCTTCGGGATTGTAATAGATGCGACCTTCCAAGGAAGAAATGATGTCGCTCTCCTCCATATCAGGTAAAAGCGAACTCATGTAGTCAAGTTCCACCGTACCGTACTTGTTGAGCGATGCGCCCAGTGCCTCCATCGGGTCTGCGGCAACGGTCAGTTCCGTGATGGAAAAAGCTGTAGGATGGTCAAAGATGTCCGCCTTGACGTACCTGCCGTTTTCGGAGCGTTCCAAGAAGAGCATTTCCACGCCCGTGGCATCCATCTTGATGATGTCGGTGTTCGCCTTCTGATTGAAGTAGCCCCAGCGTGCAACATAGTCATTATAAAGGTGGTTGAGCCTGCTGCGGTCTTCCCTGTCTTCTGCATGGTTCTCTGCCTCGTAGTCATAGAGACGATGATAGCACTCCCGTATCTCGATATAGGCTTTGAGACGGGAAAGCTGCGCATAGGGCAAGTCCATCGGGTTGAAAGTGGGATGCCGCTTCAAATCAGAAAGAATGCCCACCTGCCCTTTCTGCACGACAATGGAGCCGTCTCTTAGGTGGGAGTCCGGCGAAGAGAGAAAAGGGCGCGGGGAAGCATCAAACTCCTTTCTGACTTCCGCTATCGGTTTTGGCTTGCGCTCCTCAGCTTCGTTCATAAAGTCGAAAAGCGACGGCTCACGTGAAGAGGAAGAAGCTGCTTTCCTGCTACTATGGGTACGGCGTTTGGGTACGGCTGCTGGCTTTTGTATCTTGGACTCCGCTGGCTTTGGGGAAACAGTTTGTGCTACAGGACGGCGTGCCTGTGAAGTTCCTGAATTATCCTTAATTTCATTGTTCACACGAGTAACTTCTCTTGCCCAAAGGCTGTATTCCTCTGGGGCAAACAGTGACAGCTGCTCCGGTTGTCCGATGTCTTCCATGTTATTGTCCACCACCGGATGATGATCGTCGTCAAAGAATATTGTCTGCCCGTTCATCTCTCTTGGAGCTTCAATATCCGTACGGATTTCCGACCTTTCCTGTTCGTATTGTCGGTGAAGTGTCAAGGCGGGTACGCCTTCGGGCGCAGGTTCAACGTTTATGGACGGTTGCTCTGACACAGATTGCTGTGGTTCATACTCCGATGATGGTGGTTGCAATGGAGTGGTCTCTCCATTGGAAACGGTATTTTCTTTTGCCTGTGCCTTGGTAATGGTAAAATAGTCCGGTTCTATGACTTGCCCGAGATTAATTCCTTTTTCAGTTTCTAATTCCTCCTTGGGTGTTTCGATTTCAGAAATACCGTTCACAATCTCCTTAACAGTGTCTTCTGTCTTTATTACCGCTTCTTCTTTGGTATATTGTCCTCTGACGATTTCTTTCAGCTCCGCAATTTCATGCAGTTTCTTAGGAGAGAAATAAAGGTCACGTTCAATCCCCAATCCTCTTACTTTCACGCCTTCCATCTCATCAAGCGACATATTGCCCAGTTCCCAGCCGTAGCCCATCGTAACAGCACCGAAGCCGATGCGGGTCTTGGGGTCATACTCCAAGAGGTAAGCCGTGTAAGCTCCCATCGGGAAGAAATAGCGTGCGTAGGCGACTTTATCGCCTATCAGTCCTTTCTCTGTGCTGTACAGTTTGGGCAGTTGCTTTCTGATGCTGTCGGGCATGAGATTATAGGCGTTATCCGCCTCCTTGTCCGTTTTTGGCTCCTCTTCCGGCAAATCTACCGTTACCCCTAACTTTCTCAACTGTTTCACGGCTTCTTTCTGCCGTTCCTCCTCCGTCATCGGTATGCCCGTTTCATAGAGTTTTCGGTCAAAGCGTTGCTCAATTTCCAAGGAGAGTTGTGTCCTGATACTCTCCGCCAGATCTTCAATGCTACCATCAAAGTGATACTCCCATGCAGGTTTGCCGTATGGGTCCCTGCCCATCGTGCGCTCTGTGGCGATGGTTCGGTGGGCTATGTCCTTCCATTCACCGTCAAAGAGCGAATTGTGCTTGAATACGACAGAAGAGCCTTCGGCTATGGGAGCCGATACGGACGCAACAAATTGCTGTTCCATGCCCTCGCTGATAGTCTTGCCCGACTGCTTTTGCAGGACAATGAGGTCGCTGCCCACTTCCGTTCCAGCATTGTCTGAAAACATACCCGATGGCAGTCGGAGAGCGGAGATAAGCTGGCTGTTCTGCATCAGATAGCGGCGTATGGCTTCGTTCTTGGGACTGTCTAACACGCCCTGCGAGGTGATGAAAGCCAACAGTCCGCCCTCCTTGATACAGTCCAATCCCTTTACAAAAAAGTAATTATGGATGGCTCGTGTGGATTCACGCTTGAGAATGTCTTTTCCCTTGCTGTACTCCCGGTCATAGACCATGAAATCACCAAAGGGAATGTTACTTGTTATAAGGTCGTACTTGTCCTTGTCCTCCAACTCTCCGATGGCTTCAAAGGGGGCTTGGCGGACTATGATGTTGCCTTGTCCATAAGGATGAATGGCTTGTGAGATACGGGCAGTGAGCAGGTCT